>JBFWJN010000024.1:0-21115 GCA_050253185.1 Kiritimatiellales bacterium | reverse complement strand
TTCTCGGCGAAAATACGTTTATTGAAGCATCTGCTTTGATCACTGTTTCCTCCAGCGGTTATCTGTATTCCTATAATAATTCTTCAGCCGTAAATTATGGCAGCAGTATAGCTGTCGATGGCGGAACTGCGGTGATGAGCGGGGGAACGCTGCAGGGAGGCCTGCACGGTTTTTCTTCCGGTGGAATCGATGTGCAAAACGGCTGTGCCTGGTATGCCGGAGATTATTTAAAGGCTCTGGACGCCGGCTGTGCAGTGGCGCTGTCAGGCGGTACGCTTTATTCCACAGATGTGATTGCCGGAAATTTTTCCTTTGCGGAGGGAGGCGTGCATCTGCAGGGCGGCGCACACGATACGACCTATTTTGACACCAGCCTGTCTCTGAGCTCAAAAGATTTATATATTGAGACCGGGGCCGCGGTGGAACTGGCTGAGACTCAGCCGTCCTTTCAGGATAACGAGCATGTTCATGTAGCCGGCGGGACTCTGACCGTTGATGGCGTCGGAGCAGGTCAGATCGATGTTGTATCCGGAACTCTCAATATAACCGGGCAGAATAATATAACCCATTTCCTTGATGTGAGCGGAGGAACGGTGAATCTGAGCGCTTTTGCATGGAATCCGTTTGAGACGCTTACCGGCGGGGAAATTCATGTGCTGACCGGAGGGACCTGGTATGCCGGCAATGAGCTGGGAGACATTGCGGATGATGCACAGGTCGTTTTGGATGGCGGGACTCTGACCCTTTATACGGCCTTTGATGCAAATGATTTCACCTGGAATTCCGGAGTGTTGAGCATTTCCTCCTGTCTGGTTTCCGGGGATCTGACGGTTAACGGTGAATTGGATGTGTGGAGCACAGCCATAAGCGGGAATCTGGACTTTAATGCCGGCAGTCGCCTGTCTATGTCCGCTTCGGACAGGTTTCTTGTCGAAGGGCTTGCGCAGCTGAATGGCGGAACACTTGACATATCCTTGTCCGGCAGCGTCACCAACGGAGCCGTTTTCGACCTGTTTGATTGGAGCGGTGGCATCAGCGGGACGTTTGACGAAATTCTGATCAATGGAGTCGCGGTGGATGAAGAGCAGTGGGATCTTTCCGCGCTTTACACCGGAGGAAGCATACAGTCCGTGCCCGAACCGACGACCCTCCTGCTGATCTTGTTCGGCGGCGGTATTGCCTGGCTCGCCCGCCTTAAGCAGCGTTTCTGACAGTTGTGCCAATCAGGTTTTTCATCATTGGACAGTGAGGGAAAATATAATGGAAAATAACGGGTTCAGTTTTCAGATTACCGTTTCGGATAACCAGGTCCTTTCACTGGATCAGATCTCAGTGTGTGAACCTGTTCCGGCCGGGGATGGTGCATCTGCCTGGGTGAAACTGACGTTTCTTCAATGTCCGGAATGCCCGCTGCAGGAACAGGATTCTGTCTGCTGCCCGCTGGCGTTCGGGATCCGGAAGGTTTCCGATATGCTGGGCTCATGGAATATTTCCTACGATTCAGTGCAATATGAGTGCCGCCACGGGAACTATCGATGCCGGAAAACGACCGATCTGCAGACGGCATTAGGTTGTTTTTTCGGCCATGTTTTCCCGCTCTGGTGCCCGGGTATAAGAACCGCCTGGGATCTTTCAGATGCCGGATGCCCGTTCCATCAGTATATTTCGCTCCTGCTTGAAGAGGATAACGTAATGCACATCTACAAACAGGTCTGCGGCCGGATGCTGCATCGGCTTGAACACTGCCGACAGTTGCCGTCGGATGCGGTTCCCAATGCACTGGTCTGCCTGCACTCTTTTGCCACGTTGATCCACATGCAGTCGGAGGACCTGGGTCAGCAGGAACCGGCCCGGAGCAATAGAGCTGCTGTTCTTTCAGAAACATAAATCGGCCGGGCACCCTACGGGGCTGCAGACCAAGTACCGGGTGCCCGTGCCGATCTTTTTGTAAAGAGCAGTCAACAGAACGGCTCGTCCGATCATTGCTGGGGAAGCGGGCCGCTGAATGAAGGAAAAACCTTATGCAGGATGCAGGAAAGCAGATCATTGGATCAGGCGGCTCATCTCCGTCTGTCTCCCGGCACATACAGGGCCTGTTCGTTGCGCAGAAACCGTCACTCTTTGTCCGCATTTGCTCTGCGGTTAGTCGATGGCGGTTTTCTGCACATCGACAGGATTTGAGATAATTTGAAAGGGCATCCTGTTTCTATGGCAACGGGATTGAAATTCAGGGTTTCGAAAGATTTGCACATGAAAGCGACCGTTGATTCATCATCGAAAAACATGATTTCATCAACATTTTTTTTGAGTTCAGCAACCGCGGGTTGGATTTCCGGATTTTTTCTGATGAAGTCATGCCGATTTCTTAAAGAAACGAGGACGCAAAGATGAAATGGGTTCTGGCCTTTATTCTGATGGCCATGCTGGCGCTGGCTGCATCCGCTCTGATAACGAGGGTCTATAACAAAAAGGAAAATCATGAAAGCCAAATGGATATATCTGCTGTTCTTAAGTTCAACACCGGTTTGGGCCGCCCCGGTCACATACAGTTTTTCTACAGAAATAACATCAATTAGCACCTCGTTATCCAATGTGACGGACACCACCTATTCGGTGGGTCAGACGTGGACCGGATCGATAACGTATGATTTGGCGACCGCCGTGGAACGGATATCGTATGGTTCGATAATAGAATATACGAATTGCCTTCTAAGCTTCTGGATGGATAACGGCACGGAAACCATTGGGGGGTCAGTTGATGAAAATGAAGGGTATCTTCCGCTTTTTCAGGTGGTCAACGACAGCTATGGATCAGATAAGCTTGTATTTAGTTTTTACCATGGACAGGGAACGCTGGGAACTCCGGTTGAAGGATTGGGGCTGGACGTTTTAACATTGTCCTTATCCTCCTCAAATACGAATCTGTTCTCAGATGCTTCTGTTCCGGCATCAATTAATCCTTTTGATTTTGATACGGAAGGGATCTTTCTTATGTATGCTGAGGGAGCAAGCAACTATATGGTAAGTTCTGTTCAGGCTGTTCCCGAACCGGCATCCGCATTGATGCTCTTTTTTGGGGCAGGAGTCGGATTTTTAACTTATCGCCTGCGCCGCTGGTCCAGCTGATAAGCATTTCGTCACCCAAAACAGGAGATTCGTCACCTTAAATAGCTTATTTATCAACGAAAGATATCTGAGCCAGGGCTGAAACTGCTAAACCCGGCATCTATGAAAATGAAATGGATGCTTTGGGGAGAATTGGTTTTGGCTTCTGCATTGTCGCAGGCTGCTCCGGTATATAACGGGACCACGTATTATAACGCCACGGATTACACCGCGACGACGGCGTTGAGTAATGATAAGAGCTCTGAATATCAGTATTTGTATATCAATACTGTCGGAGAGGTTTCCACGTCAAATCCGGCGGGGAACGATGTCTGGCTGCTGGCTTTTCGCAATCGGGACAGCAATACAGGCGATCGCAATATCGAAGAATATGTGAAGGTGGACGGCAGTGCCACGGATGGGTTCCATCTGAGTTATCGTTCACTCGGATCGACTGTGGATGACCGCATCGGGTTCGGCGGAGGGAACCTTCTGTACAAAATTGATGATTCAACGCCGGGAGACACGTATACCACGACCACCGGTTACCTGGGATTCCGTATTTCTGCCGGAACTGTAGGTAGCTATTATTACGGATGGGCAAAGGTCTCCGGCTTTATTAAAACCGAGAACGCTTTACTTTATGATTTAAATCAGGCGCAGGTGAAAATTGAAGAACTCGCCATAATGGATACCCCGGACGTCTTTATCGAAGTGGGCTCGGTGATTCCCGAACCGGCCGGAGCCGGACTGATTGCCGTTGTGGCCGGCCTGGCCCTGTTCATTCGCCGCCGCTTCTGTGAATAAGGATTACAGGCCCGGCGATCTTCGCTTGAACATTTCCGTGGGCCGTGTAGGCTCTCCCGCATGGCTAAAAACGATAAAAAAGACACAACCGTCAGCCTCGACACAGTGCTGGCTGAAATCAAAAAACAGTATGGCGACGGCGCCATTGTCCGGCTCGGCGACGAATCCGGTCCGAAAAAAATTCCCGCAATTTCCACCGGCGCGCTGACACTCGACATCGCGCTCGGCATCGGCGGCGTGCCCAAAGGCCGCGTCATCGAAATCTACGGTCCGGAATCCTCCGGGAAAACCACCCTGGTGTCCCACATCATCGCCAACGTCCAGAAAGAGGGCGGCACGGCGGCATTCATCGACACCGAACACGCGCTCGACCCCGGCTATGCCAAGAAAATCGGGGTCAACCTCGACAACCTGCTCGTTTCCCAGCCCGACTCCGGCGAAGAGGCCCTTAACATCTGCGAAACCCTCGTCAAAAGCGGCTCGCTCGACGTCGTCGTTGTCGACTCCGTCGCCGCGCTCGCGCCGCGCGCCGAACTCGACGGCGAGATGGGCCAGTCGCACGTTGGCCTGCAGGCCCGCCTGATGTCGCAGGCGCTGCGCAAACTCACCTCCGCCATCGCCCGCACCAACTGCTGCTGCATCTTCACCAACCAGATCCGCGAAAAAGTCGGTGTCATGTTCGGCAGCCCGGAAACAACGCCCGGCGGCCGCGCGCTGAAATTTTATTCTTCTGTTCGTCTCGACATCCGCCGCATCGGCCAGCTCAAAGACACAGCGGGCACCGTGTACGGCAGCCGCACCAAAGTGAAAGTCGTCAAAAACAAAGTGGCCCCGCCGTTCACCGTGGCGGAATTCGACATTCTCTACGCCGAAGGCATTTCGTGGACCGGATCGATCATCGATGCCGGAACCGACAGCGGCCTGATCGAGAAAAAAGGCTCGTGGCTTTCCTATAACGGCCAGCAGCTCGGCCAGGGCCGCGAAGGCGCCCGCAAGGCGCTGCTGGAAGACCCGAAACTCTGCGAAGAACTCGTCGAAAAAATCAAGGAAAGCGGCAAGTCCAAAACCGACGGCAGCGAGTAAGCCGGAGTTTCCAATGGTTGGAAAAAAATCAGTCTGTTTTTCCAAAGCCTGGAAAATCGTCGCCGCGGCCTTGGCCTGCGCACTGATTGCCGGCTGCAAACCCGCCATCACCGGCTTTGATGGCACGAAAGCAATGGCCGAGGTGGAAGAGCTGCTCAAAATCAGTCCACGCGATGCCGGCACCGGCGGCGCGCGGCGCGCCGCAGTGTACCTCGAAACCCGGCTCAAGGAGCTGGGCCTCAAGGCAGCCATCATTGCGTTTCCCGAAGAAACGCCGAACGGCCTGATGCACTTCAACAACGTGGTCGCGCGGATCCCCGGCAAAACGCAGCGGACGATCGTGCTGGCCTCGCACTTCGACACCAAAAGCGGCATCTCAAAAGATTTTCAGGGAGCGAATGATTCCGGTTCAAGTTCCGGCGTACTCATGGAACTGGCGCGGATTCTCACGAAACGCGCACCGTACGAAACCTCTTTTATGATCGCCTTTTTAGATGGCGAGGAGTGCCGCACGCAGTACAGTCCGAACGACGGCCTTCACGGAAGCCGTCATCTGGCGCGGCAGATTTATGAAGCGGGTGGCGTGAAGGACATTGCCGCGGTCATCGTGCTCGACATGATCGGTGATAAGAACCTGAAGGTCACCGTTCCGCGCAACAGCAGTCGTGAAATGACCAAGGAGCTGTTCTATGCTGCGCACGAACTGGGCGTTCGCGAATACTTCGGCCTCGGGGAAGGTTCCATTCTCGACGATCACGTCCCGTTCCTGCTGGCGGGCATGCCGGTTATTGATGTCATCGATTTCGAGTACGGTTCTGCGCCGGGCCTCAACGACTATTGGCATACGCCGGAAGACACGCTGGACAAGCTGTCAGTCAAGAGCCTTCAGGTCGTCGGCGACGTCGTTCTGCGGATGATCGAAAACATGCAGCAGTAGGTTTTCCAGACGGTGGAAACTTATTGAGGCGGCAGGACCCCTTCTGAGACCAGCTGGTCGTCCATTTCCGGGGTCAGCTGCATCGGCAGCGGCGGCAGGCCGTTGCGGATCGCGTCCATCTGAACCTGTTCCAAATGCTTGCGCAAGGCTTCGCCGGTTAGTTTCGGTTCCGGCGGTTTTTCCGCCTGTTTGCGGCGTTCCTCGATTTTCTGCAGCAGGGCGCGGCGCCGTTCGGCATAGGAAGACTGCCGCGAAGTCTGCTCTTTCTTTGAAATCTGCTCGCCGCTGCCGCCGGCTTCCAGTTTAAAGAGCACCACTTCGTTGCCTTTGCGAAGCATCGCCTCGGACGATTGCAGATCCGCCTCGACCAGTTCCAGCTCGTCCTGCGCTTCGCCGACACTCAGGATGTAGCTCTTTTTGCTGCCGTTGTCCACGATGCCCACCCGGACCGATCCGTCCGGCCCTTCAAACAGCATCGAGAGGCGCAGGTTGCGGGCAAAGGACTGCGCGGCGGGAACAATCTGCGGGGCGTCGGCGTCAATCGGCTCCTGCCCGAACGGCTGCCGGTCGATGATCAGCTTATAGCGGTCGAAATCCGTTTCCACTGCGCGGGTCTGCAGGACGGACAGCATCGGGATCAGGATGAGAATCCGGAAGTTCACGTCAGGAGTATCCGTTCTTGTTTAATTTTCGTCAAGCGGTAGGCTCGGGGCATCGCGTTTTAAACAGGAGCGGCTTATGTTGAAACAGATCTGGATTTTGATGTTTTGCCTGCTGGCCGGGGCGGCATCGGCGCAAATGCCGCATCGTCTGGCTGTGCTGGTGAACGAAAACTCGCAGGACTCCAAAAAGGCCGCCAACATGTTTGCCGCCCTGCACGGCGTGCCGGGCGGCAACCTGATTTACCTCGATTTGCCTGAATCCGTTGTTGCCGGTCGCGCGGAATGCTCGCCGGAGGAATTCCGGACGCTGATTTATGATCCGGCGCAGAAAACCATTGAAGAGCGTGGCCTGAACGAACAGATTGTGGCGTGGGTGTATTCCGTCGATTTTCCGATCCGGGTGGTCACGTCGCCGAGCGACCGTCAGCAGATGTCGGTCATGGGCCTTACCTTCACCCGCGGAAAAGTTCCTGCGCTTGATACGATGGAAAAGGGACTGTTCGGTTCGCCGCTGTTCGCCGGGCCGGCCAAAGAGGGCGGCCCGAAGAATCCGCCCCGCTCCTTTGATGTGCTGAGCGCGTCGCTGAAAGACAAAATGCCGCTTCCGTCAATGATGCTTGGCTATATCGGGGATGGCGGAAACGATATGGAGACCGTCCTGCGTTGTCTCGAAAACGGAGTCCGCGCAAAGCAGAGCGGTCCGATCCATCCGATTGAATTCATCCAGACGGACGACAAGGCCCGCTCCGGCCCGCGCGAGTGGCAGTATGCCGATGCAAAAGCCGAGCTGACGCTGCGCAAGGTTCCCGTTACGATTTATACCAACACGCCGCCCGCACAGACCAATCTGCTGGGGGTCATGACCGGCGCGGCCGACATCAAACCCGAATCGTTCGGGACGTTCGCTCCGGGAGCATTCGGCGAGCACCTGACGAGCTGGTCCGCCGAGTTCCAGAAACGGCAGTCCAAATGCACGGAATGGCTGAAAGCCGGCACAACCGTGGCGGCGGGCATGGTGACTGAGCCGTACAATGTCTGGACGAAATTTCCTCATGCCCGGTTCTTTGTTCACTACGCGTCCGGCTGCTCGGCAATGGAAAGTTTCTATCAGTCCATCGCCAGTCCCGTGCAGGTGCTGCTTCTCGGCGATCCGCTCTCACAGCTTGCGGCGCTTCCGGTCGAGATCAAAACCGTTGGGCTGAGCGCTGAAATCTCCAGTGATCTGGATTCAGCGTTTGTTGCCGAAGCCAAATTCCCCGTTCCTGCAAAAGCGCTCTACAGCGCGCTGCTCGACGGCAGGCAGATCAAATCGGGCGAGGGCAACACACTCATCGAGCTGCCGTTCAAGGAAATGGGCGACGGCTACCACGAAGTCCGGCTGATTGCCCAGGCGCTGACGCCGGTAACGCCGGGCGGATACAAGGATTTTCCGGTTACGATCAATAAGAAAGGACGCACCTGCTCCATTTCCGGGCTGGCCGACGGTGCGCCGCGGCAGGTGATAATCAATGTTACGGTGAATGGCGATGAGAACCCGGCGGAGGTTTATCTGCTCTGGAACGGCCGCGCGCTGGATCGGCAGCCGTACAGCGAAGCTCCCCGGCTGACCTTTGACGAACGGACGGTCGGCGAAGGGCCGCATCGCATCCAGGCCGTCGCGGTCTACAAAGACGGCATGGAAGTGCGCAGCGCCCCGCAGGTTTTTGCCATTGCTTTTAAGGCGGGGGCTGAATAAAACCGTCGCCTTGCAAATGAAAACGTGGATTTCGAACAGCCCTTCCGACACTTGGAACATTGCGGCGGAATTTTTCCAGACATTGGAAAAATCGGCAGTCATTGCATTGCACGGCAATCTCGGCGCCGGGAAAACCTGCTTTACGCAGGGACTGGCGATCGCCGCCGGCGTCCGCGAGCCGGTCTGCAGCCCGACGTACACGCTGATCAGCGAATATCAGGGGACGGTGCCGTTTCATCACATCGACCTGTACCGGCTCAGCGGTCCGGAAGAGGCCTTTGACCTCGGGTTCGACGAGGTCCTCGAACGGCCCGGAATTACCGTCATCGAATGGCCCGAGCGCGCGGTGGAGCTGCTGCCGCCAACGGTGATCCATTTGCGGATCGAGCGCGGAGAAAACGACGACCAGCGCATCCTTTCCATCGTGGAGAACCCGTTATGATTACACTTGGAATTGAACTTTCATCCCGGCAGGGCAGTGTGGCCCTGCTGAAAGACGGTGCGCTGCTGGCGGAAAAAACGTGGATCGCCGACCGCGTGCGCCATAATGGGATTTTCCAAACCCTGGAAACCCTGCTGACAGAGACACATATATCGTATTACGATATATCGTTTTATGCGGTTGGGCGCGGGCCGGGCTCGTTTTCCGGCATGCGGATGAGCTTTGCAATTGCGCAGGCGCTGGCGCTGCCGAATCAAACCGACGTGCGTGCCGTCAGTAGCGGCGCGGCGCTGGCGCAGGCCGCCGCGCGCGACGGCGCAAAACAGATCGCTGTGGTCGGCGACGCGCGGCGCGGCCAGGTCTGGATCGGATTTTTCCAGACATTGGAAAACGGAGTGGTCGAATGTTCCAATGATTGGAAACTCGTACCTTACGAAGAAGTTTCAGTTCCCGAAGGAACGCTGATTGTCAGCCCGGAAGCCGAGCGGCTGATTCAATATTTTCCAACCATTGGAAACCCGCGCTTCCCGCTGGCGAGCGACGTCGCCCTCCTGGCGGAACGGCTGTCGGAATCCGAACCGCTCGAGCCGCTTTACATGCACCCGCCGGTTTTCATCGAACCAAATTTCGGTTGAACTTTGACGGATTTAGCTCTACGTTTCTCAATTATGAAAAAGATCGTCATGCTTTTGACTATCGTTCTTCCGTTTGTCGGGAAAGCCATCATTACGGCCGACAATTCGACTGCTGAAACGGATCCATACGGGTCAACCGGGTTTGACTGGAGTTACGTATACGAACATCCGGATGGGTCTGCAGTTGCGGTAGATGCTTACTGGGTTCTTACCGCGAGCCACGTGGCTGATTATGGTGGAGCGGGGACATTAACTATTAACGGCACCAATTACTACCAGCAGGAAATCGTTTATCATGAATCAGCTGATTTGGCTTTAATCCGATATGACAAAGCCTTGCCAGGCTTTTATTCGTTGTATTCAGGTGAACTTGTCCCCAAAAATCCTAACAATCAGCTTTCTGTTGTTATGGTAGGATACGGGCATACCGGAACTGCTTCATCGGCATCCTGGACAGACAGCGGGAGTGGGAGAGGAACCGAGCGCTGGGGAACCCAAAAAATTGATAGCACTCAGACACTCGCATATAACGCCGGCGGAACAACCGGAATAACCACAAACAACGGTTTCTGGATGGATTTTAATTTGGGAGACACAACATACGAAGCCGGCGTTGGGGTTTACGATTCCGGAGGCGGAACATTTTACAATGACAACGGGACTTGGAAACTGGCGGGTATTAATACGGTAAGAATACCTGTTGATTCGCCTTATAACTCTACTTTCTCAGTCTCAGCGGGTGCATATGAACCGTGGATTTCTCAAACCGTTCCTGAACCGTCCACAGCCATTCAACTGGTCTTAATCGCGGTCGGCGTTTCCGTCGTTAACCGCTATCGCTGTATGTGCCGGTGAAAAAGCTTGTTGCCAGTTTGATTCTGACCTGTATGGCCGGACTTGTTCCGGCCATTGTTGTTGAGAACTATTCCATTGCGGCTAATCCGCCAATCGGCGATTACGATGTCAACTGGGACTATATCTATAACTATAAAAACAGCTCATCAGTTGCGGTAGGAGCATACTGGATTCTTACGGCCGCTCATGTCGGGGATGATGGAGGCACCGGAAATTTGACGATTGGGAATGACACCTACTATCAGCAGGAAGTTGTTTTCCATGATACAGCAGATTTGGCTCTGGTTCGTTACGATAAACCGTTGCCGGGTTATTACCCGTTGTATGCCGGAGAAATTTATACCGGGAAATTTCTAAAAACCTATCTGGAACTCGTTATGGTCGGGTTTGGTTTTGACGGTATTGCATCCAGCGCTTCCTTTACTCAACTCAAGGCGACTCTCGGGGAATCAAACGATGGGGAACAAACAGAGGAGAAGCAGAGGCAACAATCAGTGCAGATATTGTAGGAGATGACGGGGTTCCCGATGTTTCCACCAAATGTTTTCGAATGGATTTCAATCTCGGTGAATCGAGCTATGAGGCGGGTGGAAATATCTATGATTCAGGCGGGCCTGTTTTTATCGATAACAACGGGGAGTGGGCGCTGACTGGAATTATTCTCTATCGCAACGGAACCAATCCATACACAGGAAACTATGCCGCTATGATTCACGACTACAGCGCATGGATAAAAAACACGATGGATGCCGTGACCGGCGATGATGATTTCGACGGCATTCCAAACTGGTGGGAACAGCAGTTTGGAACCGATATTGTTGCTTCTGTAGACCAGGATGGAGATGGAATGACTGGAGAGCAGGAATACATAGCCGACACAAACCCGACCAATGCGGCGTCGTTTTTTGAGATCGAAAACTTTATTGCACTGACCAACCAGACGCTGTATTTCACCGGCAGTACGAGTCGCCAGTATCAGTTGTTCTATACCACCAATGATCTGGCCGACAGCAATCTGGTCTGGGCGGCGGCGCACTCGAACCGGGTGTGGGGAACCGGCAGTAACAGTTCCATTACGGTGACCAACACGGAATCGAAGGCATTCTATCGCCTCAAGGCGATTCTACCCTGAAAAAGAAGAGTTGAACCCTCCATCTTCTTTAAGTAGCGTGCGCACCATGAATTGCGACGTAAACGTAGACCTCGGCGACCGTTCCTATCCCATTCACATCGGCTCGGGAATTCTCGATTCGCTCGGCGAATCCTGCAAGGCCGCCGGACCCAAAGGCAAGTGCCTGATTGTCACTGACGAAACCGTCGCGCCGCTTTATGCCGACCGCGTTTTCCAAACCTTGGAAAAGTCCGGATTCAGCCCGCTACTCGAAGTTCTTCCGGCCGGCGAGCCGACCAAATGCCAAGATCAGCTGTTTCATCTGTACAGTAAAGCCGCCGAACACGGTCTCGACCGCAAATGTTTCATGGTTGCACTCGGCGGTGGCGTCATCGGCGATCTCACCGGCTATGCCGCAGCCAGCTGGCTGCGCGGCATCCGCTTCGTGCAGGTGCCGACCACGCTGCTGGCGATGGTCGACAGCTCCGTCGGCGGCAAAACCGGCATCAATATTCCGGCGGGTAAAAATCTCGTCGGAGCCTTCCATCAGCCGGAGTTGGTTCAGGTCGACCTCGACACGCTGAAAACCCTGCCGCCGCGCGAATTCGCCGCCGGCATGGCCGAAGTCGTCAAATACGGTATCATCTGGGATGCTGAGCTTTTCCAATGTTTGGAAAAAACGGAGGAGATTCTTCCAAACATTGGAAAAATAATTGCCCGCTGCTGCGAAATCAAAGCCGAGGTCGTCCGGCAGGACGAGCGCGAAGGCGGCCTGCGCGGCATTCTGAATTTTGGACACACGCTGGCGCACGCCATTGAAAATGTGGCGGGTTACGGCGAATTTCTCCACGGCGAAGCGGTTGCCATCGGTATGGTTTATGCCGCGCACCTCTCCGTGGCACTCAAAGGACTTTCCGTCGAAGACTCGGCGCGGATCGAAAAGTTGATTGCCGGACTGGCGCTGCCGGTCGGCGCACCGAAACTGCCGTGGGAGAAAATCCGCGCGGCGATGACGGTCGATAAGAAAACGATCGGCGGTATGCCAAAGTTCGTACTGGCCGACCGGCTCGGCCACGTGGACTTCGGCTGCGAAGTTCCTGAAGCGCTGCTGGAGGAGGTCTGGGATGGCATCAGTCAATGAGCAGATTGTTCGCGAATATTTCGAAACGCTCGGCTTTTTTGTGATCCAGCCGAACCGGCACCAGATCGCCGCCCGCCACAAACTCGACGTCGAAGAAATTGACCTGCTCATCACCCGGCCCGGTCCGGCCGGTGTGTTCAGCGCACCCAAAGAGGTGATTTGGGACTCATCGCAGTTAAAAAAGGTTCAGCGCGCCATTGTCAGTATTCGCGGCTGGCATACGGATCGGTTCAGTCCGGCCGTGCTGAAGAAAAATCCCGATATTTTCCGGTTCACCGAGCTGGGGGTCATTCAGGAGGCGCGCAAGATTCTCGGACCCGGAACGGTTACACGGATTCTTTGCCTGTCGGACCTGAGCACAACCGCCGCGCCGCAGGAGGAAACGCTGGCCATGCTGCGCGAGAACGGCGTCGACGGGGTTCTCTCGTTCCGCACGATGATGCTGGAACTGATCGAACAGGTCGACGTTTCAAAAAACTACGAAAAGTCCGATCTGTTCCAGATTCTGCGTATCCTGAAGACCTATGACCTGCTCAAAGACGCCCAGCTCGATTTGTTTGCTGTAAAGAAAGCCAAACGAACCAGTTTAAAATAATGACAGCAAGCAAAAATTTCCTCCCAGATCTATGAGCTGGGTTTTGCTGGCACCCATTTGGTGCCAGGCCATGTTGACTGAACAAGATAGGGGTTTTTGGTGCTGTACTGTTTTGCAATGTGAAATTCGTTTCGGGCAATATGCCAGGCGAAGAGGGCATCGGAAAGTCGATCCTTTTCATCAAGACAAGGGGACTCGGAATCAAGATGCGTCCATCGACGGGTAGCTCCCGAAAACCATGCTTCCGGCAGTTTTGAGCTGGTCACTGTGGCGATTATGACTGCGGTCACATGGAAATACTGTACATCATAAGATTGCATTGGGCTGTTCAGCGTGCTGAAAACGAGGTCTTTAAGTTTCTGGGGATGCTCTTTGAGCAAGTAAAGGCTTACAATAGCAAAGGCCGACCGTGGATTCAGAGTTAATACTTCGCGATAAAGTTCTATGGCACGTTGCAGATTGTTGGCTACTTGGTAGGCCAAAGCCAGTGTAGTCAGGTACTCGCTGGATCGGTCTTTTTGTATTGCGCGAATCAGGAAGGATTCAGCTTTTTTTGGATCGGTGTCTATAAGGCACTTGCCCATCAGATGCAGATGGTCCGGATTCTCGGGGTCTTCGTTCAACAGTGCGGTGGCGATAGATTGCGCTTCGCAATTGTTTAATGCCGCTAGATGTTGGAGCGCGAGTCGATACCGGAGATGGAGGTGTTGCGGAGCAGTCGAAATCCCCCATTTTAAAAAGGCTATATTTTCATGGTACAACTCCCGCCAGTTAAGAGCTTCAGCATAACAATCAAGCGCTATTGGACGATATGTTTCCGAAACATTAAGAATGCACTGGATGGCTTGCTTCGCCGTAAGCGAACTGTTGCGAAGGCGCAAAAGAGCCAGCTCCGGAGTTCCTGAACCTGTTGCGAACTGTTTATCAATGAATTGCACGGCATCGTATGTATTTTTAGTCGCGAGCTGTTCTGCATGAACTTGTGCCAACAAGGGAAGATGAGGCCATCGGCGGAGGCCGGTTTTTATCAGATTTTCCGTTTCAATAGATCGACTGTTGTAAAGTGCCAGGCGAAGAAAGACAAAGTGGACTGTCCAGTGTTTACCGATTAAAGAAGTGAAGGGGCTCATTACGCGTGCTGCTTCCGCTATTCGATTTGCGTCAATCAGAAGGTGGCTTTTTGCTGCGGCGATGTAGGCCGGGGGCATGAATTCCCCGATTCGTTCGGCTTCCCATAAAGCACGGTCTATTCCTGAATCGTTTTCCATGCGCTGAACGCTCTCAAAGAAAAGATCGAAAGAGTACGGATATTTCTGCATGAGCAGGGCGTGATAACGGGCGGCATCGGAGGGTTTTGCTTGAATGTAATAAATGTTTTTCAGAGCAGTCAGAGCCGGTGCATATCCAGGTTCTGTATCGAGGCATTGCTGGTAATAACGAATCGCGTCAGAGAGTCGGCCTTGTCCGGCAAAAATCCGGGCGATGTGGTACAGCGAGCGGCTGTAATTATGAAATTCCCGGCATAGCTGCTGGTGGTCTAAAAGAGATCGCTGAAAATCTCCGGTTTTTTCCCTTAGGACTGCGATTAGAAAGCGGATCCGGGGCGGGTGGGATGAGGAGGAGCCTGTGCGTGTATTTATCCAGCTGTGAACAGCCTTTGCTGCTGATTGATTCAGTATATTCAGGTTGATGGATTCAAGAAAAAGAGCTTCGGCGACATCCTGAGGACCAGGCAGTGCCGCTGGCAATATGGAAGTAATGTGTTTGCGGGTGTCGGTTTTTTGATAAAGGCAAATTCCGCAAATTCGTAATGCGAGTAGGCGGACAGATTGATGCCATGGCAATGGAGTATCTCTGTTGATCTTTTGAAGCTGGCGGAAAGACGGCCAATTTTCCGGATTATCTATATGACGGGACCTGTTGAGTTCCCGGGCCGCTGAACGAAGCAGTATTTCGGGGTTTGAACTGCTTAGCTCATTTCCGGTGCCTGCGGATATTTCCGAAACTTCACCCGAGTTCTCGAAGTCTGCATAGGGAAGTTCTTGGGCACCAAGTAGGCGACGTCCTTGTTCCAGAATATCTATGGCGATATCTTCTCGATTCTGTTCAAGATACCAGTCGGCTAATGAAGCGTAAGCGAATGGATCTTGAGGAAAAAAACGCAAGTAGTCTTTCCAGGCAGCTTCATATTGAAGTCCGTCTGGATCCTCTGATTTAACTTGGGCCAGCAGAACCTTGAGCTCTGCGGCATCAGGGTATAGGCGACACAGGGTTTCAACGTGGTTCCGCCTATTGGTATACGTTAGATCCTCCATACTGAGGCGCGCATTTCGTTCGTGCAGGCGGGACGACGCTGGTGAAATTTCAAGCGCATTAGCAATGCTTTTTTGCGCTCCAGACAGATCTCCAATTTGGGACTGTTCGTCGGAAAGCCATGTCCACAGAAATTCAAGCTCAGGATAACGTTCTACCATTCGGATAAGATGATCTATAATATGCCGCCGGGTTTCACCTGTGTGTACAGCAGAAAACGCTGCGGCCAAATCGCGATAAAAGGGATGCGGAGAATGATCACCGATCATTCTCCGCATTTCAGCGGCAGCCTCGAAATCCCCCATTTGCCGGAGAATTTTCCAGCGGAGCATAGGTGGAATTGATGGATTGGCGGCGTGTCCCTTCATGCGAGTGCGGTATGTGCTTGGACTGATTGTTATAAGATACGAAAGTTGATCTCGCAGGATTGTCGCCGGTGTTCCGTCTGGGATTTCAGATGCCAGTTTTTCAGCAATTTCCCGTTCTCCTTGGCAACACGCTTGTTCAAGGTTGATTAGCCGGGTTGCTGTATCAGCGATCCACTCTGGCTGGATTGATATTTGGGTGGCATTCTCCGGGCGCAGGATTGCGATTACGGCATTGCCGATTTCTGCGTAGCGGTCTGTCAGGCTTTCGCCAGTTAGGAAATTTGGATACCAGACCATGGGATCTCTCAAGAAGTATATATCCAACCCTGAGTTATAGCCGCAAAGCACTTCCACATGACGAGTGAACTGGGTTTCGATGCATCCCATCAGTGGGATTCCGCAATCCAACATGTGGCGCAGGATGGGGGGTTCTGTTTTGAGACAGAGTACAGTGTAACCCTTGTCTTGCAGGACCTGACGCATTCGCCAAAGTTGGGTTCCGTTAGTCCCTTGCATCTGGCGGGATAGACTTTCTGCATCAAAAGTTGCGCCCTGGGCTTCGACGATCATTGCCACTGATGTGGGCACACATTGGTTGAGTTTTTGGGCAATATAACCGGTCGGAATAAAACAATGCTGTCCATTTGGTTGAGCATTATTAATTATCTCCAGAAGCTGGGACCCCGATGCAATGGCTGCAATACGGGCAGCTTCCGGTTGTCCGTGCGACCACCGCGCAATTGCCTCTGCAATCATTGTGTAATGGAATGCGTCCGCACCGTCCCATCGGGTGCGGTATCTCTCGAAATGGATGCAGGCAACATCAATTTGTTTCTGAGACAACGCAAAAAAGGCAGAATTCAGATCAAGAGCTTCGTCTTCAATTTCCTGAAGCAGAGAATCATCAAGTAAAGTTTTCGCTTCAGAAGCATTTCCGGTTGCAAGATAAGCAGAAATTAATGTTACACGTGCCTGTGGCCACTGGGGGGCCCTGCGAACCGCATGAAGTCCGTGCTCGATAGCTACCTGCCAGTTGGTCTTATACATTGCCATCCAGGCCAGATGATAAGAGGTTAGAGGATCTCGCCCGTTATCTGCAGTCTCGGCTCTAGCCCTGTGCTTCTCGGCGGTTGTGCGGAATCCTATTTGTGCATAGGCAGAAGCCAGCATGGCTTGTATAATGGGAACATAAAGCGTTTCGCAGGTCTCTGCCAGTAGCGTCAACTCTTTAATCGCGGACATGACAGTCCGATGATTTATTAGAGAATTTGCATACTCAATTTGTGCGCGAGAATCACGGGGGAAACGACGGTGAAGGATGACTCCCAAGGCGGCATATTCTGTGTGTCGACCGCAAGCGCGTGAGATATCGGCACAGAGGAGAAGGTCGTTCACTGTCGGCTGAACGATTCCCTTCAGTGCCAGCGCGGCTTTTCGTGCGTCTTTTACCCGTCCGGCAAGAAACATGTCGTTACATGTCATGTAAGCCAGAGACACGGGTGGAGGATTGATTCTTGTTTCAAAAAACACCGTTTGTCTCCCTGTTGCCGCGGGTTCTCTTCGTGATATTTTTCATTCGGAAATTTTCATTATACATCTATAAGTGCACAGACGCCTTTTCCCAGAATTACTCGGGAAACTGTGAAAACCTGTCAAATCTGAGAGTGTGGGTCAAGTACCGGCCAATGCTTTCTAGTAAAGAAAAAGTAAAGGTATTTGACAGGGTTCTCTGGGTACGGTTTTAGTTCCTTGTGTTATTGATATAAAGAGGACTCAAATGACAGATCGCGAAGCGTACATTGCACTGAATATGATTGAAGGGCTCGGGCCGGTGAAGGTGCGGGCCCTGATTGACGTTCTGGGATCGCCGTCCGCGCTGTTTGATCCGGATCTGGACGACCTGCAGAGGGTGAAGGGGTTCGGCGAAAAGCTGTCAGAAACGGTTTTGGCAAAACGGTTTGAGGTTGATCCGCAGGCGGAGCTCGAGCGGGCCGATGGGCTGGGCGTCCGGATTCTGACTCCGCGGGATGCCGCTTATCCCGAGGCGCTGAAGGCAATTTATGACCCGCCGCTGGCTCTGTATGTGCGCGGGGAGCTGCTTCCGCGCGACCGCCATGCGCTGGCGATGGTCGGCTCGCGCAAGTGCACCCACTACGGACTGAACGTGACCGACCGGCTGGCCTATCAGCTGGCTCAGACCGGATTCACCGTGGTCAGCGGGCTGGCGCGCGGTATTGACACCGCCGCGCACGAGGGCGCGCTGAAAGGGAAGGGCCGGACGATTGCGGTGCTCGGTTCAGCTATTGATCAGCTTTATCCACCGGAAAACGCGGAACTGGCCGAGGCGATTGCCGGCAGCGGCGCGGTGATCAGCGAATATCCGTTCGGACGGCAGGCCGACCGGCAGACATTCCCGTACCGTAACCGCATCATCAGCGGCCTGTCGATGGGGGTTCTCGTGGTCGAATCGGGGTCGAAAAGCGGCTCGCTGCACACCGCCGATGCGGCCACAGAGCAGGGCCGGAGCGTCTTTGCCGTGCCCGGCCGAATCGACTCTCCGGCGTCCAAAGGAACCAACCGCCTGATAAAAAACGGCGCGAAATTGGTGGACAATGTGGACGATATATTAGAAGAGTTCGAACTTTTGGTGCCGCCGGGGGCTCTCGAGAAGCCTGCTGAAGAGGTCTCTGCCCGGCGGGAAGTGCCGCTCTCTGAGGAGGAGCAGGCCCTTGTGAAAGCCCTCTGGGAAGAGGCGCTGGATGTGGACAGTCTGGCCCGTGCCGCCGGTCTGCCGAGTTATAAGGTGAGCGCGCTGCTCGTTGGGCTGGAGATGAAGCGCGTAGTGAACATGCTGCCGGGACGGGTCGTCGAACTGGCGGAAGATTTGAGAAATTGAACCGCGAGTCATTCGCGGTTACAAAATAGGAATTTATGATGAAGAAACTAGTGATTGTGGAGTCTCCTGCGAAAGCGAAGACGATTAATAAGTATCTGGGTGACGATTATATTGTAAAGGCATCGATGGGTCATGTCCGCGACCTGCCGCCCAAGAAACTGGGCGTGGAGATCGAAAAGGGATTCGAACCCGAGTATGTGAACACCAAGGGCCGGGCCAAGGTGATCACCGAGCTGAAGGCCGCCGCCAAACAGTGCGATGAAGTGATTCTGGCGCCCGACCCGGACCGCGAAGGGGAAGCCATTGCGTGGCATCTGCTCGAACTGCTCAAGGGAATTGTGCCGCCGGAAAAATTCAGTCGCGTTACCTATAATGAAATCACAAAGTCAGCGATCCAGGAGGCGTTTGCACATCCCGGCGAGCTGGATATGAACCGCGTGAATTCGCAGCAGGCGCGTCGTGTGCTCGACCGGCTGGTCGGCTTCAAGGTCAGCCCGCTGCTCTGGAAGCAGATCAAGGGCGGCGTGAGCGCCGGCCGCGTACAGTCAGTGGCGCTGCGCCTCGTCTGCGAGCGCGAACGCGAAATCCAGAACTTCACGCCCGAAGAATACTGGGTGCTCGGCGCAAACGTTCGCAAGCTGATTGACCCGCGCGATCCATTCGGCGTCAAGCTGGCGCAGATCAACGGCGAAAAGGCCGAGATCAAAAGCAGCGAACAGGCGGAACAGATCCGTGTCGAACTCGAGAAGAGCGCGCTGAAAGTCTCCCGGATCATTGAAAAAGAAATCCAGCGCAAGGCGCGCGCACCGTTTATCACCAGTACCCTGCAGCAGGCCGCGTCGAGCGTCTGCGGATTCTCGCCGTCCCGCACAATGAGCATTGCGCAGGCGCTGTACGAAACCGGGCTGATCACCTACATGCGAACCGACTCGTTCAACATTGCGCAGAGCGCGCAGGAAGCCTGCCGCACCTTTGTCGGCAGCGAATACGGATCGGAATATCTGCCGCCGAAACCGAATATCTACAAAAGCCGCGGCAATGCGCAGGAAGCGCATGAAGCGATTCGCCCAACCGATGTCGCGCAGACGCCGCAGGCGGTTTCTGGCCTCAAACCGGAAGAGCAGAAACTGTACAAACTGGTCTGGGAACGCTTCGTTGCCAGTCAGATGGTTCCGGCAAGAATTGCCCGCCGCACGGCGGAAATCGAAACTGACGGCGAGAACACCTACCTGTTCCGTGCGACGGCCTCCGAAATCGCCTTCCCCGGTTACATGCGCGCCAGCGGCATCGAAAAAGCCGCCGACAAAAAGAACGAAGACGACGAGGACGAAAACGATGACGCCAAGCTGCCGCCGCTGAGCGAAGGCGAATCACTGGACTGTGTCGAATGGCTCGGCGAACAGAAGTTCACCAAGCCGCCGGCGCGCTACAGCGAGCCCGCACTCGTCCGGGCGCTGGAAGAAAACGGCGTCGGCCGTCCGAGCACCTATGCCCAGACGCTTTCCGTGCTCGACAAGCGCGAATACGTCAGCAAAGAGAAGCGCTCGCTGGTTCCGACCGAAGCCGGCATGCGCGTGAACGACTTCCTTGTTGGTGCGCTCGACTCGCTCTTCAACGTCAAGTTTACCGCCGAGATGGAGGAGAAGCTCGACAAGATTGAAGAGGGCTCCGTCGAATGGACGGACATGATGGACACGTTCTACAAACAGTTCCTCGACTGGCTCGAAGGCGCACGCGACATGGCCGATCCGGAAGTGACCGGTGAAATGCTGGCCGCGCTCGAACAGGTCAAAGAATGGGCCGAACCGGTCAAGCGCGGCCGCCGGACCTATGACGATCGCGAAATCGTCGCATCCGTCCGTGAAAAATTTGCTGAAGACGGGCAGATCACCCAGCGGCAGCAGCAGATGCTGTTCCGCCTCGCCTGCAAATATATGGACCAGCTTGATGCGGAACTGGTGCAGAAGCTCGGTCTCGAAAAACCGGAGGCGCCGCGCACCGAAACGCACCATAAGCTGGACCTGCTGGCCCAGGTGGAATTCGAAGCGCCCCGCAAAGTCGGCCGCCGCACCTACGACGACGGAAAATTCTGCACTTCGCTGCGCCAGCAGGTCCAGAACGGCCGCCGCCTCAGCGAACGGCAGGTCGGCGCGCTCGATGCCCTGCTCCTGAAGTATGCCGATCAGATTGAAGGCTTTGAGAACATCAAGGAAACTTTCCATCTGACGAAGCCGGACACCGCCGACGCGGGCACGACCGGCCTGATGATCAGCCTGCTCAAGCAGGTTAAGGAATGGAATCCTCCGGTCAAACGCGGGAACCGCGAATTCAACGACCAGACCTTCTACGAATCACTCGCCTCGCAGTTTGAAGCCAAAGGCTCACTCTCCGATAAGCAGGTCGGCGCCCTGAAAAAAAAACATGCCCCCA
>JBFWJN010000023.1:0-21405 GCA_050253185.1 Kiritimatiellales bacterium | reverse complement strand
GCCAGGTCTACATCGATCTGCCCAACCTCAAGGGCCGCGAAGACATCCTCGGCATTCACGTCAAACGCATCAAACTGGCGGAAGTCGTCGACCTCAAAAAAGTCGCCCGCGGAACGCCTGGATTTTCCGGAGCCGACCTCATGAACCTCGTCAACGAGGCCGCACTGCTTGCCGCGCGCCGCGGGGCCGAGGCGGTCGAGATGCAGGACATGGAAGAGGCGCGTGATAAAGTCTCATGGGGACGTGAGCGCCGCAGCCATATGCTCGATGCCGAAGAGAAAAAACTCACCGCCTATCACGAAGCCGGACACGCCATCGTGCTGGCCAAAACCGAGCAGACCGAGCCGCTGCACAAAGTCACCGTCATTCCGCGCGGCCGTGCGCTCGGCGCCACCATGCAGCTGCCCGAAAAAGACCGCTACACGCAGGGCCGCAAACGCCTCATGGGCATGCTCATCGGACTCATGGGCGGCCGTGCTGCCGAAGAGCTCATTTTCGGCGACGTCACCACCGGCGCGCAGAACGATATCGAACGCGCCACGCGCATTGCCCGCGCCATGGTCTGCGAATTTGGAATGAGTGACACACTGGGCCCGCGCAACTACGGCGCGAATCAGGAACTCATGTTCCTCGGCCGCGAAGTCAACCGCACCGAAAACCACAGCGAAAAAAAGGCGGAAGCCATCGATGCCGAGATCGATCAGATCCTGACCGAGGCCCACACCACGGCGCTGAATATTCTCAAGGAAAACAATGATCGACTCGAACTCATCGCCGAGCTGCTCATCAAATATGAAACGCTCGACGGTGAACAGGTCATGGAAATCCTCAAAACCGGCAAAGCGCCCGCTGACCTTCCGCCGAATGGAAACGGCCACTCCGGCGAAGCGGAAATGAATCCCGCCGAACCGGTCGAAGTCATTCCCGACACGCCGGTCGCTGAGGCGGAAAAACCGATCGACCCGCCGCCGGCCGAGTAATTTTTCCAGCCTTTGGAAAATTTAAGCCCCGTTTTTCCAATGTTTGGAAAACGGGGTTTGTGTTTTCTGGAACGACCGCAGGGATTCTGTTTATTCAATTTCGCCGGCGGGCGTTCTGTTTATTCGGCTTCCATTTGTTTCTCTTACCGGGTCGGTGTGAAGAACCGCTGTAAACCAGAGAATAAGAAATGGCAAAGATCCCATTAAGAAAGGGAACATCGAAAGCATTAATGCGCTCCAGGTTGCTTCCATGGAGAGCGCTCGCCATACGGATGATAAGAGTCCACTCAGAAGCAAGAGAAGAATTTGCCGACGCCATCGGGGACGGAGATAGGCATATGCCATGGCTAGGATTGAAAATATACAATTTAAAGCCGTCGTAATGGATCTGTCGGTAATCAAGAGATCATCAACTGTCGGGTACGGCATGACTGCCAGAAGAATGGCGATGATCAGTGCAGCAGAAAATGAGAGGATCCGCCATCCATGTTTTCGTACCAGAATGATGGTTGCGGCAAGGCCGATTCCAAAAAGAGCTCCCCGTATTCCGAAATAGAGTGGATGAATCAGGCCGCTTAAAAATCCGGCAATGGCCGAGGCAATGATCAGAGCTTTGTTGGATTTGGGTATTTTCATTTTGTGGGCTCCGCTTGTTGACCGGTTACCATGGCAAAATAGTCTGGCAAAGATTCGGTTCCGGCCTCGGCGCAGATTGCTTCACTGACTTCGACGGGGAGCGGAGCGCCGGATGTCGCGTGTTGGTTGATCAATCGATGGTGTTTTTGAATAAAGCAATATCGCCGCGGATTGCCACCCATGGCCCTGTTCATGCGTTTCCAGATATCGGAAAGAGATTCGTTTCTGACGTTTCCGAAGCCGAGGGGGGTAAAGTCGCAGGGGCATACTATGCCGTCTGGCTGGATATAAAAATGCTGAGTTCCAGCCCCGCAGCCGAAAATTTCCGGGCTCTCAATCTGGTTGAATGAGCAGACCTTTGGGGTCTGCTGCGTGCGGTTGGTCTGTATGTGAAAGTTGCGCAGTGTTCTGATTTGTTCTGAAGAAAGTGTCATGTCGTTTTCTGCTGCGTTTGCGAAGGCCCCGCAGGGCATGGGTTCAACGATTCGATATTCGTGAACACCGAGTTGTTTGCAGAGCGCATGAACCTGTTTGAACGTCTGCTGATCGACAAAAGATTGAGAGGCAACGCTGCTGGCCATGGTGTAGAGCCCGTGTTTAAGGGACAGGCGAATCGTTTCCAGTGCTTCATTGTATGTGTCCGGTCGCCCGCGCATCCGGTCATGCACGTCGGCTTTGTCAGAATCGAGGCTGATGCAGCAGGACCACAATCCTGCTCGTTTGAGCCGGAGAATATGTTCTTCGGAAATACCGGCTCCCGAGGTGAACAGAATGGTATCCATTTCAAGCCGTCGGCACTCTTCAACGAGAATAAACAGGCCGGTATGAGTTAATGGTTCTCCTCCGGTGAATCCGACCAGACTGGTTCCAAGATCTTTCAGTTGGCGAAGGACTTCAATCCATTGCGGGGTGGTCAGTTCTTCATGGGTTGGTCGGTGTGCGCTGCAGTGGGCACATCGACAGGGGCAGTGCGATGTAACGGCGATAAATACGGAAACGGGACTAAGGTGGCGGCCAGAGAGAAGATTGTCGAACATTCGATAGTAGCCGGGTCCGGGAAACGGTGGCAGAAAGGAATTCAGAACCCATTGACCGTTGTGTCGTGTAAACTGTTCCCCATTCAACCAGCGGTGGATGAATGACAGGGCATGGCCCTGCCGTCCTGCATGTTTCAGGTCCGTCAGGATCTCGTCCGGAATCCGGCGGATTCCTTTTGCACGGAGCTGGGCCAGGACCCAGAGCGGTTTGGCGGTAATTCGGGGATCCATGAGCATCTGGATTAACTGGCGGGTTTGCTTATTCATTGTTTCTGCAGAATGGCGGCGATGTAGTGATGCTCGATCGGTGAGTTCTGCTCGTGAATAAAGCGGGTAAAACTGGCGGCTATGTCGGAGTTGGCCGCCAAAGGAAGCATGGAGTCAAAGCCTGCTAAAATTCCGGTACGCAAAAGCCAGTCGAGCGAGATATCGTTTGTATGCCCGATTTGAATTTTTTCTTGTTCGCTCCAAAGGAGTCCAAGGCTGTGTGCGCGGGTCGGGCGGAGGAGTTGTTTCAGGGACGAAGGGAAATGAGGGAGTGCCAGAGCCTTCAGTTTGTCGGGATGCTCTTGCATGGTTTTGCGAAAGGCGATGTAGATGGGACGAAGGGTGTCTGCCAAATTTACGATAAAGGCAAAATACCCTTTATCTGTGAGAACGCGGACTGCTTCTCGTAGAATCCTGCGAGGATGGGAATAGCCGATAGACCATGCCGAAACAATCAGATTTGCACTCTTCGGTGGTTGCCCCTTCATAAAGTTGAGCATGTCACTGCATGTAAATTGAACCGATGGAAGACGGCCTTTTGCAATGTTAATCATTTTCTGCGAAATGTCCTGAGCATGGATGTTTGCCGTCGGATATTTTTGTACAAGATACTGTATGGAATGTCCTGTTCCGCACCCCAGGTCCAAAATGTGACGCATTTGTGTTGAAGGAATCCGATCAAGAAATCGATCCGTAATCGGGCTGAGCCGATTCAGCCAGTTCTGTTCATAGTCGGAAGCCAGCCGGTCATAACTTTGTGCGACATGAGCCGAACGGACCCATCGTCCGGAACCGGCCAATGCGAGAACCCGGGCATTCAGCCGCAGGCAGTTGAGATATCGGTTGTTCATCAGATGGGGCCGCACCCGCTGCAGAGCAGGGCAATTACAGTCAGGCCGAAGAAAAGTATTTTGCGGATCATGGGACTCTCCTTTATTTCAATGCTCATCAGGATATATCAGTAAATACAAAATGGGAAACGAAGTTTTGGATTTCACAGTTCTGTAAGCAGTAAATAATCATTTAACTTTCTATTGCAAAGTACTTTTCAAAATAATATTTTCTGGATGGTAAGGAAAATATGATAGCAAGCCACATACACGATGCTCTGTCGCAGGTCCGCCGTCTGCAGACCCTGATTCTGGAAAAACGGCAGTTCCGAGGCTACTCCGGGACCGCCCGGATTGTCAGCGGGACGGTTGTTCTGCTGGGCAGTGCGTTGATGAGTTCAGCCGTTTATCCTGCAACAGAGTGCGCTCATCTAGCGGGATGGATCGCAGTTGTGAGTATTGCTCTCGTGCTGAACTACGGGGCGTTAATCCTCTGGTATATTCAATTGCCGAACGATGAACGCAAGGCCATTCGTGTCCGACCTGTTTTTGATGCGTTTCCGGCGTTGCTGACGGGAGGAATTCTCAGTGTTGCGCTACTGCTTCGCGGATACCCGGATCTGCTGTTCGGAATCTGGATGTGTTGTTATGGTCTGGCGCATACAAGCTGCCGGAGAGATTTGCCGCAAGAGAACTGGTTTTTAGGTCTCTACTATATTGTGTGAGGAAGTTTTTTTATGCTGTGGCAGGACGCCTCGTTTTTGAACCCGTGGCCGATGGCTGTGGTCTTTCTGGTCGGGGAGGTGACCGGAGGGATTATTTTCCACCGGCATAAATACGCAGACAGGGAGAGTGATAATGAAGTCTGATGAAAACCCGTTCCAGGCATTGGAAAAAATTTTTCACGAACCGAACCGGCTGGCGATTATGTCCGCCTTATGCGCTGCAGATAACGGTCTGACCTTCGTTGAGCTGAAGGCAGGCTGTGATCTGACCGATGGCAACCTGAACCGGCATCTGAATGTGCTGAAAGAAAGTAAAGTGATCCGGATCAAAAAAACGTTTGTGGACGACAAACCGCGGACAACCGTTTTTATTACGAAAGATGGGCTGAACCGTTTCAGTGAATATCTCGGAGCTCTGGTCTCTGTGATTGAGCAGGCCCGCGATGCCTTACCCGCTTCGGTACAACCTGTGGCAGTTCCAGTGTTTGGAAAACCCGCCACAGCATAAAATAAATAAGCCCATTAAACCGATGGATAAATGCGCACAAGCTTTGTGTTGCAAAGTAATCTGTAGAGAAACGAAAGGAGAAAGTGTATGACCGACAACTATTCCACAGAACCATCCGATTCCAGGAATTCGCCGATTCCGTTGCCGCAGCAACGAACAAAAGAGTGTTCGGCGTCGTTCGAAAAAAATTACAGGGCAATGGAGAATGGCAGAAATTTGTTTCAGATGATCGATGCGGTTTTAAAACGGCCCGCGCAGGTTCTCTACGAGATTCTGCATGGGAACGGTGTTTTGGTCACATTCACACTGCTGGTTGTGACTTTATTCTGTCTAATTGCAATGGGCCTGATGATGGCCGGATATTCGGGCGGGGAGCAGTTCGTTGCAGTGCCTTTGAAGGTGGTAATCGGTACGTTGCTCAGTGCGATGATCTGTTTGCCCAGCCTTTACATTCTTCTTTGTCTTTCGGGAGGCGATCAAACTTTTCCACAGGTTTGTTCAATTTTACTGCAGAGTCTGGCGTTGGCGGGAATCCTTTTCATCGGATTTCTGCCGGTGGCATGGCTTTTTTCACAAGCCGCAGATTCGATCAAATTCATGGGGTTTTTGTATCTTGTCATTTGGGGAATCGGGATCTATTTCGGATTGCGTTTGTTAAGACAGTCCTTTGTCTTCCTGAATAAACGAAAGATGGGAACATTACGTTTATGGGGATTTATTTTTATTCTGGTTATGCTTCAGATGAGCACCACGTTGCGTCCGTTTCTTGGGGCGTATGAATCATTGCGTACGAATGAAAAGAAGTTCTTTGTCGCACATTGGTTTGCTGCCAATGCTCACTCCAATAACCCTGGCGCCATGAAAAATCCTTCGACAGAGCGATGAACAGCTATTTCCATAGATTGCCGATCCTCTGTCGAGGTGACTCCGAAATGATTTCGGAATGGCTGGAGCGGCAGAGCTTTCACTGGACTCTTTTTTGCTGCCTGTCCATCACGGTTTGCGGCGGCATGTACGGGGCGGCGATTGGCCTGTGGCGCGCGGGACTGATGGCGACTTATGTCGCCATCAAATTTCCACTGCTGATTTTTTTAACCACTCTGTGTAACACCACACTTAACTGGATGCTGGCGTTGGTGATGGGGGCAGGGTTTTCTTTTCGGCAAACCCTTCTGACTCAGCTCATGAGTTTTACGATCGCAACGCTGATTTTTGGCTCCATGACTCCGGTTGCTCTTTTTATGCTCTACAATACGCCGACGCTTGCCAGCGGTAATCATTTCGGGCATAGCTTTTTTCTGTTGCTGAACGTAGTCATTATTGCTGCTGCCGGGTTTGCGGCCAATATTCGTCTTTACGGGTTTCTGCTGTTGAAAACCGGAAGTCGTGTTCTGGCCCGGAGAATTCTTATTGCATGGGTTGTCGGGAATCTCTTTGTCGGCGGACAGTTGTCATGGAATTTGAGACCGTTTATCGGATCGCCGACGCTTGAAATCCAGTTTCTACGGCCCGACCCGTTTAATGGAAATTTTTACGAGTCCGTTTACCGATCCGGTCGGAGGATGTTCCATAGTCTTATTTCAACAGAGGACCGATGATGGGTCGTCGATCTGCAATTGGCAGAACGGATGGATGAAATTTTCCCGCATAAAAACACATAGGATAATCATAGCCATGAAATCATTGAGGAAGCATATAGTTCAGTTCACATCACTGCTTTATGTGTTGGCGATTATCGCGATCATCCTGCTGGCGAATCACGGGGATCTTCCGGAGTGGATTACATGGTACAACGAAATCCCTTATGGAGATACGATCGGGCACTTTATTCTGCTCGGGGTGTTTCCGATGGCGATAACAGTCGGCTTTCGATTCAAAAAAATAACAGTGTTTTCCAGAAAACTGTTTCTCGGAACCGTAATCACATGCCTGTTTGTCACAGCAGAAGAATTCTCTCAGCAGTTCATACCCGCACGAAACTTTTCATTACTGGATCTGTTCGCAAGTTACCTGGGCATTTTGATTTTCGGACAGCTTCTTTGTTCACATCTGAGACCAGGCAGCCAAGATGATTCCCAAGTCCGATAAAATGTGAGAGAGGACGGGAACGAGCAGACTTTGAGATCGGTCGGTGACATGCTTCCAGAAAACCGATATCGCAGTAAGAACGATAAAACAGGCAACCAGCCAAACCGCGGGTAAAAGTGACGCCAGAACCAGCATGTGATATCCGGCGAACAATGGATGTGCCAGCCATGTGCGTTTGCGCAGCGGTGCCCAGTGCGCCTGTTCCAGGATCGGATGAATGATTCCGAAATATGAAATCATCAGCAGAAATCCGATTCCGGTCAGGTGGTGACCTGTCAGCCAGGTTGAACAATTCACTTTTGTGATCACGGGCAGCAGAAAATACGCAATGGGTCCGGCAAAGAGGGTCGGTGATGCGAGCATCAGAGGTTTTCTCCATCCCTTTTTGAACACGCCGCTGAATGGATGCCGCGACCAGAATAGAATCTGCAGATGATAAACAAGGATGGCCAGCCACGCATTGGACAAGCCGCACCAAAAAATAGACACGGCCATATAAGGAGCCAGAATCTTAAACCATAGTTGCATCGTCTGAATTTTTCAGGTGAAGAAATAGAATGAACGTGAAGGAGCGATTACTGATATTTCAGCAGTTGGCTGACCGGTAAGAATTCATACCCTCGTTTTTTAAGTGTCTGAATGATTGTCGCCAGTGCTGTAACGGTCGCTGTACGATCTCCGCCGCCATCATGCAGAACAATAATCGATCCGGGTGTGGTTTTTTTTAAAACATAGTCCGCAATTTGATCTGCTGTTCTATCTTTCCAGTCGCCGGCAATGACGTCCGCAGTGATGTGTTTCAATCCTCGTCGTTTGAGTATGGATTGCTGCCATGGCATCAGTATTCCATTTGGAGTGCGAAACAGGGAAGGTTGCGGTATTCCTGCCAATGAAAAAGCCTGTTGCATTTGGTCCATCAGCTGTTCGATAGACCGGTTGGATTTGAAAATCCATGATGACCAATTATAGGAATGACCCCCGATTTCATGACCTTCGGAAATGATTCGAAGTGCCTGATCCCGGTTTTGTTCGACCTGGGTTCCTATCAGGAAAAAGGTTGCCTGCACATGATACTGTTTGAGAACCGCTAAAACCTGTCCTGTATAGGGCGGTTCCGGTCCATCATCAAAAGTCAGTGAAATGATGGGTTTGTCAGTTCGAACATGCCGAACTGTGTTTGCTTTACAGATGCAGGAAAGCAGCAGGACGCCTATAAAAATTTTGTTCATGGGTTAACCAGTCTGGCAAGTGCATCAAAAAGAGTCATGCTGAAAAGACCTCCAAGTACTCCGCCGGCGTGGCTGACAGCAACCGGCGAGGCAACCTGTCCGAAATGAAGCGCTTCGAAGAGAACGTGACCGGAGAGTGCTTCCATAATGCTTTTAAGAACGACGATCCAGAAACAGATAATGCCGGTATGACGAACCGATTTGTTTTCAGATCGCATGAATTCCAAGGCGAAAATTGCCATCAGTCCGTGGGCGATGCCCGACAGGCCGCAAAGTCCACCGCTCAATGATGAGGTCAGCAGAGCCGCGCCAAGGCTGCCTGCCGCGCAGGTTGCAACCAGCAACAGTCGTTTGCACTGGGAGGTTTCCTGCAGGCTGTGGTAGAGAAACAGAAACGCTCCGGCATCCATCAGCAGGTGATACCAGCTGACGTGCACAAACGGAAACGTCAGCCAGCGCCACCATTCTCCGGAAAAGGCCGGCGCCGGCAGGAAAATCAGTGATGAACAGACCTTTCCGAACAGCAGTGTTAAGTTGGCCATGACAATGACAGCAAGAAATCCCCACAGATCGCAGGTTCTCCAATTTATTCTGAACGCTTGGATATTCATACATTCTCTCTGCGGTTTTTCGGCTCTGTCGAAGGCGTCGCCCCACCTGGGTAGGGCGAGCTTTCCGAGCGAGCCGTTTATTTATACTGTCGTTTTCCTGCGTCGCTGCATCCAACTGATCAGGGCAATGAACAGCGGTCCAACCGGGCCGGTACCGATGCCGGGAGCAAAGCGGTTGTTAAAGGTGCTGCCGTTATCGACACGATAATTCTGTACCGGAGCGGTGATCCGCTGCTGTTGCGCGCTGCGTTCCCTCTGGACGCGCAGCAGATTGGTTCGCTGCAGACCTTCGCCTTCCAGAGATTCATCATCAAGGACAATCATGGAGGTGTAGTCGGTGACCAGCGAGTAGTCCGTGCCGAGTGCGACAATCTGGTCGCGCAGTTTTCCTGTTTCTCCGTCTTCGCGGATTTTTCCCATAATTTCATCAATCGAAGAGAGAGCCCAGAGCCGTTCAAGCTCCGGATTGGCTGTGTCGGTTTCCGGCAGCACGGCAGAGCAGTTCCATGTTTGCGGCTGGCCGGAAATTTTGGCGCTCAGGGTCAGGTCGACCGGTCCGCTTCCGTTGTAGCGTCCAAAGACAACAAGCTGATCGCCCATAAACAGGGTTTTCGGTTTGGCCGGCGTCAGGCCGTATACCTTTTCACCGCTGAACTTCAGGTCAACGTCGTGCATACATTCGTTCAGCACTTTAATCTTGGCCTGCAGCAGGCGGCCGACAATGTCATCGGCATCCGAAATATTCATCGCAAATCCGCCTGAATCTTCGGCCAGTCGTTTCATCAGCGGCTGGTTGGCGCTGTTGCCCATAACGAAGGTGAAAAGGCGGATATCATATTGATGCAGCAAATTCAGAAAAGCTTTGTGTCCGGTCGGGCCGACATTACAAACACCATCGGTAACCAGAATGATGCCGGTCGTTCGGTCGCTGTCGAGTCCGTGATAGGCTTCTTTCAAACCGTCAAACAAAGCAGTTCCTCCGTCCGCCTGGATCTGCTGAACTGCATTGATCCAGTGCTGAACATTCGCCGGATCGGCGTTCACAAATCCGCGGGTCAGATCATTTGCGTGGTTGTTGAACGTGACGATTTTAAACCGGTCATTCGGCGACATTTTTCCAAGAACTTTTTCAACGCCTTTTGTCAGCGTCTGGATTTTATTGCCGGACATGCTGCCGGACTTATCCAGAACAAAAATCCAGTCCGTACCTTCGGTGATCGGTTTCAAATCAGCCGCTGGTGTGATGACCGCCATAAATGTACCGAGTTCTTTTGAGGACGCCCGGTATGGAATCAGTTCAACGCGGGCAGGGACGGTATCATCGAGCCGGTAATAGCAAATGATATCGCGTGAAAGTGATGCACTGCCTTCGGCCGAATCGATTTGGATGTCGTAAACGGTTTGATCTTTATCTTCACCGGTTTTGCTGATTTGCGCAGTCTGATCATAACCCGGCATGCGCACATCTTTGATTGGAAATGCAGATTTCAGTTTCAGCTTAAACGAGAACTGTTCCTGCACCCGGTTGTCAGTTTCCCAGAACGCAATCCGTTCATCATCCACGCCGCCTTCTGCCAGCGGATAAACATACCGACCGATATTCAAATCAATCCGTACCGGTTGATAATAAACAATTCGCACTCGCGTATCCTGACCGGCCTTGATTCGCCCGATGCTGATGTCGAACGATTTAAAATCGTTCTTTTCAGCCAGTGCGGTTTCTTTGCCTCGCGAAACCTGTTTTTCATAGGCCTTGCGCGCTTTCTCTTTTTCGAGGACTTCGCCGATCACTTCTTTGCCGTCGATCCAGAGGCTGAGTTCTGAAAGGCTGGCCTCCTTAGGCAGCGGGAATGAATAAACGGCCTCGAAGTCCTGATCTGCATGGTTCGCGAACACCTGATCAACGGTGGTCTGGGCGAAGCCGTTGTTGATCACAACCTCGACCCGGTGCGACTTAATGGATGCGCCGCTATCCAGCGCGCCGACCGGTTTAAGCAGCCCGGCCCCGTGGACAGTTGCCGCCGCAATCACTGCGGCTGCACATAGAATCTGTTTCATCTTCATTATGAGTCTCCTTTCTGAAACGCGCCCGTTTTCAGGAACGCAATGGTTTGGTGAATCACCTGCCGATTCCACATCATGCAGGCGTGGGTGACGTGCAGGCGGACGAAGTCCGTCTCCGTTCCGTTGCGGACCCGGGCGAGAGAAACTTTTCCATCGTCCGGACCGGGAATCAGCATGGACAGAATCGGGTTGATGCTGCGGTCGCCCGCAATCACGCCCAGTTCCATTTCCGGTTCCTTCAGCCGGAGCGGCAGGCTGCCGGTTCCGGTCCCCAGCTGATTCCCGGCCGGTCCGTTAATCCATTGGTAAAGTTTGAGTTCCCCCAGCTTATCGGGCACTTCGCTGCCGCGCGTCGGCGGCGCGAGCATCACGACATTCCCGAGATTTTTAATCGTGTGGTCCTGCAGATACTCCGTCAGCAGAATCCCGCCCATCGAATGCGTGACGAAATGGATTTTTCCAAACTCTGGAAACTTTTTTTCCAATGGTTGGAAAACCTCATCCGTCAGTTCTTCGATCGTTGCCGAACGCGACGGATAATTGACGTTGATCACGGTGTAGTCGGCCGTCGTCAGCTCCCGGGCCATTTTATTCATCGATCGGCTGCTGCGGCAGAGTCCGTGCAGCAGCACAACGGTTTCGTTGCGAGGAACCGGTGTCAGGTGGCGAGTGACAGGTTGGTGAATCAGCCCGATCAGTCCAATGAGTCCTATAAAAATAAACAATGTCAGTTTCATTTTTCCTCCGCGAGTTCGCGCAATGCACATAGATCGAGCTTGCCGGTTCCAAGCATTGGAAACTCGGGAACGGAAACAAAACGGTTTCGGCGCGGAATCCACAGATTGGGCAGGCCGCTGTCTTTTAGAATCGCGTGCAGAACATCCGGATCGGCGGCCTGCGGCGTGCAGCAGACAGCCAGTTCTTCGCCGCGCTCTCCCGGAACGCCGATGACGGCAACGCAGGGTTCTTCCGCGCCGCAGGCCTTCTGCAGGATTTCTTCGATCGCTCCATGCGGAACCATTTCGCCGCCGATTTTACTGAAGCGCGCGAGGCGGTCGGTGAGATAGATAAAGCCTTCTTCATCGATGCGGGCGATGTCGCCGGTGTTGTACCAGCCGTCCTGCAGCACTTCGGCGGTCTTGTTCGGCTGGTTCAGATAGCCCTGCATAACGTTGGGGCCCTTGATCCACAGCAGGCCGGTTTCGCCGAGCGGCAGCACGGCGCCGGTTTCCGGATCGGTAACGCGTACGGCGATGTTCGGCAGCGGATGCCCGGTACTGGCCGGTTTGTTGCCGGTGACGCGGAAACGGTCGATTTTCTGATTCGGCAGGCTGAGCGCGGCGACGGGCGAGAGTTCTGTCGCGCCGTAGCCCTGCAGCGGGCGCAGTCCGAATTTTTCTTCAAACGCATCGGCCAGTGTTTCGGGAAGTTTTTCGCCGCCGGTTATGGCATAGCGCAGGCTCTTGAAGTCGGACGGTTCCGCCTTGCGCAGGTAGGTCTGCAGCAGGGTCGGCGTGGCGAGCAGTGCGGTCAGCTGTTCGTCGCGGACGAGTCTGACGACCTGCATCGGCTGCAGCGGGTTGGGGTGATAGACCGTTTTAACGCCGTTCAGCAGCGGCCACCAGAGTGTGCCGAGCGTTCCGAAGGAATGGAACAGCGGCAGAATGCCCGCGATGGAATCGCGGTGGTCGAACGCGATGACGCGCTGCAGCGAGTCGATGTTGGCCAGCAGATTGGCATGGCTGAGCATGACGCCTTTGGGCGTTCCGGTGGAGCCGGATGAAAAGATGATGCAGGCCGTATCGGTCGGTTTGCTTTCCCGTCCGATAGGGGTGAAGTGCGCGCTGACCCATGCGCCGATCTGCTCGCGGACGCTGAGGCTGATCAGCTGCTCTTCAATATAGACTGGCTCTGCGGGCAGGTCCGGCAGTCCGGCTTTTTCCAGGAATTTGCGCGAGGTGACGATGTGGCGGATGTCGCTCTGTTCAACGGCCGAGCGCAGTGCATCGGCCGGAACGGTCCAGTTCAGGTTGACGACGGTTTTTCCCATCAGCGTCAGTGCGGTGTTGGCCAGTGCGCCGGCGACGGTCGGCGGGAGCAGGACGCCGACGTTCTGCTCTTCCTGGAGTTGCGGCTGCAGGCGGCGGCCGAGCAGTGCGGAGGCGCTGAGCAGTTTTCCGCCGGTAAGGCTGCGGCCTGAGGTGTCTTTTACGACGACGCACCGGCGGTTGCGGCGCAGGCTGCGGACGAGCCGGCGACTGAGCGTGTTTCCGTCTTTGAGTGATTTGGCGATGGCGGTTTCGACGCCGAGTTCGGCAACGGCCCGGCGGGCTTCGGCGGCGGAGACATTCGTCGGCAGCGGTTTGCCGAAGCGGACGGTGACGGGGCGCGGGAACTGTCGTGGAATTCTGAAGCCGGGTTTGCCGTCGCGGAAGCTGAAGATGCTTCCCCACAGGTTGTCGAGGTGAACCGGAATGACCGGCACATCGGTGCCTTTCAGGATTTTTTCAAAGCCTTTATGGAAGGTCATCATGTTGCCGTTTTTACTCAGCTCGCCTTCGGGAAAGATGCTGATGAGCGCGCCGCCTTTGAGCGCTTCGCGGGCGCTGCCGAGCGATTCAGCGAGCTTGCGCGGACCGTCGGATGTATGCACCGGGATGGCTCCGGTCAGTCTGAAGATCGGATTGAAGAGCTTCCAGCTGTGGAAGACTTCGCGCGACATCAGATAGCGGATCGGGCGCTGCGTGGCCGACTGGATGATGGTGGCGTCGCCGTAGGCGGTGTGGTTGGAGACGATCAACGCGCCGCCTTCGCGCGGCAGGTTTTCCAATCCCTGGACGTCGATGCGGTAGAGTGCGCGGGTCAGCCGCGAGATCAGGAAGCGCACCATGTAGTCGGGCAGTCGCAGCAGCGCCCAGACGGCGGCGATCAGTCCGCCGAGCCCGGTGACGAGCATGCAGAGGCGGGCATCGGCGTGGAGCGTATTCGTCAGCAGCCAGAAGATCCCGGAGGCGGCGACCATCGCGGCGAAGCTGAAGAAGCCGGCCGCGCCGAAGATCTTCCCGCGGCGGTCCGCCGGAACGTCCTGCTGGATATATGCGTTGAGCGGCACAATGCAGATCCCGGCGGACGCGCCTGCGAGAAGAATGAATATAAAAATGGAAGACGGCACATGCACGAAGCTGAGCAGGGTAATGGAACCGGTCAGTCCGATGACGCCGACCGGAATGAGCCCGAATTCGATCGTGTGTTTCGACCAGCGGCCGGTGAGCAGTGCGCCGCCCGCAATGCCGAGAGCGGCGATTAGAAACAGGAAGCCGCTCGCTTCGACCGACAGGTTGGCGACGTCGCGTGCGTAGAGCACGAGGTTCTGTTGGAAGAGTGCGGTCAGCCCGGCGAAGGCGATCGATCCGTATACCGCGCGCCGCAGCCAGACATTCGGCAGCATTTTGATCGAACGGAAGGACTCGGTGACAACGCGCAGCGTGGGGCGATGTGCGGTTTCTCCGGCCGGTGTAGGGGCAATGCGGTGCGCGGCGATCAGTCCGCAGATGGAAACGATCATACAGCCCGTCAGGATGTGCAGTGGTTCGGCATGAAACGCAGTTGCCGCCAGTGACGGCAGGAAGAGTCCGAGAATGATGGCAATATAGGTCGCGCCGGTCAGCGCGCCGTTGGCGCGGGACAGTTCGCCGGCTTCAACCAGTTCAGGAACAATGCCGCGTTTGGCCGGTCCGAAAAACGCGCTCTGCGCAGCCAGCAGGAAAAGAATGACGTAAACCGGCCACGCGAGGCCGGAGGCGACGGCGGGTATGGCGGCCAGCAGGATGGCCAGTTCCGCCCATTTGGTGATGATAACAATTTTCTGTTTGCTGAACCGGTCGGCAAGACTGCCCGCCAGGGTGGAAAAGAGCAGGAACGGCGTGACCAGCAGTACAGAGGCAATGGCCAGCGTTTCATTCAGGCCGGTTTTCAGGCTGCCGGCCAGGCTGATGACCGTCAGCATCTTAAATGCGTTGTCGTTCAGCGCGCCGGTGAACTGGGTGATGTTCAGCCATTTGAACGTGCCGCCGGTTTTTCTGCGCGGTCTGCACAGCATGCCCAGCGCGAGCGCTGCTTCCGCGACGGAATCCGGCTCAACGATGTCGAGCCGGTTCAGCAGCAGTGCGCTCGCGCCGCCGCCCAATAGAACGATAACCAGCACGACGGGAATGAGTCCGCCGAGGTCTGACGTGAGAATGCGTTTTCCAATTCGTTTAATCGTCTTCTTCATCTTGCCGCTCCTTGCAATGATTATTTGAACGAGACGCTTTAAATGCAGGGGGCGTGCCGAAAGGAAGGATTTAGAGCTTAGGTGTTAGACATTAGTGGGTTATGAAATTATAGCTAATTGGATAAAAATTATAAGTAGACATTTTATGATGTTTATAGGTACATTTTTTGCATGAGTAATCTTGATGTTGGGAGTCGTGAGTTTTTCCAGGGATTGGAAAAGTCGGCATTCACCAATCCGTTCAGTGACGAACGGATCGAAGCGGACCGGCAGATGACCGGGGCACCCTCAAGGACGTCTTTCAGTGCAGTGCTGAATGCGCTGCTGCAGGAGATTGACCGGCGGCTGGATGCGCTGACCCCGTTTCGCATTCCGGATTTTCCGGCGGAAGAGCGCGATTCGCTCACGATCGGCCTGCTGTTCCAGCAGTATCACCGCTGTATGCCGAAGTTTGACGCGCTGATCGAAGAACAGGTTGCGGCGGGCGATGAATCCTGTGCCGCTCCGTTTGCGGCCGAGGCGTTCAACGTACTCGTCGGGCATGGGATTCCGCGCGGCGAAGCGGCGCGCTACATTGCGATTTTCTATCAGCTGCGTCGCGCCTTTTATTTTATCTCTCGCAGCCTGATTGGTGAAAGCGACTGCATGAAACAGCTGCGCCGCCGGCTGTGGGACAACATTTTCACGCACGACATTCGCTGGTATGTCCGCTGCCTGTGGAACCGCATGGAGGATTTTTCAACGCTGCTGCTCGGCGAAACCGGAACGGGAAAGGGCGCGGCCGCCTTTTCCATCGGGCGCTCGGGTTTTATTCCGTTCAATCCGTCGACGCAGAAGTTCGGCGAAAGTTTTACGCGTGCGTTTACGGCGATCAACCTCTCGCAGTATCCCGAGGCGCTGATCGAATCCGAGCTGTTCGGACATCGCAAAGGGGCGTTCACCGGCGCGGTCGAAAAACACGACGGCGTGTTTGCGCGCTGCAGTCCGCACGGCGCCATCTTTCTCGATGAGATCGGCGAAGTCGGCGAGCCGGTGCAGATCAAGCTGCTTCAGGTGCTGCAACAGCGCACCTTTTCACCGGTCGGTTCGCACGAGCAGCAGCGGTTTGAGGGCCGCGTGATTGCCGCCACGAATAAATCGATTCCTGACCTGCGCCGCGAAGGAAAATTCCGCGACGACTTTTATTACCGCCTCTGCTCCGATCAGATTGTCGTGCCGCCTCTGCGGCAGCGCATTCGCGAAAAGGTATCCGAGCTGGAACTGCTCGTCGGCCACATTCTGAAACGGATGAGCGGTGAGCACAGCGAGGGTCTGATGGACCCGGTCATGAGCGTGCTGAAAACCGGTTTCGGTCGAGGCTACGGCTGGCCGGGCAACGTGCGCGAACTCGAACAGGCCGTGCGGCGCATTCTGCTGACCGGCTCGTATGACGGCGACGAAGTTTCTGTTCCGCAGTCTGCCGGGACCGACCTGATGGCGGCGATCGACAGCGGTTCGCTGACCGTGAAAGAGCTGACCGCTGAATACTGCAAACGACTCTACGCCCGAACCAACAGTTACGGCGATGTCGCCCGCATTACAGGCCTTGACTGGCGCACCGTCAAAAAACACGTCAGGGAATAGGTTTTCCAAACATTGTCGCTCCGCTGCCGTCGCAATAGCGCCAGCCTCTCTCGCCTACGGCTCGGGTGGAAACTTATCGGGCCAGAGCAGCAGGGACTTGTTTCCATGCTGCTTTTTTCTTTGCCAGTGGGATCGAGGCGTTGGCAGGGCTGGTCGAGGGCAGGGTGACCAATTTTAGTTCTGTAGGGCGCGGTCCGTGACCGCGCCGTTTTCCGAGGTCAGGGACCTCGGCTACAGGAAAAAGCGAGGGGAAAACCAGTTTGTGAAACAGGGCTGCGGCTTTTTGTCCGTTGAAGAAGACGGTGTGAATATGCGGCGCGGTTTTAAACAGGGCTGGAAAGTCGTTGGCTTCGACATCCGTCATGTTGGAGTCGAGGCTTCCTTCGCGGCGGCAGGTGTGCGCGACATCCCACAGTGCAACGCGGTCTTTACGCAGCGCGGCAAGCCGTTCTTCGTACGTCAGGTCCCGTCCGGCACCGAACAGTTCGCCCATGAAATTCCAGAACAGATTGCGCGGATGCGCGTAGTACTGCTGCTGACGCAGCGACTCGACACCCGGCATCGAACCGAGGATCAGCACCTTCGCCCCGCTGTCTGCCGAAAACGGGAAACTCTGGATTTTTCCAACCATTGGAAGATCATCAATCGAGAAATTGACCGTTTCGTTTTCCGGTCAGCTGACCGTTGTCAATGGTCAGCGTGCCGTTGACGACAAGAGAGGTGACGCCGTCGGAGAGCTGATGCGGCTCTTTATAGGTCGTGTTTTCTCTGACGGTTTCCGGATTGAAGACGACGACATCGGCAAAATTTCCTTTTTTCAAAACGCCGCGGTTTTTGAGCCGGAACTGTTCGGCCGCCAGCGACGTCATCTTACGAATCATTTCGGGAAGGGCAACCGCCTGCCCGTCGAGCGAGGCACGCAGCAGTTTCGTGAAGCTGCCGTAAGCGCGCGGGTGCGGATGGTCGCTGCTGAGGATGCCGTCGGGCGCGCGCAGCGAAGCGTCGCAGCCGATCATCACCCACGGCTGCGCCAGAATCCGCCACATATTTTCCTCGCACATGCCGAAGAAAATACCGCCGGTGCGCAGGTCATCCTGTTCAATGATATGAAGCAGGGCGTCGACCGGTTCCATGCCGAGTGCCTTTGCCGCATCGTTCACTTTCATTCCCTTAAACTGCTGGAAGTCGGGGTTTTCGACCGAGCCGATCATGACGGTGCTGAAGCCGAATTCTCCGCGGCCTTCAAGAACCTCCTCGCGGATTTTTTTCCGAAGTTCGGAATCGCGCAGGCGGGCGAGCTCGACCTCGCGTCCGCCGTGAATGGCCCAATCCGGCAGGATAATGTCGAGATCGGTCTGCGCGGCCGTGTAGGGATAGCGGTCAGCGGCGACTTCCAGACCGTCGGCCATTGCGGTTTCGATTTTTTCGAGTGCAGCATCCATTTTATGCCAGTTGGCCTGTCCCGAGGTTTTCAGGTGTGACACCTGAACGCGTGCGCCGGAGCGGCGGCCGATATCGAAGGTTTCGTCGAGCGCTTCGAGCAGCGCTTTTCCTTCGCTGCGCATGTGCGAGGTGTAGATTTTTTCTTTGGCCGCGCAGACCTTGGCTAGTTCGATGATTTCCTCGCGCGGCACGGCCGAAGCGGGCGGATAAATCAATCCGGTGCTCATGCCGCATCCGCCTTCGTCGAGCGCCTGTTCGAGCGCACGAACCAGTTCCTTCATTTCATCGGGCGTCGCGCCGCGCGGGTCGTAGCCGCAGATGCCGCGGTGCAGCGAGTTGTGGCCGATCAGCAGCGCCTCATTGACGGCAGGTCGCGCCTCGTCGAACAGTTTCCGATATTCGGAAACCGTGCTCCACGTGCCGGGAAACGGCTTGTCCTGCCAGTCGGACGGCAGCTCCGCCTTGCCGAGGCGCGGCGCGGCCGACGCGCCGCAGTTGCCGCAGACTTCCGTGGTGACGCCCTGAAAAACCTTGCTCGACGCGCGTGGCTCAATCAGCAGATAGGCATCGGAGTGGGAGTGGACGTCAATGAAGCCGGGGCAGACGAACTGACCGGTTGCGTCAATGATGTGTTTCGCTTCAGCTTCGGCGAGATCGCCGATCGCTTCAATGCGGTTGCCGAGGATTCCGATATCTGCCGTGACGGCCTCTCCGCCTGTGCCGTCGAGTACGTTTCCGTTTTGAATCAGCAGGTCAAATTTCATTCGGCCAGTATAACCGGCAGATCCGGCATGGCGACGATCATTTCACAGCAACATAGGCGCCGAAACATGAATTTTTATGAAGGATATCAATGGTGCGGAAGCCGGTTCGGCGCAGCAGTTCCATCTGGTAGGTCAGGCTGCGCGGAGTGTCTTCCTCGCCAATATAGGTGAACACCTTTTCACGGTATTCCGCGCCGCCCAGCGTTTCAAGATAGTCGCCGTAACGATTCCACATGGTTTCATGAACCGTTTCGTTTTCGTGGATAACGAGATCGCTGACGAACAGCGCGCCGCCGGGTTTAAGCAGACAATACAGCTTGGCAAACGCGCTTTCCCAGTCAGCGTCGTCGCGCAGGTGGTGCAGGACGGCGGCAGCAACAATCAGATCGTAATGGTTCTCGGGCAGTTCCAATGTTCGGAAGTCGCCCTGAAAAATACGGACGGTTCCGGCCTGTTCGTCGGCAAGCCGTTCCTCGGCGCGTTCGAGCATCGGCAGGCTGAGATCAGCGAGGTCGCAGTTCAGTCCCGGTTTCTCACGAACGATCTTAATGGTGTTGTTTCCGGCGCCGCAGCCGATATCCAGCAGGTTCTGTGCGTGCGGAACAACGGCGGTAGAAAGCTTGGAAATCAGCTCAAGCACCAGCGGGGCGTCGATGGTGGCGGCCTGTCCGGTTTCGAGATTGGCGAAGCGTTCGACATCCTGATCGAAACGTTCTTTGATGGTCTGAAGAGATGATTTCTGATGTAACGGCGTTTTCATAGTCCGGACAGTTTACCTCCAAACAGACGTGAGTGAATCCCAATAATCCGGTAATCCGACATTCCAATATTCCATCGTTCTCTTCATACTCTGCGGCGATGAACCTGATTTTCAATGCATCCGCGGGAACCGGAAAAACGTGGCAGGTGACGGAGCTTTATGCCGCACTGGTGCTGGGCCGGGCGCACGAGCATTTTCCGGAACGCCTTCCTCCGGTCACACCGGAAAAAATCCTGCTGATGACCTTTACCGACAATGCCGCGGCGGAACTGCGCGAGCGCGTATCGAAAAAGATGATCACCGCAGAGCGGGCCGCACTTGAAAGCGGCGACGACGAGATCGCCGATCGTGCGCGGCGTGTGCTGCGTTCGCTGCCCGCCGCGCAGATTTCGACGATCCACGCGTTCTGCGCCGGACTGCTGCGCGAGTATGCACTGGAGCTGGGCCTGTCGCCGAATTTCCAAACCTTGGAAGACGATGCGCGTGACGCGCTGCTTGACGAAGTGCTGAAAACGGAAATTTTCCAAACATTGGAAACCAATCCGGATTTCAGGGAATTCTGCGCCGGGGTTTCGGTTTTAGGCGACCACGACTATAGCGTGATCAACACAATCCGCTCGCTGCTTGAAAAAGCGGACAGCCGCGGGCTGGATTTGGCCGAAACTACGTCGCTGCCGCCGCCCGCGGAGCGGACGGTTACGAAGCAGAGCTTCGAACGGATTCGCGACGAGCTGGAATCGTACGATTTGCCGGCGACGGCGCAGAAGGCGCTGGATGCCCTGAACGTTTTTCTGCTGGATTTTCCAACCCTTGGAAAACTCGAGGCCGTGCCGAAGTTCGGGCAGGCGAAAAAGGTGAAGCATCTGTCCGATGAACTGGCGGAGCTGAAAGAAAGGTTCCTGACAGAGGCGAAATACGAACAGAACCTCGGACCGTTTCAGGCGTTTGCGCGGTGCCTGTCGAACTGCGCTCAGCGGTTTGTCGAAATGAAGCGCGCGCGTGACTGTGTGGATTTCGGCGATCAGCTGCTGCTTGCGCGCAACCTGCTCAAATCGAAGAAATTTGATGAGCCGCTGTTTGACTGGATCATCGTCGACGAAGTGCAGGACACATCGCGCGTGCAGTGCGAAGTGATCGAAGCGCTTTGGAGCCGATCGACGAACCTGGTGATCTGCGGCGACAGGAAGCAGTCGATTTATGCGTGGCGCAGCGCCGATCCGCAGGTGATGCCGGATCTGGAACGGCAGATGGCCGGGCGCGGCGGAATAAAGCGGGTTGATCTGAAGACGAGCTACCGCAGCAAGCCGCAGGTGATCGAGGCGGTGAATGAACTGTTTGGCGGAATGTATGATCCGTACGACGCGCTCGAATCACTCGAACCGCTGCCCGGCGAGGGCGCGTGCGTAGAGTTTCTGACGCCGGATGACGAAGAGCAGGGTGTCGAGGAGGAAATGGCTGCAGTGGCACGGCGCATCCGACTACTGGTCGATGGTGACCCGGACTGGTGTCCCCGGTTTGGTCACGACGGCAAAGCATTTGTCGAAGACGAACCGTTTTCTTACGGCGA
>JBFWJN010000022.1:0-21929 GCA_050253185.1 Kiritimatiellales bacterium | reverse complement strand
GATCTCGCGGTCGATGAGGTTGCCGCAGATGCCGCCGACCATCAGGCCGAGTGCGATGCGATGGTCTGGGGTCGGATTAAGCACTTTGCGGTGATAGACCGCCAACAGGATGAGCACGACGACGGAGAGCAGGACAAGCAGAATCTGCTGGCCGCCGAGCATGCCCCACGCGGCGCCTTCGTTCCGGACGTAAACGAGGTTGAACAGTCCGGGAATGACGGCCTGCGGTTCGCCGCCGTACACGAAGGAGGCCCGCACCCACAGTTTGGTCAGCTGATCGACCGTAACGATGACCAGAGCCAAGATGAGTACGAGCATGATAATCTCCCGGATTCAGCCGCGCATGGTTCCGCCGAAAGGACGGTAGCGGGCGCGGCCTTTTTCGAGTTCGGACTGGGCGCGAACGGTGTAGCGCACATACGGAAGTGCTTTCAGGCGCTCGACATTGATCAGGTCGCCGGTCAGCTCGCAGATGCCGTATGTGCCTTTTTCGATGCGGCGCAGCGCGGCGTCGATTTCAAACAGGACTTCCTGTTCGGACCCCATCATGTTAAGTTCCATTTCACGATCAAAGGTGTCGGTGCCCTGGTCGGACAGCGAGGCGTCGCGCTGATTGGCGGCAAGGTTATCGCGCGAAAGTGTGGAAAACTCGCCGGAAACACGGTCACGCAGATAGAGCAGACGCTCTTTAAATCCGGCGACTTCTTTTGCTGTCAGCTTTTTGGTGCCCGGTGCAGCGGGAACCGGCGCTGCCGGTTTGACAGCAACAGGCGTACGAGCCGGTTCTGCGGATTTTTTTACAGCTTTTTTTGCCACTGTTTTTGCTGCAGGAGCTTTCGCGGCTGTTTTTCCGGCCGCGGCCTTCGTCGTAACCTTTTTTGTTGCCATGTCTAAAGCCTTTCCGTCTTCCAAATCAATTTCCCGGCCAAAAAATGAGGGGTGCTTTTAGCATGGGGCTGTCGGCGTGTCAACCGGCATCCCGGCCAATTTTCAGAGGGGAACTCTAAAGGAGATACAAGCCTCTGTTTTTAAAGAGTTTACAACCAAGAGACTGGTCGTTCAGCCATCGGATAAAACCAGTGTCAAATCATCCCACAGCACCTCTATTCCTGCCGGAAGAAGGCGCAGGAGCATCCAATCATTGGAATGCCGTGCGATGTGCCGATTCCCAGAAAAACCGCTTTCATGCCCGTTTCTCCTGAATCCATTCCGCCAGGCGGTATGCCACACCCGCAAGCACGCCGCCGAGGTGGGCCGCATAGGCCACCCGCCCCGCCCCGGTCAGGATGCCGAAGAGCTGCATGGCGATCCAGAAGGCAAAGTAGACGGTTACGGGAAAGCGGATCCATTTAAAAAAGAAGAGCAGCACGCCGATCCGATGCTTTGGAAAGCGCAGCGCATAGTAGGCCAGAATTCCGGAAATCCCGCCGCTGGCGCCGATGCAGGCGACCGGCGAGCCGGGTTTCATCAAAACGTACAGCAGGCCGCCGATCAGCGTGGAGGCCGCCAGCAGAAACAGGAAACGCGCGCGGCCGAGCACGTCTTCGACGTTGTCGCCGAAGACATACAGATAGTAAAGATTGCCGACCAAATGGCTGATTCCGCCATGCAGAAAGAAACTGGTGAAAAAGGTCAGTCCCGCCATGCGGCCCCATTCGGCCGGGATCAGTCCGAAATCGGCGGGCGAAAGAATTCCAAGAAAACCAAACAGGCTAATCGCGGTGATGATGACCATCAGAATCCAAGTTGCATACGGCGTACGGCGGCACTCTTCGCAGTCGAATTCGACCGGAACGCCGAGCAGTGCCGGAATATATTTCCACGCCTCTTCGGGCATCTGCCTGTTTTCCCGTGCATGACGGTTCATCTGCCGGATCCGATCCAGTGCAATGCGCTGCGCGAGTTCCGGCGGAAGCGGTTTTGCTTTTTCCACCGGAGCGGCCGGCACATCGGGCAGCCAGTTGTTTTCGCCCGCGTCAAACCAGACAAAGGCGCAGCACGAACAGACGTCGATGGAAAAGTTTTCCCACGGAACGGGAACGTCCGTCATCCGGTGATTACAGGACGGACAGCGCCGCCGCCGGGGATACCGCTCCTGTTTCGCCGCGTTCCAGAGTGAGTTCACGATGTCACGCGGAACATATTTCCGCAGTTGAGAGATGGTCGATGAAACGCCGCCGCACTGCGGACAATGCCATTCGATGCCGCCCGGACCGGACTGCCGCACCGCCATTGCCCCGCAGGCCGGACAGGTCAGATCAATCATGACAGCCGGTTCCTGTAGTCTTCGTAGTGAAACTCGCGCACGATCTCAACCTCGTCGCCGCGTTGAACGGCGATCGACGGATGGCGTATGCCGTTGAACATGGTGGTTTTAACCATGGTGTAATGCGCCATATCTTCAAAGACCAACCGATCGCCCGGCTTCAGCGGGCGATCGAAGGACCAGTCACCGATGACGTCGCCGGCGAGGCAGCTAAGTCCGGCCAGCCGGTAGGTATGCGCCTTTTCGACCGGAAGTGCCCCGCCGACAATGTTCGGCCGGTACGGCATCTCCATGACATCGGGCATATGACAGGTGCAGGAGCAGTCGAGGATGGCAATCGGCCCGTCGTTTTCAACCACATCCAGCACCGTGGTAATCAGCACTCCGATGTTCAGTGCAACGGCCTCGCCCGGTTCCAGAATGACCTGTACGTTATACTTTTCCTTAAATGCCTTAATCAGCCGGCAAAGCCGGTCGATGTCGTAATCGGATCGCGTAATATGATGCCCGCCGCCGAAGTTGACCCATTCCATCTGAGGAAGAAATTCGCCGAATTTTTCTTCAACCGCCTTCAGCGTGGTCTCGAGCGCGTCGGCGTTCTGTTCGCAGAGCGTATGGAAGTGGAGGCCGCTGATGCCGGTCAGGTCTTCGCCATCAAACTGGCTCCGTGTGATGCCGAGCCGCGATTTCGGGGCGCACGGGTCATAAATGGCATGGTCCTGTGTCGAGCATTCCGGATTGATACGCAGGCCGGCTTTGATTTTTTCCAATGATTGGAAAAGCGGTCGGAACTGTTTCCACTGCGCGAAGGAGTTGAAGTCGATCTCGTCGCAGAGTGTCAGCAGTTCGCGCACATCGGCTTCACTGTAGGCTGCGGCGAAGGCATGGACTTCGCCGCCGAATTCCTCGCGGCCAAGGCGCGCCTCCCACGGCGAGCTGGCGCAGACGCCGTCGAGCTTTTTTCCAATGATTGGAAAAAGCGACCACATCGCGAAGCCTTTGAGTGCAAGCAGGATTCTGCAGCCAGTGCGTTCTTTGACGGATGCGAGCGTGTCGAGGTTCCGACGAAGCTTTTCTTCGTCCACCACATAACAGGGAGTCGGAGCGGTCTCAAAATTCATGCGGCGGTTTTAGCGTCGGACCCTTCCAATTGCACGTCAATTCGACGATCAGGCGTGGCGGTAGGTGATCCGGCCTTTGGTGAGATCGTACAGGGAAATTTCGACGGTGACTTTATCGCCGACCGAAATACGAATGAAGTTCTTGCGGATTTTTCCGGAAACGTGGGCCAGCACCTTGTATCCGTTTTCCAGTTCCACCCGGTACATGGTTGCCGGAAGGACTTCAATAACGGATCCGTCCAGCGTAATTACATCGTCTTTTTGTTTTGCCATACAGTCCCCTGCACACAAATTTCAGACGCTGTATATTCTTTCCTTTGGCGAAAACAAGCGGATTTTTCTCTGTCCGAAAGAAAGGGAATCCCTACAGGGGACGAACGGTGTCGATGAGCAGATGAACTTCGTCCGGCGTGACGCGGAAGAATCCTTCGTCCACGTCGAATCCGGTCGGTGCAGCGCCCGGATGTTCAATGCGAACCGTACCGGATTTGACCTTCGCCAGCACGGGAATATGCCCGGGGTATACCTGCATCTCACCGGCTTCCGCCGGGATGGTGACGGCGAGGCCGGCACCGTCGTAGGCGATTTCACGGGGCGTAATGATTTTGATTTTCAGCTGCGCGACCATATGGCTCAGGCTCCTCCAGTCACTTCGTCGATGCTCCCCTTCATATAGAAGTCGGCTTCGGGAACCGCATCGTGCCGGCCTTCCAGAATCTCCTTGAAGCCGCGGACGGTTTCTTCGACGGAAACCTGCCGCCCCTGCTGGCCAGTAAACACCTCAGCAACGGTGAACGGCTGACTGAGAAATTTCTGAATACGGCGGGCGCGACCGACGATGACCTTGTCTTCGTCGGACAGTTCGTCGATCCCTAGAATGGCAATGATGTCCTGCAGTTCCTTGTAGCGCTGCAGTATGGCCTGCACACCGCGGGCTGTGCTGTAGTGATCTTCGCCGACGACTTCCGGCGACAGCGCGCGCGAGTTCGAGGCCAGCGGATCGACGGCCGGAAAGATTCCCTGTGCAGCCAGTGAGCGTTCGAGCACGATGGTGGCGTCGAGGTGGGCAAATGTGGTGGCCGGCGCCGGGTCGGTCAGGTCGTCTGCGGGAACATAAACTGCCTGGAACGAGGTGATGGAACCGGACCGCGTGGAGGTGATGCGTTCCTGCAGCTCTCCCATTTCGGTGGAGAGAGTCGGCTGATAACCAACGGCACTCGGCGTGCGGCCGAGCAGTGCGGACACCTCGGCGCCCGCCTGCGAGAAGCGGAAGATGTTGTCGACAAAGAGCAGCACGTCCTGGAATTTTTCGTCACGGAAATATTCAGCAACGGTAAGCGCGGTGAGCGCGACGCGCATCCGGGCTCCCGGCGGCTCGTTCATCTGTCCGTAAACCAGCGCCACTTTGGAGTTTTCCAGATTTTTCTGGTCGATCACGCCGGCTTCGGACATTTCATGGTAAAGATCGTTTCCTTCCCGGGAGCGCTCGCCGACGCCGGCGAACACCGAATAGCCGCCATGCTGTTTGGCGATGTTGTTGATGAGCTCCATGATGACTACGGTTTTGCCAACGCCCGCGCCGCCGAATGCTCCGACTTTGCCGCCTTTGAGGAAGGGACAGATCAGGTCGATGACTTTGATCCCGGTCATGAGCACTTCGGGTTTCACCGCCTGCTCGATGAGCAGCGGCGGACGGCGATGAATGGACATTTTCTTTTCGGTTTTGATGTCGCCGCGCTCGTCGACGGGATCGCCGGTCACGTTCATCATGCGGCCCATGACGCCCTGACCGACCGGCACGCTGATCGCCGCGCCGGTGGCGGTGACGGGCATGCCGCGCTGTAGACCTTCCGCCGCACCCATAGCAATGGCCCGCACCCAGCGACCGCCGACATGCTGCTGGACTTCGAGCACCAGCGTCTGCACCTTGCCACTGATTTCATTTTCCACGATCAGCGCTTCATAAATAGCCGGGAGATCGGCGATGCTTTCAAATTCCACATCCACGACCGGTCCGATTACCTGTACGATTTCCCCCTGATTCATTGTCGCCTCTTTCCCTGATTCAATTATCCGTCCGCCGCAGACGAGCTGCTGAGTTCGAGCAGTTCATTGGTAATGGATGCCTGCCGAAGGTTGTTGTGAACCAGCTGCAGCCTGGCATCCATATCCCGGGCGTTGTCGGTCGCCTGTTTCATCGAAACCATGCGGGCGCTGTGTTCGCTGGCGCGGACTTCGCGCATGATCTGCAGCAGCTGATAGTCCAGGCTGCGCAGCAGCAGCGACTCGTACACGGTGTTCACATTCGGCTCAAACTCAAATTCCGATATTCCCCTGATTCCGTTCTGCGCCTCGGCCGTTTTTGCCCGCTTGAGTGAATCGGGCATCTGGTCGAAAGATTCCTGTGTCTGCCCGACCGGGAGGAAATGCCAGATGAGCGGTTCCTGCTTGAAGGTCGAAATATAGTCGCTGAAAATGATTTCGGCACTGTCGATTTCCTCATCGAGAAAGAGCTGAGTGACGAAACGGCAGACCATCCGGGCCTCGGAGAGCTGCGGCGGATCGCCGTAGTCGAAATCGACAATCAGCTGACGGCCGGTCCGCTGAATAAACTGAGCGGCTTTCGTGCCGATGGTGACGAACAGGGTTGTATCGCTGTCGTATTTTGCGACTTCGCGGAATACGTTGGTGTTGAGCGACCCGCAGAGCCCGCGGTCGGTGCTGACAAGGATGACGAGTTTGAGGCTGCCGGTGCGTTTTTCCATGAGACCGTGCTGATAGGTGCCGATATGCTGCGTAACCTGCATCAAGATGTCGCTGAGCATGTCGGCATACGGAATTCCGTATGTCGCGGCGTTCTGGGCGCGCTTCATTTTTGAAATCGCAACCATCTGCATGGCCTTGGTGATTTTGGCCATGGACTGGATCGCTTTGATGCGCCGGCGTATATCGCGTAGATTTGCCATGATCTGCCTCAGGTCAGGCTCTGATACTCAGCCGTTATTTCCTCGAGTCCTTTTGTAATTTCCGGCGTCAACTGCCGCTCTTTCTTAATGGCGTCCATCAGTTCCGGACGTTTCATGCGGACGAAATCAATCAGTTTGGTCCGTGCCTCGTGAATCTTTTCGACGGCAGTGTCCTTAAAGAATCCCTGCTGGGCCGCCCAGAGCTGCAGCACCTGGTCTTCGACCGGGAACGGATGGTAGAGGTTCTGTTTGAAGAGTTCAGTGATCCGTTTGCCGTGTTCAATCAGTTCGACGGTTTTTGCATCGAGATCCGATCCGAACTGGGCAAAGGCCTTCATTTCATAATACTGCGCCAGTTCGAGTTTCACTTTTCCGGCCACGGCTTTCATCGCCTTGGTCTGAGCGGCGGAGCCGACGCGCGACACGGAAATGCCGATGGACATGGCGGGGCGGATTCCCTGATAGAACAGGTCGCTTTCCAGGTAAATCTGCCCGTCGGTGATTGAAATGACATTGGTCGGAATGTAGGCCGACACATCGCCGGACTGTGTTTCGATAATCGGCAGCGATGTCAGCGTGCCGCCGCCGAATTTTTTCGACAGGCAGGCGGACCGTTCGAGAAGACGGCTGTGAAGATAGAAAATATCACCCGGATACGCTTCACGACCGGAGGGACGACGCAGCACCAGCGACATCTGGCGGTAGGCCACGGCATGTTTGGACAGGTCGTCGTACACCAGCAGCGCGTCCATGCCGTGATCCATAAACCATTCGCCGATGGCCGTGCCGCTGAACGGCGCCAGGTACTGCATGGCCGCCGAGTCCGCGGCGGGAGCGGCGACGACGACGCTGTATTTGAGTGCGCCGCGCTCTTCGAGCGCCCGCACAACCTGCGCGACATTGGCCTGGCGCTGACCTATGGCGACATACACGGAGTAAACCGGATGACTCTTGGTGTCTACATCGACTTCGGCCTCGCGATTGAGCCGCGCCTGATTGATGATTGCATCAATGGCGATGGCGGTTTTGCCGGTCGAGCGGTCACCGATGATGAGCTCGCGCTGGCCACGGCCGATCGGCACGACGGCATCAATGGCCATAATTCCGGTCTGCAGCGGCGCGGCGACGGACTGCCGGCTGAGGATACCGGGCGCCGGGCGTTCCACCGGATAAAATTCTTTGGTTTCAATCGGACCTTTGCCGTCGAGCGGGCGGCCCAGCGGATCGACCACGCGGCCGAGCAGCGCACGGCCGCAGGGAACCTCGAGCAGCCGACCGGTGGAACGAACGGTCTGACCTTCGGAAACCGTCTCCGCCCGACTGAGCACAACCGCACTTACACTGTTTTCCTCCAGGTTGAGCGCAAGCCCCATGATCCCGTCGCCGAAATCGATCATCTCATTCAGGCGCACGCTGCGCAGGCCTTCAATCCGCGCCACGCCGTCGCCGATTTCCATAACTTTGCCGGTTTCCTCACAGTGAGCCTCGGGGTGAAACTGAGCAAGGGTTTCTTCAATCTCTGTCACTATCGATTCCATAACTGTCTCAAACCGCCTTTCCGTCCCATAAGTCACTTGTTCTGCAGCAGGTTCTTCAACTGATCCAGCTGCCGCGCAATGGTTTTGTCCGTTACCTGATAGCCCCGCTCAACCCGAAGTCCGCCGATCACTGACGGATCCACGGTAAAGTTCACAGAGGTCTCCAGCGAACCGGCTTTACTGCCCAGTGCCACAAGCTGCGCCTGCTCCCCGGGAGACAGCGGATCGGCACTCACCACGTTGATGCGGGTGGCGCGGAGATACACGTCGAAGCGACGGGAAAAACATCGTAGAATCGCTTCGGCGTTTCGACCAACCCGCTGACGAATCGTCTGAACCGCGAGGCGAACCCGGCCGGCATTGGGCACGCCGTTATCCGTGACAGCCTGCCAGAGCAGGCGCGCTTCGAGGTGATGCTGACGGGTCAGTTTCATCATTTATTTTTCTTCCGACGCAGTCAGTTCGCGAATGGCCGACTGCAGCAGCCGGTCACGGTCCGCGGGCGCCAGATTCATCTGCGTCAGCTTCGCTGTCAGGCTCACAATCATTGCGGCAATTTCCGCCCGCAGCTCCGTTTTCATACGGGCCTGATCGAGCAGCGCATCTTCACGCGCCTGCGTCATCATTTCCGTTCCAAGCTGTTCGCAGCGCATCTTTTCCTGATGGATCATTTCCGCAACATTGGCTTTGGCCTCGGCGACAACCCGGTCAGCCTGCTCCTGCGCCTGCCGCAGCACGTCTTTACGGGACTCTTCAACGGCCTGCAGTTCGCGCTGAATCCGCGCGCTGTTGGCCGTCGCCTCTTCCATCGCCTTCTGCCGATCGGCCACGGTTTTCAGCACCGTTTTGAAAACAAATCGGTTCAGGATCCACGCGATGATCAAAAAAGCAACGGCCTGCGAGGTGAAGTCGTACCAGTTAACGCCGAACCGCAGAAACGGATTTGCCATCGCGACCAGCGGCATCCCTGCCGCCCCCTGAACCAGTCCGCTTCCAACCTGTATGGAACCTGCGCTCATAACACTCCGTTCGCTGGACAGCTTATTTCAGGAAAATGGCATAAAACACACAGGCTTCCGCAAATGCGATTGCGAGAATCGCCTGAACCATGATTTTACTGCTGGCTCCGGGGTTGCGTCCGACCGCAAGCACCGCTCCCAGACCGATCAACCCTACGCCGAGCGCTCCGCCGGCAGCCGCAATACCGATATGAATAGATGGATCCATTTTTCTTCTCCTTTTCCGGTTTCCTTATTCTGTCTTCGCATCCTGTTCCGGATGGGCCTCCTCAGATTCGTGCCTGCAAATCAGCATGACAAAAACAGCAGAAAGCAACATGAACACCATGGCCTGAATCAGGCCGACCAGCACTTCCATCAGGTAAAACGGGACCGGCAGCAGCCAGCCGATAGCCGGAATTTTGTGCAGCATGGTTTCCAGCACCACCTCTCCGGCGAAGATATTGCCGTAGAGACGCAGCGCCAGTGAGAACGGGCGAATAATAATTGAAAGGATTTCAAGAAAGCCTACCGCCAGGAAAACCACAGCCATGACCAGGTGCATCATTCCGGAAGCTTCTCCCTCGAAGCCGAAGATATGTTTAATGATTCCGATTGGACCGTTTACTTTCCAGGCCCAGATGAACCAGAACAGAAAGAACAGAGCTCCCAGCGCCAGGGTCGTATTCAGGTCGGCATTCACGCCGCGGAACAGCGGAGTCGTTACCTTGAACATATGTTCCGTGACATGTCCCCATCCGATACTTCCAATGCCTGGAAACAGGCCCAGCAGATTGGAACAGAGAATATAGATAAAGACAGACCCCATCAGCCAGAAGGTTTTCCTAGCCAGTCCCTTCCCCATGATATCGGCAAGGAAATCATAAAGAAAGACCACCAGACACTCCACGGACGCCGTAAAAATCGTATTACGCCCGGCTTTCATCTGATGATAAAACCGTAAGGAGAGAGCCGCCAGAACCCCGGCGGCCAGCCAGCCCATGACCATTGAATTTGTAATTGGAACAGGACCGATTCGAAACAACTCCAACGCTCCCGGCGATAGAACGTCCTCTTCTCCTCCCTCGACCGGCCTTTTCGAAGACACCGCCGGTCCGGCAGTCGGAGTTTCGACAGGTTCAGCAGCCAGAAGAAAACCGGCGTTCCACAGCCAAACCGAAAGGAACAGCACCCGCCACCACCCGGATAACGATCTGAGACCGTTTTTCAGTTTCCGGATAGTACGCGGAGATGCCATAGTTCAATCTCCTGCGTTGGTTAAGATTCGAAAGACCGTTTTCACATCTTTCGCCTCCAGGATCTTCCTGCGGTTTACATCCGACTGCAGCAGACGTCCGATTTCGGCAAGGCAACGCACATGAGGACCGGTTCGGGATGCCGACGAAAGAAGCAGGATGATAATTTTCGAACGCTCGCCGTCAGCGCTTTTGAAGTCAATGCCGGCCTGCTTCAGGCCGACGGCCACCAGCAGTCGATCCACGGAAACCGCTTTCCCGTGTGGAACAGCAATTCCGTTTTCGAGGCTGGTGCTCATCTTCTGTTCACGTTCCATGACTACGCGGACGGCCTCTTCCATATTCCGCAGATGATGCTTGGCATGAATCAGCCCGATCAGCTCAACAATGGCGGCATCCCGGGTCGCCGCGGCCAGCTCCAACCTGATGCAAGCCGGATCCAGACTGCTCTTTAAAACCTCATTCGTCATAACAAAATCCTGACGGGAAACCTAATTTCCGAACCGGAAACATGAGTCATCAGTAGTCATTTTCGATTGCAGAATACAAAAAACCAAGCTGGGTTTATTACAGGACGATTTGCACGTCAAGGTTGCTTTTATTTTTTCTGAAATTTTATCGATTTAGGCAGACTGATCAATAAAAGGATCCGACCTGAAACCAAAAAGTTCATACCAGGCATTGAATTTTTGAACGAAAAAAAGACAGTTTGACGGCATGGGGACCAACAAAAAAGACGGGTATTTTCAGCGGCAGCCCACCTCATCGGAAAAGATGAAATTTTTCCACTTCAGGGCCTTGACTTCACCTCTGATTTCTATACCTTAGTCGCCTCTTCATTCCGGCGTAGCTCAATGGTAGAGTAGGTGACTGTTAATCACTTGGTTGCTGGTTCGAGCCCAGCCGCCGGAGCCAATCTGCACTCGTAAACGACATTTACTCACCCGTTCAATCAGTTCATATCAGAGGGCCGGGGCCGGTGCAGCGGATATGATCTCAACTTCTACAAGCCGCGCAAAGAGCGCATGACGAAGGATGCGCAGATCAGCGGCCAGTGAGCGGGTATGGGCGTAATACAGCGCATCCATCTGCTTGTCGATTTCAACGAATGCGTCGGAGTAACTGAAAACAGCAGGAAAGTAGCGGTGCGGCTCGTTGATTTCGCCAGCTCTGAGTTCTTTCGGCACCTGCCCGCACAGCCACAGCCGACCGGTCAGGACGCGCAGAAGCTGCGGGAAGCGGTCCAGGGACACGGAGCAGAAGCTCATCACCAGAAAGCTCGGGACAGAACTGGACGCACGAAATGCAGGAATCGTCATGGCGTTTCCGCCGATACCTCGAATTTCCCACGGCACAAAACGGCCGCGGCGCAGCAGGCGGATGACAAGGTAAAAAAGGCAGAACGGAAGAACCTGCAGAAGCACGAGCACCAGAGCAAACTGCCAGCCGAATGCGGCACGGACAACGTCGCGCATCCAGTTGCGCGAACGGGTTGGAGCAACGAGCCATGGATCTTCAATATCCAGCCAGGCTCCGTCTTCAGGGTCGATAATCCGGTTTCCGACAACAATCTTGCCCTTGATCTCCAGGTTGCGGCCGACATAGGTATCGGACAGTATGATGCAATCGGAGAGTTCGCACTGCCGATCGATGAGAACATGATCTGAAATGACTGCGCCGGGACCGATAGAGGAAATGGCCCCGATGCGACAGTCATTGCCGATCGCCAGCGGCGGCGTAAGTGTGACGGACAGCGGGGTGATAACGTTGTACCCAATGGAGGCTCCATCGACAGTGGAATAGCCGCCGGAGAGGTAACGGCTCATCTCACCGCGAACGACTTCCATGTTCAGCCGATAATAGGCGGCGATATCGTCGAAAAAGGTCGGCTCCAGCGCGACGTCGCTCATCGTATTGCACGAACCGCTGTTCTCGCAAAATTCTGAGCGGGCCTCATCATGAAACTCGAGGCCGTGCCGGATCAGCGTATGAATTCGATCCATGTCGCGACTGATAAAAAACACAGGATAACCGTGATGCCGAACACAGCATCCGTCCAGCAGTGAAGGCAGCCGACTGGGAGAAAAGTCTGCCAGGCGACGAGGGAAAAAGGCGCCGCCGATGTAAAGCAGTCCGCTTTTCCAACGCTCCGGATCGCGGGACAGATAAGTCAGCGGATGGTCCTCTTCGCGAATCAGACTATAGCTAACACTAAGCCCCCATTTTTCGCCATTGCCGCAGAACAGCTCAACATATTCCGCGTCGTATCCCAGTACAATCTGCACATCCCGAATGCCGAGATCAACGCAGAGTTCGAGCCAGTAGCTGAGAAGCGGGCGCCCGGCAACCGGGAGCAGTGCCCAGGGATGCTCCCCCAGCGCCTCGGCCCAAGGCTGCCTGCCGCCTGTATAGAGAACCGCCCGCATAATGTGATCCGCCGGACCCGCTATTGACCGGCAGATTTCTTGGCCTCTTCGACCGTGTCGAAGATTTCAAAGACCTTGTAGGCACGGGTGATTTCGAAAACCATCCGCGGTTTTTTCTGCAGGCAGGCCAGTTTCATGTCGCCGCCGCGCTCGGTGATCCGCTTGAGGGCGGCAATCAGCGATCCGAGACCGGCGCTGTCCATGAAGTCCACACCGGACAGATCAAACACAAAATTCTTCACATCGGGTTCACCTGCCTGCCAGGCGGCCAGCTGTTCCCGGAACGCCTCGACAGTGGCGGCGGTCAGCGGACCGGACAGTACGACAACACCGAGTCCTTCTTCTTTGGTACATGCTACACTCATGGTCTTTCCTCCTCTAATACGCTCCGCGCCCGAACAGGACGGCCGGAATTGTTTTTAACATAATACGAATATCCTGCCAGACACTTCGACTGTTGATGTACTGCATGTCGAGGCGCACCTGCTGTTCAAAGGGAATCTCGGACCGACCGCCAATCTGCCACAAGCAGGTCAGGCCCGGTTTGACATGAAGACGTTTCCGGTCTTCCAGCGTGTACTGCGCCACTTCGGCGGGCAGCGGCGGACGGGGCCCGACCAGCGAAAGGTCGCCGGCGAGCACATTGAAAAACTGGGGTGTCTCGTCAATACTGAACCGGCGCAGGACCCGGCCGATCCGAGTCACCCTTGGATCATGTTTCATTTTAAAAATCACACCGTCAGCCGATTCGTTCTGCGTCATCAGCTGAGACTTCAGCTTATCCGCACCGCGGCGCATCGAACGGAACTTGTAGAAATTAAACACCCGTCCGTTCATACCGACCCGCTGCTGGATATAGAGAACCGGCCAGCCGTCTTCGAGAACAATCAGAACCGAGACAATAATGAAGAGCGGAAGCAACAGAACAATGGCGACCAGGCTGCAAACCACGTCAATAATCCGCTTGAACACCAGCAGGCTGTTCAGCGCCCATTCCCAGACCAGCAGGCGGCTCCGCTGCTGCCAGCGCAGCCGCTTGATGTCCGCTTTGGATACCGGCAGGTTGAGTGTGTTGAACATTTCGCGCCGGGCCTGGTATACGGATTCGTTCATCAGTCGTCCCGCCTCCTGAACCAGTAACTTACAACATTCCGTTTATCACGTCTATAGCGCTCCACATAATCCGCGGCAATGTTCGTAATCATCAGGCCGCGCCCGCCCTCCGCGTATTCATCCGAGCAGGAGTCTGCGGCATTCGCGCTTTTCAGGTCCCACTCCCGGCCGCAGTCGGTGAAAACCAGCCGGCAGCCATGACGGCAGCTGATCAACTGCATCCAGATCTGAAATGATGAATCCAGACCGCTGTGCTCGACCACATTCATGCAATGTTCCATGGCCACCAGGCGAACACGAGCCGCCAAATCTTCATCCGCCTGCTGAATCAGCAGCGTCTCCATCTCCTCTGAACAGGAGGAAATCTCATCCATATCCACCGGCACATCCCGCTGGAGAAGAACAGAGTCCTCATCGATCATGCTGATGGTGATGGCCGTGCAGTCATCATGGCCGATGGAATAGCCTTCCTTCTTCAGCATCTCCAGTAGAGCCTCGGGACGGTTGACCGCATCCGGATCGTCCACCACGCGCGCAAAATATTTTTCCAGCTCCTCCCGGCCGCACTCCTCGCCGGTTTCATTGTGAAGCGCTTCGGTCAAACCGTCCGTATAAAGCAGGATCTGCATGCCGAGGCAGGATTCCAGTACCGTCTGGTCGTCCTCTTCAAACGGTCGGTCCGGCCCCAGCGGCATGCCGATCGGGATCCCGCCGCCGCCCGGCGGGAACGGTACGGCATGGCCGTCACAGATCAGAACAGGATCCGGATGTCCGCAGTTCATACAAACCCAGCGCTTCGCCGACGGTTCATAGAGAGCCAGAAGCATCGTGGCGTAATAAGAGGAATTGTTAATGATCGACCGGATCCGCACGTGCAACTCATTGCAGATGCAGGCCGGGCCACGGTCATAAAACGTGTGGATCAGATCCGAAGCGGTCGCCTTGAGCATGGAGGAGATCATCGCCGGAGCAACTCCGTGCCCGGACACATCCGCGACATATACGCAGCAGCGGCCGTCCGGCAGCGTAATCACATCAAAAGCATCGCCGCCGACATCCATCGACGCGCTGTATTTGATGCGGACATCAAACGGTCCGGTAAAAAGCGGCTCTTCGGAAAACATGGACTGCTGGATGGCCCCGGCGAGTTCAAGTTCGTGCGAAACCCGGCGCTTCCAGTGCGCCAGGGCATCGTTGCTTCGCTTCAGCGCCAGGGCATTGCCGACGCGCAGGACCAGCTCGCGGGCATCGAACGGCTTGCGGATATAATCCATTGCACCGAGATCGAAGCCTTTCTTCAAATCATCAATATGCCCTTTGGCCGTGACCATAATCACAGGCACGTTTGCCGTCAGCGAATATTCCTTGATTGCGCCGCACAGTTCGAACCCGTCCATACCGGGCATTACGACATCCGCGAGCACCAGGTCAGGCGGCTGACGGCGCACCATCTCAAGAGCCGTCGGACCGTCAGCGGCCTCGGATACGGAGCAGCCATAGGAGGAAAGAAGTTTTTTTAAATAGAGACGGTTTGGGCGTTCATCATCGACCACCAGCACCCGGCCTTCCAACGCGGGCCGTGAACCGCCGGAGACGTCTGCCTCTCGTGGAATTTTTGCAGAATCAGAGCTCATCGATTTCCGGAAACAAAGTCCGCGCTCCAGCCGATCAGCGCCCCGCAAAGGGTACGGCAGCGCTGCTCGTCACCGGACTTCAGGGTCAGCTCGATTTCCTGAGCCAGCACCGAGATCTCGGGAAGTCCCATCGTGCCGCCCATGCCTTTAATGGAATGTGCGGCAACCCGGATCATTTCCTGATCAGAGTTGTCCAGCCCGGCCTGAATTTCACCGGCCATCCGCTCCAGCTCCTCACAGAACGCGGCAATCAGCTCACCATCCATCTCGAACGTTTCCACTTCGAACTGACTGATCCGACCATCCAGATCGGGCACCAGTTCTCTAACAAATTCCACCGCGCGCTCAATTGCCATGCAGACACCTCCCGATTCGATCCATCAAACCGTGGGCATCATAACCACGAAAGCCTGCCGGGCGCAAGCCTTTCGCCCCTTCCGGAATTTATGAGCAAGAGATTGAAGAAGCCCGGCGGTTCCGCCAAGATACGCCCCACTGATGCAGAATGTTTTTACAGATTATCCCGATATTCCGTGGAAACCGGATTGGCAGATTGCTTCGGGTCCGGGAGACAACTGCCCATTTATAACCAAAGAGAGCTACGGAACGCTGTCGGTGCCGGGTGCAGACTGGATGCTGGAAATCACAGAACCGTCGGCGGCCTGCAGCGTCCGCCTTTTCGCAGACGGACTGTCGTTCAGCCGAACCCGAAAAAAAACACAGCATCGAACGGACATCCTGAACCTTTCCCCCGGAGTGCTGTATGGAATCTGCCACAAACAGCGCCTTCCCCGGCTGATCGGAGCAACCGGCCAGAACGAAAACGCATCCTGGGCGGTGTCCGGAGCAGGCATCGCCCTGCTGGCGCAGTCTCGTCAAACCCCTCATTTTGTTCTGGTGCACGGCGCGTTCTCCATGGAACAGGCATATCAAAAAGCAGAACAGGTTCTAACGGAAAATCATGACCGCCGGTTCCAGGAAGAAACGGAACGCCGCCAACAGATCGCAACCCTGTTCACCCTGAACTCCCGCCACAACCCGCCCGCCGCCCTCGCCGCGGAATCTCTGGTCCGGCGTCTGCGCGAAAAAACGGGCCCTCTGCCCGGCCTCTGGAGCCTTGCCGAAGGATTTGAGCAGCCCGCGTTTTCCTTAAACGAACTGTATCCGCTTGTGCAGGCATGGAACCGGATCAACCCGACAGTTTCTTTCCAGCTCATGGAAACCGCATTGGCTCTTCAGGGCCACAGCGGAGGGCTTCCTGCATGGATAGAAGCCTCAGGACAGGTATCCTTCACCGCTCCGTGGCCCATGATTATTCAGGCGTTCGATGCCGCCTGGAGCGTCAATTCCGACATAGAAATTCTCCCTGAATACCTGCCGAAACTTCGCAAATACATCCTGTGGGCCCTGCGGCATTTCGATCCCCACCACGACGGCATGCCCTGCTGGCAGAGTCAATATGAAGTATTCATTCCCGGCAGTTTCAAACGGCACAAATCAACCGCGGACCTCGTGGCACTTCTGATTGCGGAACTGGACGCACTCCTTCGACTTTGTCAGGCCAGTCCGTACGAAGAGCCGTCTATTCAGGTTTTAACCGCCGAACGCGACCGGCTGAAACGGCTTCTCCTGACAATCTTCTGGAACCCGGACACCAAAACCTTTTCGACCGCATGGGACAGCGGCCACTTTGTTTATGAACCGACATTCGGCGCACTGATGCCCATGATCCTGCAGGGTCTGGACAGCACCCAAATGATGACCAACGAAGAAAACGGCGAAATCGCCCAGAAAGACGTCATCCTCAGTGCGGAACAGGATCACATTTCTCAGAAAACACCGCAGTTCGCGATTCAGCAGTTCATGGTCACCGACGCAGTGCACAGAGTCCCCGTCGAAACCGGCCTGATCATCAAGCCGTTCGTGCGGGACATCCGCGAAACGATTTCACTCTGGTTCAACCTCGCAGGCAAGGAGCAACCGTCCAGCGGGAAACCGGCCTATGAACTGGATCCAATCACCGCCTCCCTCATTCTCCTGATCCAGAACGATCTCAAAAAAACGCTGACCGAACAGTCCGCCGCGCTGAGAAAGCTTTCCTACTGGAAAGCCCGGCTGCGATTAAACCGAACAGACTTCCTGATCGTCGGAGCCTGCCTCATCGGGGTCACCGTCGTTCACCTCGCCTACAACATTCCGCGCGAACATGCCGCGGACACGCATATGGCCAACGCCGCACTGAACTACAAACAGGGCCGACTCACCGAAACCCTCGCAATCTGCAGGCGATATCCCAATCATCCACTATCGCAGTTTCTCTCCGCCAACCTGTTCATGCTCACCGAGCAGCCGCAGGAAGCTGAACAGCTCTATCGGAAAGTCCTGCTTCAAAAAACCGAAAGTCCCTCCGCGCTTCTCGGACTCGCCCTGTCGCAGCAGATCAACGGAAAATTCGACGAGGCCGTCAAACGCTATATCGACTTCCTCGACCTCTACGAAGAACGCTTCCCGGAAGCTGCCTCAATCGCCGAAGAGTTTCTGCAGCTGACCGAGAACGGGTTCAGCCGCCCGCCGCGCTGGCGGGCAGTCTTCTCCCTGCCGCTGATGCAGGACCTCGGATTATGAAGTTTACCCGCCGCGCGAATTCCTTCATATTCCGGCACATGAAAACAGCGATCAAACCGGCCTTATTCACCGCCCTGCTGATCCTCACCGCAGGCTGCTTCCGCAACGACATCCGCACCGAAACCTTTCAGGTTCAAAACCTGAAAACCACAGCCGATGCGAACGCCATCCAAAAATCCTTCCAAGGCCTGGAAGGTATCCATGAAATTCGTCCGGACTTTGAACACAGCACCCTCACCGTCGTTTTCAACGGCCGCACCATCTACATCAAAAACATCGAAGCCGCCATCACCGCCGCCGGCTACGGACTGCCGAACCGGCCCGTAACAAACTGAAGGAACTAACGATGAAACTGACTCTGACCTCCCGCTCCGCCGCTGTGCGCAGCGGCACGCGTATTATTTTTGTTCTCGACAAAAAACCGCTGCTCACCGCGGGCGACGAGCTCGCTGCCGCCATCAGCAGCCGCATCCGGAAAACCGGATTCCCCGGCAGTCTCGGTCAGACCCAGCTTTTTCCAATCATTGGAAAAACCGGAGAAACCGACATCCTGCTCACCGGACTTGGCGATACCCGAAACTTTCGAATGGAAACCCTCGAGCGCGCCGCGGCCACAGCCGTCCGCGCCGGAATCGCGCAGAAAATCCGCAGCTTCACCCTGACCGCCGCCGCGCCGGACGGCATCAGCGAAACCGCCTTCCTGCACGCCGCCGCCCGCGGCGCAGCCTGGGGAACCTACAGCTTTAATACGTTCAAAAGCAAACGCGGCAAACAGGAAAGCGAACCCTCGCTCACCGTCATCGGACCGTTCGGAAACACCGCCGCCTGCCGCAAGGCACTCGCTGAAGCGGAACTGGAAAGCAAAGCACTGCTCTCCACCGCCGACCTCGCCAACCTGCCCGGCAACGAAGCCACGCCCGACCGGATTGCAGCCTGGGCGCGCAGCATGGCCAAAGTCAACGGACTCACCTGCACCGTGCTCGGCAAGACCGAACTCAAAAAGAAAGGCTGCAACGCCCTGCTCGCCGTCGCCGCCGGCAGCGCGCAGGATGCAAAAATCATCACGCTCAAATACAGCGGAAAGAAGAGCACAAAGAAACCCGTCATCCTCGTCGGCAAAACCATCACCTTCGACTCCGGCGGCATTTCACTCAAGCCCGGCAAAGGAATGGGCTGGATGCTCTACGACAAATGCGGCGGGATGGCCGTCCTCGCCGCCATGCAGATGGTTGCCCGGCTCAAGCCCGACACGCCTGTCATCGGCATGCTCGCCGTCGCCGAAAACATGCCCGGAGGCAATGCCACGCGCCCCGGCGACATCGTCAAATCCCATGCCGGAAAAACCATCGAAGTGCTCAACACCGACGCCGAAGGCCGCCTCGCGCTCTGCGACGCGCTCTCGCTGGCGCTCGAACATAAACCCGCCGCCATCGTCGACCTCGCCACACTCACGGGAGCGGTCATCGTTTCGCTAGGCCACATTGCTTCCGCCGTCATCGGCAACAATCGCAACCTCACCGCCCGCCTCATCGAAGCCGCTGCCGACGCCGGCGAACGGCTCTGGGAACTGCCGCTCTGGCAGGAACACAAAGACGACATGAAAGGCACCTTCGCCGATCTTCAGAACATCGGCAAATCCGGTACCGCCGGAACCATCACCGCCGGAGCCTTTCTCAGCGAATTCGTTCCCGACAACATTCCGTGGGCGCACATGGACATCGCCGGAACCGCCTGGGAAGAATCTTCCAAACCCTGGACAAATCCCGGCGCCACCCTCTTCGGCGCCCGCACACTGGTTGAATGGATCAAAGAAATGAAATAAAGCGGTCAAATGTTCTAATCAGCAAACTGTTCTAAGGAGAAATATAATGAAAAAAATATTAGCGTTATCAATCACATCAATGCTTCTTGGATGTGCCACTGCGCATAAAATGAACATGGTTGGCTTAGGAATGACGAAAGCAGAAGTCATTCAAACCCTAGGAAAACCTGTTAGTGTTAGTGCTCAAGGTAAGGCAGAATACTTGAATTACAGTTTATGCGAAAAAGGGTGGCCTTCTACCAGCTGCAATATAACCACTCCTTACTACGTACGGCTCGTTGATGGAAAAGTAGAGTCCTACGGTCGTATGGGTGATTTCGACAGCACAAAGGATCCGAGAAAAATTATCGTAGAGCGAGAAGATACAATAAACGCAGATATTAACTCGCATGCATCAGGCGATGCAGACATGTACACAAAACTCATGAAAATAAAGCAGTTGAGGGAAGAAGGCATTCTTACCGAGGAAGAATTCCAGCAAGAGAAAAGGAAGATACTAAAAAACAACTAACTCCGAATCAGTAAGATTTGCTTTTCGGTCGTTTCGCGCCTAAATGCCGATTAGAAATTTTAAAATATGAACCTGAATGGAAAAAGAGCTTTGGTAACCGGCGGTGCAGTGCGGATCGGGAAAGCGATCACTGAGGCGCTGCAGGCCGCAGGCGTGGAGGTGATTGTTCATTTCCAAGGTTCGGAAAGAAAAGCCAAGGAGCTTTCGCCGAAAACGATTCAGGCCGATCTCAGCGATCCGGAGCAATGCGAAACACTCTTGGAGCGCGCCGCCGCGCAGTTCGGGCCGATCGATATTCTGATCAACAACGCCGCCGTTTTTTATCAGACGAAGCTGGCTGATGCCACGCATGATCTGACACTGAAAGAATTGCAAATCAATCTGCTGGCACCGCTGGCGCTGATCCGCGGGTTCGCCCGCCAGACGGAGAGCGGAAAAATCATCAACCTGCTCGACCGGCGCATCACCTCGCACGACGCGCGCTGCGTGCCGTACATGCTCAGCAAAAAAGGACTCGAGGAACTGACGAAGCTGGCTGCGCTCGACCTCGCGCCGGACATCACCGTCAACGCCGTCGCGCCCGGCGCGGTCCTGCCGCCGCCGAAACAGGCGGACATTCCGGCATGGGAGCCGGCAGGAACCATTCCGCTTGAAAAGCGCCCCGCCCTTTCCGATATCGCCGATGCCGTGCTCTACCTATTAAAGAGTGATATTATCACCGGCCAGACGATTTTCGTCGACGGCGGCCAGAACCTCTGCGACTGATTTTCCAACCATTGGAAACTCAGCCGAGTTCTTCGTCGATGATGGCGGCGATGCGCCCGGCGGGCCGGCCGTTGCCCAGCAGTTTTTCCAATGTTTGGAAATTTTCGATCATCGCCGCGCGGGCGGGCGTATTGCTCATCAGCGGCTCAATCGTCGTCGCGAGTTTTAGAGGCGTCATATCGCGCTGAAGCCGTTCGGGCATGATTTCCCTGCCGGAAACGATGTTGGCGATACCGAGCCACGGAATGCGGATGAGCATCCGGACAAACAGTTCGTTGAGCAGGCTTCCACGGTAAACCAGTACGGTCGGGCAATGCAGCAGAGCCGCTTCCAGCGTCGCTGTGCCGGAGGCGACGAATGCGGCGTCGGCCTGTTTCAGAACTTCGCGCGAGCGGCCGCTGATGACGGACAGGTTGAGCGGGGCTTTTCTGCTGTTCTGCAGAATGGATTCAACAAAGGCCATCCGTTTTTCGGGAACCGGAACCAGGAATGACAGTCCGTCCATCGACTGTTCCATTAGGCGGGCGGTTTCGAGAAGGCGCGGCAGGATATAGGTAATTTCCTGGCGGCGACTGCCGGGCAGCAGCGCGATTTTCCGCGAACCGTTCCACGGCAGCGGCTGCGGTTCCGCACAGCGGAATTCGCGCAGTTCATCGACCATCGGATGGCCGACAAAATCGACTTTCAGGTCCACGTCTTTAAAGACCTCGACTTCGAAAGGGAAAATGACCATCAGCCGGTCGAGAATTTTCGCCATTTTCGGGATGCGGCCGCGGTTCCATGCCCAGACCTGCGGGCAGACGTAGTAGAGCACTTTGACGCCGCGTTTTTTCAGCTCTTTGGCCAGCCGCAGGTTGAAGCCGGGATAGTCGACCAGCAGTGCGGCGT
>JBFWJN010000021.1:0-22129 GCA_050253185.1 Kiritimatiellales bacterium | reverse complement strand
GCTCTTCCGATCTAATGCCGATTTTCATGACTGAAGGATGAGACTTTCGTTGCCGCGAATCTGCTCAACCGACCGGGTCCCGAGCAGAAACATCGCGGTGACAAACTCGCGTTTGAATTTCTGAATCACCGCGCGCACGGCGTCGGCCGATTCCATCGCAGGCGTGAGCAGCGGACGGGCAACGCCGCAGAGCGACGCGCCGAGTACGATCGCCTTGGCCATGTCGATGCCGGAGCGGATGCCGCCGGAGGCAATCAATGTGACGTTCAGGCTTGAAAGAGCGCGTAGCGCATCGGGCGTCGGAATGCCCCAGTCCTGGAAGCATTCGCCCAGCGAGGCGTCGTCGCTGCGCGCACCTTCAATACGGCTCCACGAGGTTCCGCCCGCGCCGGCGACATCGATGATTTTTGCGCCGGCTTTCATCAGCAGTTCAGCATCCAGCCGCGAAATTCCCGCGCCGACTTCCTTAACGATCACCGGTTTTTCCAACCTTTGGAAAACTTTGACCATTTTTTTCCAAACATTGGAAAAATCGGTGTCGCCCTCCGGCTGGACGGCTTCCTGCAGCGGGTTGAGATGCAGAATCAGTCCATCGGCTTTCAGTACGTCCATCGCCGAACGAATCTGGTCAATCGTCACGCCGTTATTGAGCTGCACTGCGCCGAGATTGGAAAACAGCAGCGCATCGGGCGCGACGTCGCGCAGGTCAAAACTCGCCGCGGCCGCCGGGTCGTCAAACAGCACGCGCTGAGAACCGACTCCCATCGCGACGCCCTCGGCCTGCGCGGCAATAGCAAGGTTGCGGTTAATGGTTTTCAACGGCTCTCCGCAGCCGCCGGTCATCGACGAAATCAGAAACGGGAAGCTGAGTTTTTTACCGCAGAACTCAATGGAAGGATCGACATCGGCCAGGTCGATTTCCGGCAGTGCGCGATGCGTCAAACGGATCGCATCGAAATAAAATTTACGCCGATCCATCGACTCGTCCTTCGCGACGATTTCTACATGATCCAGCTTGCGGTTTTGGATCTTGCTCATGCCCGCTCCAGTTTGCGATGAGCCGTCATAAGCTCTCCGGGGTTGGTGAGGGCGGCGAGCAGGGAAAGTTCACCGCAAAGAACGGCGGCGGCGCAGATGAGTGCGAGGCGGCGGGCGTTGGCGCCCGGTTCGCGCGATTCCCGACAGCCGAGTTTGGCGAGCACTTCCTCGACAAACGGCAGACCCTTGCCGTTGCCGACGGTGCCGACAATCAGGTTCGGAAGTGTTACCGAAAACCACAGGTCGCCGGCGCGTACTTCGGTCTGCGTGATGCCCTGCGAACCTTCAACAATATTCGCGGCGTCCTGCCCGGTTGCGAGATAGAAGGCGAGCAGCATGTTGGCAAAATGCGCGTTCGCAGAGCGGCACCCGCCGGCCAGCATCGTGCCGATCAGGTTCTTGCGGATGTTGAGCTGCACGATTTTTTCCGGCGTACTCTTGAGATATTTGCGCACCAGCTTTTCCGGGATCGTCACCTCGGCAACCACATATTTGCCGCGCCCGAGGATCCCGTTGACAGCGGTCGCTTTTTTGTCGGAACAAAAATTGCCGGAAAGCGATTCATAGTTCAGTTCCGGGCAGAGCTGCAGGATGTGATTCATCACTGCTTCGCTCGCCTGCGTGACCATGTTATGACCGGACGCGTCACCAGTGGTGTATTCAAGCCGTAGAAAAAGAAGATTCCCCGCAATCTGGCTGTGCATATCAATCAGCTTCGCAAAACGACTGGTCGTCTCCACCGTTTTTCCAAAGGTTGGAAGCTCTGCTTTGATTTTTTCCAGACATTGGAAAGCGACAATCGCGTCCGGCGCCTCAAACAGGACCGAGCGCGTCATCCGCTCGTCGATCACAACCGCTTTAATGCCTCCGGCAACCGTCGCAACGCGCGCGCCGCGGTTCACGGTGGCAAACACGGGCGTCTCATAAGTCGCCAGCGGCAGCTTGGTTTCGACATCGATTTCCGGCCCGGTGATTTTCACCGGCCCAACCCATTCCAGGGGGACATTGGCAAACTGATTACTCATGCCGGGTTTTTAGACTCTTCCGCCCAAAAGCTAAAGATTTTTCGAATTCCTTCCGGGACAGATACCTGCTAGCGTTCGGCCCATGAGAACCCCTTCTGCACTGTGTCGGATTGTCCTTCTATCAGCATTGCTTCCGCTTTGTGGAACTGCCGGGCTTTTCAACATCACAGTTGAATTCAGCGCCGGCATGGATGAAAGCTATCAGAGTGCATTCGCCAGCGCGGCGTCTTACTGGGGATCGATCATTACCGGATACCGTATAGACAGTTCCGATCTTCAGGGAATCACCATTTCCGCCAATGTCGCTACGAACGACGGGGTCGGTGGAGTGCTCGGCTCGGCCAGACCCACCAACGGATATTTTTTCAACAACGCATTGCTCGCAGGAGATTCGGATGTCTCTGACGTTCTGTATGCTACGGCAGGATCCATGACGTTCGATTCCGCCGATGTGGATAACCTGATCAGCTCCGGACTCTGGGAACAGGTGATTCGCCATGAAATGGCCCACGTAATCGGATTTGGAACGCTGTGGGGATACAGTTACAATGGAACCGTCTACAACGACTTCTATACGGCAGACAGCGGACAATATACCGGCGCCGCAGCTCTTGCCGCCTACCAGGCGGAGTTTGACCCGTCAGCAACGTATGTTCCGGTGGAGCTGGAAGGCGGAGGCGGAACCGCCAATGGGCACTGGAATGAGGTGGACGGCGGTTCTGCACTAACGGGCATCACAGATGCCGAAGGTCAGGATATGGCCTATGAGCTGATGACCGGCTGGCTGAACTCGCCGACCTTCGTCAGCGATACAACCATCGCGCAGTTTTATGACATGGGCTACACCGTCATCCCCGAACCTTCAACCGTTATCATGATCGCAATTATCTGCGGACTGGCCGGATGGATCCGCCGGCGCTTCTATGACTGAAACGCACCCCGAATCGCATCCGCCAGCATCATAATCTCACTCTCCGTGTGCGCAGCAGAGACAAACGCCGTTTCAAACTGCGCCGGCGGCAGATAGATTCCGCGCTCCAGCATCGCATGGAAAAACCGCCCGTATGCCGTCGTATCACACTGCTTTGCTTCCGCCAGATTATGCGGCAGGCCGACGCGGCAGAACACCGTAAACGCCCCGCCCTTTTCCTGCATGGAATTTTTCCAAACCTTGGAAATTTCTGCTCCGAATCTTCCAATGTTTGGAAACGGGTTCTCGCGCTCGATCTTTTTCAGGGTCTCCAAACCGGCGGCAACCGCCAGCGGATTGCCGCTCAGCGTGCCCGCCTGATACACCGGCCCGAGCGGCGCGAGCTGTTCCATCAGCCTGCGCGAACCGCACAGCGCCGCCAGCGGCAGGCCGCCGCCGATGATTTTTCCTAGCGTCGTCAGGTCCGGCTCGACGCCGCACAGCGCCCCATACGTCGTCGGGCCGAAACGGAACCCGGTGATCACCTCGTCAAAAATCAGCAGCGCACCGTGTTTATGCGTCAGATCACGCAATGCCTCCAGAAAACCGGGCTGCGGAGGAATCAGCCCCATATTCGCCGCCACCGGTTCAACGATGATCGCCGCGACCGCGTCGCCGTGACCCGCCATGATTTCGCGCACCGCTTCAACATCGTTATACGGAGCAACCAGCGTGTCGGTCGCCACCGCGGCCGGAACACCCGCCGAAGAACTCTGCCCGCCCTCGAGCACACCGCTTCCCGCCGAGACCAGCATCGAATCCGAATGACCGTGATAGCAGCCGTCGAACTTCAGAATTTTGTCGCGACCCGTCGCGCCGCGCGCCAGACGAATTGCCGTCATCACCGCCTCGGTGCCGGAGTTCACGCAGCGCACCTGTTCGGCATACGGAATCATCGAACAGAGCTGTTCGGCAAATAGCACCTCGCGCTGTGTCGCCGCGCCGAAGCCAGTGCCGTCCACCGCCGCTTTCAACACCGCACCGATAATTTCCGGATCGGCGTGTCCGAACAGCAGCGCGCCCCACGACATGCAGAAATCAATCAGCTCGCGACCGTCCGAGGTATAGATCTTCGACCCTTCGCCGCGTTCGATAAAAACCGGCGTCCCGCCGACCGACCGGAAGCTGCGCACCGGAGAATTAACTCCGCCGGGAATCACCGCCGACGCGCGATTAAAAAGTTCTTTATCTGAACATGCGGTCATATTGATTCGCCCAGTAGGAAATGAAAATATCCGTTCCGGCGCGCTGCATCGCCGCCGTGCTTTCGCGGACCATTGCCCGCAGATTGCCCCAGCCGCGCTCGGCCTGCGCAATCAGCATCGAGTATTCGCCGCTGACGTTATAGGCCGCCACCGGCAGGTCGGTCGCGTCGCTCACCTGCTGTAGAACATCGAGATAGAACAGCGCCGGCTTCACCATCAGAATATCCGCACCTTCGTCCTCATCAAACTCCGACTCCCGCAGCGCCTGCCGCAGGTCACTGTACGGTGCCTGATAGCCCTGCCGGTCACCTTTGCCCGGCGCCGACTGTTCCGCCTCGCGGAACGGTCCGTACATGGACGAAGCGAACTTGCTCGAATAACTCATCAGCAGCGTGTCCGTCAGTTCATCTTCATCGAGTGCCTCGCGGACGGCCAGCACCTGACCGTCCATCATCGCACTCGGCGCAACACAGTCCGCACCGGCCGCGGCATGCGACACCGCCACCTTCTGCAGCAGCGTCAGCCCGGCATCATTATCCACCTCGTCGGCAGCATTCAATGGACCGCAGTGGCCGTGGTCGGTGTACGCGCACAGGCAGACATCCGTAAAAACCGTCAGTTGCGGAAAAGCTTTTTTGATTTCCGGAATCGCTCGCTGAATCACGCCCTTGTCGCTGCACGCCTCCGACCCGTTGTCATTTTTCTTTTCCGGATCGCCCAGACCGAACAGCAGCACCCCGCCAACGCCGCTCTCCACCACCGGCTCCAGTTTTCGCAGCAGCACGTCGATACTCATGCGCGCCTGCCCCGGCATCGCGGAAATCGGTTCTTCAACGCCCTTTCCCGACCGGAGGAAAACCGGCCAGACAAATTTTTCAGGGCCCGGCAGCGGCTGACCGATCATTCGCCGCAGCCCTTCCGTACGACGCAGCCGCCGCAGTCTCACTTCAGGAAATCCACTCATCGACTGTCTCCTTCTGAATCCATTCCGCCGCCAGTGCTTCGACGGCATCTTCCACGGTTGCGCGCTTCGGCGCAACCGGCGTTCCGTTCCAACCTGCTTTTAAAACCGCATCCGTATCCTTCGGGCCGATCGTCACCACCGTTTTCCCCTCCAGCGAAGCAACGCCGAACTGTTTCACATAGCTGCTGATCGCCGACACACTGGCAAAAAAGACCGCGTCAAAATCCGGCGCGGCGCATTCCACCATCTGGTTTTCACATAATACAAAATCCTCGACCTGTTCAAAATCCCCGTGCAGTTTTTCTGCCAGCGCCGGGCCGGCAAGATCGGAACGAAGCCGCAGGATGCGCGCAGCGCGCGGGATCACCCGACGCGCCGTCTCCAGAATCCCTTCTGTATTAAAATCCCCTTCCGGCATCGCATCCGGCGTCAGTTGAAATTTTTTCAACGAAACCGCCGTACCCTGCCCGCAGCAGAGAATCTTCGGCAGCGTGCGCAGATCCTCAATCTGCGGGATCAGGCAGCGCACCGTCGACGGCGAGCTCAAGATAATCCAGTCGAAGTTTCCAATGTTTGGAAAACCGGTCGGAACCAGCTCGATCAGCGGCTGCTGAACCGGCACGCCGCCGAAATCGCGCACCGCCTGCGCGGCGCGCGCCTGGACCTCGTCGCTGCAGGTCAGCCAGATTTTTTTCCCGCGCAGCGCGCCGTGCGCTCGACTGCGGAACTTTTCATGCGCGGCCGGACCGATCAGAATCAGTCCCGGCGGACCGGTCAAATCGCGAATTTTTTCGGCGATGGTTTTTAGTGTTCCGAAGACAACCTGTTCGCCGGGCAGCCCGGCGGAGAAAACCACCGTGGCAGGCGTAGATGGATTGGCGCCGTGCGCAATGCGCTCCTGCACCAGTTCCGCCAGCTTGCGGGTTCCCATAAAAATCACTTCCGTATCGGCGTCGGCCGCGCCGCTATAGGGGTCAGTCCTATAATTTAATGATTTCATTATTTTATAGGACCGACCCCTCTTGTTAGCGGCGTGACCGCTGATAATGCGAACGCGGTCGGCGACGCCGCGGCGCGTGAGCAGCAGGCCGGTCGCCGTTGTGGCAGTAACGAGGCTGCTGACGCCGGGAATCACGCGATATGGAAGCTGACGCGCATCGAGCACATCGGTCTCTTCGACGAGCCGTCCAAACAGTCCGGCATCGCCGCCTTTGAGCCGAACAACACGCTTTCCCTGCCGGGCATAACAGACGAGCAGATCGCAGATTTCATTCTGCGTATGGCTGTGCTGCCCGTACTGCTTGCCGACATAAATTTTCCAAACATTGGAAGGCAACTCGCGCAGCAGCGCGTCATCGATCAGCGCGTCGTACAGGCAGACGTCGGCGCGGCGCAGTGCGTCAACGCCCGCCTGCGTGCAGAGCCCGCTGCCCGCTCCGGCACTGACGAACTGGATCGGTTTGATAAACAGCGTCCGCAAACGCAGAAAACGCTCATCGTCCGCGCGAAAGGTGAGCGCGAGTTTCCCCTGTCCATCGGGAACGGGCAGATCATTAAGCGGAATCCATTCGGCAATACGCTCTTCAAGCCCAAGCCGCTGCAGCGCGGCGGCGGCCATGATGAGCGTATCAAACTTTCCTTCGTCGAGCTGCGCGAGGCGTTCTTCGATCGTGCCGCGCAGCGGTGACTGCGCGGCGGCTGGAAATCGTTTTTTCACGTACTCGGACCGCCTGCCGCTACTGACGCCGATTGATTTCGGACTCAGCGAACCGACAAGCACGTCGCGCGGGTCGGCGGCGTTCGGAAGCCGAAACAGATCGATTCCTTTCGGCAGCGGATCGGGCAGATCCTTGGCGCTGTGCACGGCGCAGTCGATGGTTCCGTCCAGCAATGCTTCGTCGAGATCCCGCGTAAAAAAATCGTCCGGTGCTGTCAGCAGATCGCTCTGCTTGTCGCGGTCACCGGGGCTTGAAAACGGAACGGTTTCGAACGCCAGTGCCGGAAATTTTTCCTGCAGAAGTGCCAGCGCGGATTCCGTCTGCAGCAGGGCCAGACGACTGGACCGGGTACCCGCTTTAAGAAGGATACTCATTGGTCCGCATCCTTTCGTTTAAACTGAATGAGGCGTTCATACTCGCCTGCATAACGGGCAATGACGGTGCGGCTCTCCGCAAAGACCGCATCGACGCTTTCCTGCCGGACGGATGCGCGAAGATCGCCCAGCCCGACCACACCGGGCAGCGCCGGATTGATGTTGCGCGGCATGGAAACGTCGATCAGAACGGCACCGTCGCGCAGCAGCGGGCGGTGCGGTTCGTCGATAACAAACGTCTCGCGGCCGGTGGCACAGATCACCAGATCCGCGCCGGGGAGCTGTTCGCGCAGTTCCGAATCGGAGCGGCCGCTGATCTGAACAGCCTGCGCAAATTTTCCGGCCAGGCCGTTTCCCAACTCACCGCGACCGACAATCAGTGTTTTTCCAAGGTTTGGAAAATTTGCTTCCAACCATTGGAAAACGAGGTCTTCGGTTTCGAGCGCAGGCAGCAGCGGCGCGGTTTTCTGACGGATTTCTTTGGAGATGCAGAGCGTGATGTCGACCCACGACTGCATAAAGCTGCCGGCCCGCTGTTGTTCCTGCGCCAAAGACAGCGCGTCTTTAATCTGCGCTACAATACGGTTTTCGCCGAGCGCCTGCGCGTACAGTCCGGCAGCGGTTTCAGCGAAACGGATAAACGCATCGAGACCCCTGACCTGCTGTGGAATGTCTTTTAGGAACAGGGACAGATCGATGCCGGATGAAACCAGTCCTACGACTTCGAAACGGTTGCAGGTATCGAGGATGATGAATTCATGCACGCCCTGCAGGCAGGAGAGAATTGTTTCTATTTCGACGCGGCGAGCTTTCAGGTTTTCCAGGGTTTGGAACCCGTCCGTATAGTCCGCGCCGAAAATGACGAGGTCGACATCGCTCAGGAACCGGATATGCCGGCTGAGACTTTCGCGCAGCATCCGCGAACGGCGGCAGGCGCGGCCGGCGGTGCCGATCGCAACGGTCAGGCCGTCGGCTTCGAGACTGGCGGGCAGAATCAGATCGCCGTCGGGCCAGTTGGCGTCGGCAACGGAGCAGAGAATTCCTTTGTCGCGGCAGAGTCCGACGATCCGGTGATTCAGGATTGCATCGTTCGTCAGTGCAAAAACGAGGAATACGCCGTCGAGATCGCTTTCTTCAAACGGCCGCTCAACCAGCTGAACGCCGGGAACGGCGCGCACCGCATCCCGGATTTCCGGAGCGACGACGGTCAGGACCGCGCCGGCTTCCGCCAGTTTTTTTCCTTTGCGGGCAGCAACGCGCCCACCGCCGACCAGCAGGCAGGAGCGGCCTTCGAGCAGCAGCGATACCGGGAACATTTTTTTTGACAGAAGCGGTTTAGTCATGTTTTAATGCAAATTGTGATAATATTTATCGTGTTTATATACAGCCACGGGATCGGGAAGTCAACGGTTCTGTGTTTACGATAAGGGAGAGACCATGACAGCCAAACCGGATTTGACGCAGGTTGAAAAAGACAAACTGGAGATCGATCCCGATTTTGATTTCCGAAAAATCGCTGAAATACCGTTTGAGGCGATTACGCCGAACGAACTGGCCATGTTTAAATGGAGCGGTGTTTACCATCAGCTTCAGCCCTCCTTTTTTATGATCCGCGTGGTGACGCCCGGCGGACTGATGACAACGAAACAGTTCAGCCGCGCAGTGGACCTGGCCGAAGAATTTGCGCAGGGCGAGCTGTGCATCACGACGCGCCAGACGCTTCAGTTCCACTGGATCCGCCAGCAGGACATTTATAAAATCATCGAAGGCATGGCCGACGTGGGCATTACCACAAAGAACGGCTGTGGCGACGTGCCGCGCAACATCATCGGCTCGTCGCTCGCGGGCGTTGCGCAGGGCCAGGTCGGTAATTCGCACAAGCTGATCCAGTGGATGGCGCAGGACGATGAAATCCAGAACCAGCGCAACCTGCCGCGCAAGCACAAGATCAGCGTGGCGTTCGCGAACGAAGCGGGCGCGCAGACGCTGATGAACTGCCAGGGCTGGGTGCCGGTCGAACGCGACGGAACAGTCGGCTGGAAATTCCATGCGGGCGGCGGGCTCGGTGCGCGGCCCTATCTGGCGAAAGTGATTTTCGACTGGGTGCCTGAAGAACTGGTGATCGATGTGACGCGCGCGACCATCGAAGCGTTCCGCCGCCATGGCGACCGGCGCGTCCGCGCCCAGGCCCGCCTGAAAGTGGTGGTCGACAAAATGGGCGCGGAAAAATTCGCTGACGTCCTGCTTGATATCCTGAAGGAAAAAGGCGTCCAGGGACTGGAAAAAATCGAAAAGGCCGCCTCATCGGTTCCAACCATTGGAAAAATGTTCCTGAACGGACAGGAAGTGATTCCCCAGAAGCAGAATGGACTGAACGTCGTGCGCGTGATGGTTCCGCGCTCGGAGCTGAAGACTGCGCAGTCACGAATCCTTTCGCGACTGGCCGACGAACTCGGCGGCGGAAAAATCCAGTTCACGAACCGGCAGAATCTGGAACTGCACGACGTGCCGGAAAAGAACGTTCCCGCCCTGCTCGACGCGCTGCACGAAGCCGGTTTCCGCACCGACGGACACGAACAGCTGCCGGATATCGTCGCCTGCGTGGGCACCACGATGTGCAAAATGGCGGTCGCCGATTCGCCGGACGCCTACCAGCGGCTCTACGATGCGCTGGCGAATGATGAGAAATACTGGAAAGCGGTCGGACCGCTGCGCATCAACATCACCGGCTGCCCGAACAACTGCGCGCATGCGTGGATTGCGGACATCGGCCTGCGCGGGAAACGCTTCCGCAATGACGATGGCGGCAGCGACGAAGGCTATGCGGTTTTTGTCGGCGGCAAGCTGAGCGAAGCCGGAAAAATTGCGGAAGAGCTGTGCGATGCCCGCACATCGGAAATCGTTCCGGCCATTCGCAAAATTCTCGATGTCTATCTCGAACGGCGGCAGGGCGAAACCGAAACCTTCTGCGATTTCTGTGAACGCATCGGTATTGAATCCTTCCGGGAGCTGGTGAAATGAATGAACTGCTGAATGACGCCCAGAGTCTGATCGATGCCGGTCAGTATGAAGAGGCCGTGGCGCTTCTCTGCCGGCTCGGCCCGCCGGAAGGCGCGCGCATCTGCGAACTGATCGCAAAAGCCTACCAAGGCCGCAACCGCGCGCGCGGTGACGTGTACTCGGCAAAAGTTTTTGCCGAGCAGGCACTGACTCAGGGGAGCAGCGACCCGGCGATGCAGGCAATTATCGCCGCTGCAAAACGAACCAATCTGCCGCTGCAGCACGACCTCGCTCAGCCCTGCCCGAGGATGGGCGGCCCGAAGGAAAAACGGCCGGAAGCAGAGGCTCCGTACACCTTTCTGGCGCTGTCGAAACTGCGCGGCACGGCCGATCAGCCGAAGGATTTCCAATGGCTGGAAAAAAATATTCCGTGCCAGAAGGCCTGCCCGGCGGCGACGGATATTCCCGGCTACCTGTCGGCAATTTATGAGGGCGATCACGAGAAAGCCTATCGCATCAACCTGCGCGACAATGTGTTTCCGGCGGTGCTCGGGCGCGTCTGCGCACGGCCGTGCGAAAGTGCCTGCCGCCACGGCTGGGACGGCCTCGGCGAGCCGGTGGCGATCTGTTTTTCGAAGCGCTCGGCGGCCGACTTCGGCGGACAGGCGCCGGTCGTTATGGACAAGTGGTTTCCAGAGTCTGGAAAACGCGTCGCGGTGGTTGGCGGCGGTCCGGCGGGTCTCGCGGCGGCGCGGCAGCTCGCGCTGCTGGGTCACGCCGTAACGGTTTACGAAAAGCACGACAAGCCGGGCGGCATGATGAACCAGGGCATTCCGGTGTTCCGCCTGCCGCGCGACATCATCCAAAAAGAGATCGGCCAGATCGAAGCGCTGGGCGTACAGATTGTCTGCAACGCGGAGATCGGCAAAACGAAACCGCTGTCGCAGCTGGCGGAGCAGAATGATGCGGTCGTACTGGCGGCCGGTACGCTGCGCCCGAACCTGCTGAACCTGCCGGGTAATGAACTGAAAGGAATTCGTCACGGTCTGGAGTTTCTGCTGGAAGTGAATGAAACCGGCAAAACGGAAATTGGCGAGCACGTCGTCGTGATCGGCGGCGGCTTTACGGCGATGGACTGTGCGCGTACCGCGCGGCGCCTCGGCGCAACGACGGTGCAGGTCGAAGAAGAGCTTGAAGACAAGACCGTTGCGGGATCGATCCTGCGCATGCCGCGCGGCAAGGTGAAGGTGTGGTACCGCCGCTCCGTCGAAGAAATGCTGGTGACGCCCGGCGAGCTGGAAGAGCTGGAACACGAGCACATTCCGCTCGAAACGATGGTGAGCCCAAAAGAGTACGTCGGCGAAAACGGCCGCGTGAAGGCGCTGCGGTTTGTTCGCACGGAACTCGGCGAACCGGATGCGAGCGGGCGACGGCGTCCGGTTGAAGTGCCCGGCAGCGAGTTTGAAATCCCGGCCGATACGGTTCTGCTGGCGACCGGCCAGTTTCCCGATACGGCATGGATTGATGACGCGCTGAATGCGGAATTGGTCGCGGAAGACGGCTGGCTGAAGAGCGGTACGGCCTGCACGACGGTTCGCGACAACATTTTCGCGGCGGGTGATTTTGCCGCTGGAGCCAGTTCGCTGATTCAGGCGATCGGCCACGCGAAGGAGTGCGCCCGCGAGGTGGATCTGTTTCTGACGGGCAGAGAACGGCTCAGGGATGTCGCGGTGATTGAGGATGTTGAGCAGACCGGCCGCATCCGCGAGATGGACGCAGTGCCGCTGCAGCCGATGCCGGCGATCGATCTGTCGCAGCGCGACCTGACCCGCGAGGTGGAAACCGGCTTTGAGCGGGACCCGTCGCGCGACGAGGCGCAGCGCTGCTATCAGTGTCACTACAAGTTTGAGATCGATTCCGATAAGTGCATTTACTGCGACTGGTGCGTGAAGGCCAAGCCGCGGCCGGACTGCATCCTGAAGCTCAAAACGCTGAAGCACAATCCGGACGGCACGGTCGCCGGCTGGGAGATCGCGGAAAAGCAGGACGATGTGAACCTGATCTGGATCAACCAGGAGGACTGCATCCGTTGCGGCGCGTGCGTAAATGCCTGCCCCGTGGATGCAATCAGCATTCAGAAAGTTTCCCTTCAGACCCGGCCGGTTTACAACGGATAGTTATGGATAAAATTAAACAGCTGCTTCAGGACGTGGACCCGAAAGACGCACAGGAAATCCTGAAGCGTTCCATTGATTATTTCGGCGACCGGATCACGATGGCGACGAGCTTTCAGCTCGGCGGGCTCGTGCTGTTCGATATGGTCCATAAGCTGGGCAAATCGATCCGCATTTTTTCGCTGGATACCGGTCGCCTGCCGGAAGAGACCTATGAGTGCTCCGAGCGCATTCGGCTGAAGTACGGCATTAATGTGGAGTGGGTGTTCCCGAAGCATGACGCGGTGGAAAATCTGGAACGCGAAAAGGGACTTTACTCCTTCAAAGAAAGCATCGAAAACCGCAAGGAGTGCTGCGGCATCCGCAAGGTGGAGCCGCTGACCCGTGCGCTGGACGGTTTTGATGCGTGGGTTACAGGGCGCCGGATGGATCAGAGTGAAACACGCAGGGAACTGAATATCGTTGAGCCCGATCCGGTGCATCCCGGCAGGATCAAGATCAATCCGCTGGTGCACTGGAACCAGGGCGATCTCTGGTTTTATGTGGAGGAAAACAAGGTTCCGCACAACCGGCTCTACGACGAAGGCTATCTGTCGATCGGCTGCGAATGCTGCACGCGCCCCTGCCGCGAAGGCGAGGACGAGCGCGCGGGCCGCTGGTGGTGGGAACATCCCGAGCACAAGGAGTGCGGCCTGCACCTGCGCGGCGGCGCCGGGATCTGATGTTTCCAACCATTGGAAAAAAGAAACGGTCCGTTTTCCAAGGTTTGGAAGAACGGACCGTTCGGGTTCCAGGAGCTGGAAACTTAGGCTTCGTCGAAGAGCCACGTGGAGAGGTAGCGCTCGCCGGTGTCGCAGATGACGGTGACGATGAGCTTGCCTTCATTTTCCGGTCGCTTCGCGAGTTCAATCGCGGCCCAGACGTTTCCGCCGGAGGAAATTCCGCAGAGGATGCCCTCTTCTTTCGCCAGACGGCGTGCGGTTTCGCCGGCGGCGTCGGAGCCAATGCGAACAACTTCGTCAATCAGGTTCGTGTCCAGATTGGCCGGAATAAAACCGGCGCCGATTCCCTGAATCTTATGCGGTCCGGGCTGTCCGCCGGAAATAACCGGGGAGTCGGCCGGTTCGACCGCGATGACTTTGACGGACGGTTTTTTTTCTTTGAGCGCGCTGCCGGTGCCGGTGAGCGTTCCGCCGGAACCGACGCCGGCGACAAAGATGTCGACGTTGCCGTCGGTGTCGTCCCAGATTTCAACGGCAGTGGTTCTGCGGTGCATGTCGGGGTTGGCGGCGTTGTCGAACTGCTGCGGCATGAATGCGCCGGGAATGGAGCCGACGAGTTCTTCGGCTTTTTTGATAGCACCGGGCATTCCTTCCGAGCCGGGGGTCAGGATGAGTTCCGCGCCGAGGGCGACGAGCAGCTTGCGACGTTCCATGCTCATGGTTTCGGGCATGGTGAGGATGAGTTTGTACCCTTTGGCAGCAGCGGTGAAGGCCAGTGCGATGCCGGTGTTGCCGCTGGTCGGCTCCACAATGGTGGCTCCGGGTTCGAGGTCTCCGTTTTTTTCTGCGGCGGCGATCATGGCTACGCCGATACGGTCCTTCACGCTGCCCAGCGGGTTGCGTGATTCCATTTTGACGGCGACGGTTGCTTTGAGTCCGGCCGTCAGCTTATTCAACCGGACGAGCGGAGTTCCGCCGACCGTTTGGGTGACGTCATCATAAATTTTCATTTCAATTCTCCACGGTTCAGATGGCATACGTGACAACTTCGGCCTGTGCAGCCTCCTCTGCCTTGTCTACCAGTTCTTTGAGTGTAATTTTTGAAAAATAGTCTTCCAGTACTTTTGAGGCGCCCTCCCAGACGGGGCGCGTGATACAGACGTTTTTATCCCGGCCTTTACAGTCGTTGCGGGCGCAGTCGACGAGCGTTACGTCGCCTTCCGAGGCCCGAAGGATATCGTAGATCGTAATCTGGGCCGGTTCTTTGGCGAGCTGGAAACCGCCTTTGACGCCGCGCAGGCCAACCACCAATCCTTCGTTTTTAAGCGGCACAATAATCTGTTCAATATAGTCCGCCGAGATACACTCTTCCTTGGCAATCAGTTTTTTCGGCACCGGTCCCTGCTTCTGGTAGCGGGCAATGCTGAGAAGAATACGAACGGCGTAGCGGCCTTTTGTCGACATTTTCATAACGGTCTCCTTCGGGATAAACGGCTGAATTATTATCAGATTTATGGTTTTTAGTAAACAGGTGCATAAAGGTCAACTTTTTAAACAGAAAGAAGTTGCCGATATTTCGTACAAAGTGTTGCCAACGATTATGAAATCAGGCAGAAAAACGGTTTATTTGGGGAATACTGAATGAGCGCTCCGAGCGGAAATTTTATTCATGACATCATTGATGCAGATTTAGCTTCCGGGAAACACACGGAAATCATCACACGGTTTCCGCCGGAGCCGAACGGCTACCTGCACATCGGCCATGCCAAAGCCATCTGCCTCGACTTCGGAACGGCACTGAAATACGGCGGTCGCTGCCATCTGCGTTACGACGACACTAACCCGACGGCGGAAGACCCGGAATATGTGGAAGCGATCGAGGCTGACGTCCGCTGGCTCGGATTCGACTGGGGCGAACACCTCTACTGGGCGTCCGATTATTTCGACCGCATGTACGAGTGCGCCGTCGAGCTGATCCAGCGCGGCAAAGCCTACATCTGCTTCCTGCAGCAGGATGAATTCAAGGAATACCGCGGCGTTCCGACCGAACCCGGCAAAGAGCCGCCCTGCCGCAACCATCCGGTCGAACAGAACCTGGAACTGTTTGAACGGATGAAAAACGGGGAGTTTGCCGACGGCGAGTGCGTGCTGCGCGCCAAAATCGATATGGCCTCGCCGAACCTGCACATGCGCGACCCGGCCATCTACCGCATCAAACACGCGGCACACCACAATACCGGCGATAAATGGTGCATCTACCCGATGTACGACTTCGCCCACTGCCTCGAAGACTCCTTCGAAGGCGTCACTCACTCGCTCTGCACTCTTGAATTCGAAGTGCACCGTCCGCTGTACGACTGGATTCTCGAAGCGCTCGAACTCTACCAGCCGCACCAGTACGAATTCGCCCGCCTCAATCTTTCCTACACCATCATGAGCAAACGCAAGCTGCTCGAACTGGTGAGGGAAAAACTCGTCAGCGGCTGGGACGATCCGCGCATGCCGACCCTCTGCGGAATGCGCCGGCGCGGCTATCCGGCGGCAGCCATCCGCGCGTTCTGCACCGAAATCGGCATCACCAAAACCGAAAGCCTCACCGATGTCGCCCTGCTCGAGCACCACGTGCGCGACGACCTCAACGAGAACGCGCCGCGCCGCATGGCCGTCATCGATCCGCTCAAAGTCGTCATCACCGACTATCCGGAAACACAGACCGACAAATTCGAACTGCCCAATCACCCGAACAAGCCTGAAACGGGAACCCGCACCGTGCCGTTCTCGCGGGAACTGTGGATTGAACGCAGCGACTTCATGGAGGACGCGCCGAACAAATACAAGCGCCTGACCGTCGGACGCGAAGTCCGCCTGCGCGGCGCCTATCTCGTCACCTGCACCAACGCCGTCAAAGATGCCGACGGAACTATTGTCGAACTGCACTGCACACACGACCCCGCCAGCAAAGGCGGCAGCGCGCCCGACGGCCGCAAAGTCTCCGGCACCATTCACTGGGTCTCCGCACAACACGGCGCAGCAGCCGAATTCCGCCTCTACGACCGGCTCTTCACCAGCGAAAACCCGGCCGCCGAAGACGGCGACTTTAAAGACTACCTCAACCCCGAATCGCTCAAAACCGTTAGGGGCTTCATTGAACCCGAACTCGTCGGAACAACCGCCGGCGACAAATTCCAGTTCGAACGCATCGGCTACTTCTGCGTCGATCTCGACACGACCACAGGAAAATCCGTCTTCAACCGTACCGTCGGCCTGAAAGACTCCTGGAAAAAATAAACCCAGGAGTCCGGAAAACCGTTTCTAAAAGCCGCCGCGGCGCGTTGATGGGCTGGAGCTCCGGAATTTCCGGTGTCGCCGTGCTGCTGATCGGCCTGTGGCTCGGCATCCTCTCGCTGATCTCCGCCCTCTACATCAAACACCTGCCTGAAGTCAGCGAACCGGAACAGTGAATAGCATTCGCACAAATTAATGAAACACCAGTTTACAGAATGGACATTGTGGGAAAACCGGTCGAAGTTGCCCGGCATGCATTATCCCGGGATTTACGTAATAGCTATTTCTTTGACCAATATTTCAAGCGAACAATTTTCGATGATTCCTGAAATTGCATATTTTGGAATGACAAATTCAAAAGGAGGGTTGCAATCCCGCCTGAAGGCATTTGACAATACACTCAAAGGTAAAAATGGTCATGGAGGAGCTCATCGATTCCGATTCAAATATCCAGACTATTCCAGCCTTACATCCTCGCTATATGTTGCCATATGCCCATTTTCTTGCGATGTAAACTCACATCAACCAAATGATCTGAAAATAATGGGCGAAGTCGCAAAGTTTGAATATGTATGTTTCGCTAGCTTTGTAGAAAAATTTGGGAGCCTTCCCGAATTCAACGATATGCAACGATCACCAAAGAAATAGTAAAATTTTCCTTTTGGCCAACGATCTCCGTGGCAAGCCACGGAGCATTTCCGTCGGCCTCTCACGCCACAGAGTGGCGGACGGAAATTTACCGTCAAGGGGCACATCCCTTTTCGATCCCCTAACAAGGGACGCATTCATCCCCGCCAAGCCGCGGGGGATTTTGCGCCGGGTTCGATAATAAACAAAATATGTCGATGATTTTTAATTTTATCGACATGTTATGCTGACATGTTTATTCAACCTACATATCCGTCAAAAGAGTCGATTTTATTCAAAAAAATCAATAGGTCACCATATAGAGCGTCTCTTTGATTCTATATACACAACATATGCCTATTTAGTCATCAACCGCTCAACCACCTGCAGATCGGCTTTGGAGTAGGCGAATTTTCCAAGATCTGGAACTTTGACCCAGCAGTAATCGGCGCAATGGATGGGGCGCGGCCGACCGGAAATGATTTTCGTGAAGTAAACGTGCATGGTCATCGTGAAGTGACTGTAAGCGTGTTTGACGGTCATCAAAAAGTCGCCGACCTCGACGTTGATGCCAAGCTCCTCTTTCAGCTCGCGCGCGATGCATTCTTCGATGGTTTCCCCCGGCTCCTGCTTGCCGCCGGGGAATTCCCACAGTCCGGCAAGCATGTCGCCTTCGCGGCGCTGGGCGATGAGCACCTCGCCTTTGCGGTTCATCGTCACCGCCGCTCCGACAACAATGTGCGGCACTTTGGCTTTTTTCTTCATGACGGGAAATTTTTCAGGCGTGCCTTTGGCCAGTGCCGCGCAAACCTTCTGCATCGGGCACTCCGTGCATTTCGGATTTTTCGGCAGACAGACGAGCGCGCCGAGTTCCATCATCGCTTCGTTGAATTCCGCCGCACGACCGGTCACGAGCAGTTCGTCGGCCCACGCCTGCATTTTCTTTTTGCCCGCCGAGGTTTTTGTGTCACCGCCGTAGACAAACAGACGACTCAGCACACGAATGACGTTGCCGTCGACGACCGCCGCGTCTTCGTTGAACGCCAGGCTGGCGATGGCCGCGGCCGTATAGTTTCCAATCCCTGGAAAAGTCCGCAGGAATTTTTCCAAACTCTGGAACTTTTCCGCCTCTTTTTTCCAGGGTTTGGAAAAGCCGGCGATGATTTTTGCGGCGGCGTGCAGGTTGCGGGCGCGGGAGTAGTAGCCGAGGCCTTCCCAGCATTTGAGTACATCGCCCTGCGGCGCGGCGGCCAGCGTCTTCCACGAAGGAAAGGTTTTCATCCAGCGGGTATAGTAGTCGATGACCGTATCGACGCGCGTCTGCTGGAGCATGATTTCCGCAACCCAAACACGGTAGGGCGTACGGTTTATGCGCCATGGCAGGTCGCGGCGGTTTTCCTCAAACCACGGCAAAAGCTCAGATTTCACGGCCTTTTTAATGGGTTTCTCGCAGGATAAATCCGGGGCGTTCCTTGACATGATGTTCTCGTCTGTTACGGTGAATAGCCATTTTGCCTGAGCGGCGGACATATTTTTCAGGCATCACGATACAGATTAAAAGGAAAATTCACGACCTCTTCCGCCGCGCTGTTTTTTTCGGGGCACCGCCCTGTTTCCTCAGTGTTCAAACCTGACAGAAGGAGACAGAATGAGCCCGACCACCCCGATCTACAGCGAGCAGCAGCAGGAACTGGCCAGCCAGATCGACGAAAACACGTCGCTGAAAAACTGGAAGGACTGGCGCTGGCAGCTGCAGCATTCCATTCACGATATTGAAACCGTCGAGCGGCTGCTCGACGTCGAGCTGACTCCGGAAGAACGTAAAACGCTCAACGAAACCGTTGAAAAATTCCCGCTGAGTGTCACGCCGTATTATCTGTCGCTGATTGACCGTGACGATTTCCGCAATGACCCGGTGTTCAAGCAGTGCATTCCGAATCCGAGTGAACTGATCATCGGCGCACACGACATGGCCGACCCGCTGCACGAGGATGCCGACAGCCCGGCGCCGGGTATTACGCACCGCTATCCCGACCGCGTGCTGTTTCACATCAGCAACGTCTGCTCGATGTACTGCCGGCACTGCACGCGCAAGCGCAAGGTCGGCGACCGGGATTTTATTCCGAACCGCGAGACCGTCGAAGCCGGGCTCGATTATATCCGAAGCACCCTGCAGGTGCGTGATGTGCTGCTGTCGGGCGGCGATCCGCTGATGCTGTCCGACGACTACCTCGACTGGATTCTCGGCGAGCTCGACCAGATCGAGCACGTCGAGGTTGTGCGCATCGGCACGCGCATGCCGGTGGTGCTGCCTTACCGCATCACCGACGACCTGGTCGCCATGCTCAAAAAACACCAGCCGCTCTGGATCAACACGCACTTCAACCATCCGCGCGAGATCACCACCTCGTCGCGCACGGCGCTGCGCATGCTGGCCGACGGCGGCTTCCCGCTCGGCAACCAGAGCGTGCTGCTCGCAGGCGTGAACGACTGCCCGCGCATCATTCGCGAGCTCGTTCACAAACTCGTCCAAAACCGCGTGCGCCCGTATTACCTCTACCAGTGCGACCTGTCCGAGGGACTCACCCATTTCCGCACGCCGGTCAGCAAAGGCATTGAGATTGTCGAAAGCCTGATCGGTCACACCAGCGGTTTCGCGGTGCCGACCTATGTGGTCGACGCGCCTGGCGGCGGCGGCAAAATTCCGGTCATGCCGAACTACCTGATTTCGTGGAGCACCCATAAAGTGATCCTGCGCAACTATGAAGGCGTCATCACCAGCTACCAGGAACCCGCCAGCTACGAGCCGGTCTTCTGCGACCGCAACTGCGACGATTGCAAGCTGACGCTCAAACTCGACGACGCCGACGAATATCAGTCCATCGGCATCGAAAAACTACTGAGTTACGACGACGATTCCATCTCGCTCGTTCCTGCTGATAATGAACGGCATCGCCGGCGCGACCATGAGGAAGACGCATGACCGGAATCGACTATGCGATTTTTGCGATCTACATGGCCGTGATCATCGGCATCGGCTTTTACTTTTTCAAAAAGAACAAAAATCACGAGGACTATTACGTCGGCGGGCGCGACATTTCGCCGACGCACGTCGGCCTGTCCATCGCCGCCACTGACGTCGGCGGCGGTTTTTCCATCGGGCTCGGCGGACTCGGCTACGCCATCGGACTGTCCGGCAGCTGGCTGCTCTTCACCGGTTTGGTCGGCGCGTGGCTTTCCGCAGTGTTCATCATTCCGCGCGTTAAGAAAGCGGATCGCGAACACGGGATGCTCACCTATCCGGATTTTCTGGCGCACCGCTACGGCCGCCCCGTCGCCCTGCTCGCCGCGCTGATTTCCGGCATCGGTTATCTCGGTTTCACCGGCGCGCAGGTGCTCGCCGGCGCCAAACTCATGGCCGGAACCGTCCTGCCGGATACTGTATTCGGCTTTAATGCGCTGCACTTCGCGCTCGTCGTGATGGGCGCGGTCATCGTGCTCTACACCGTGCTCGGCGGCATCAAGGCCGTCATCTACACCGACACCGTCCAGTGGATCGTGCTGTTCGGCGGACTGCTGCTCTTCGCCCTGCCCGCCGCCCTCTGGAAAATCGGCGGCATCGGCGCGCTCAAGGAAAAACTGCCCGCGGAACATCTGAGACTGATCAACATCGAACCGATCACCTTCATCAACTGGATGATCACCATCATTCCCATCTGGCTGATCGGCATGACGCTCTACCAGCGCATGTACGCCTGCCGCGACGAACGTACCGCCAAACGTGCGTGGTATCTGGCCGGACTGTTTGAATATCCCGCCATGGCCTTCATCGGCGTCGCGCTCGGTGCCTGCGGCCGCGCACTGTTTGCGGACATTGAATCCGAAATGGCCGTGCCGATGCTGATTAAAACCGTGCTGCCGGTCGGCTTCACCGGCATCGTGGTTGCCGCTTATTTCTCGGCCGTCATGTCCACCGCCGACAGCTGCCTCATGGCCGCCTCCGGCAACTTCGTCAACGACCTGCTCGAAAAGCTTTCTTCCAAGGGTTGGAAAAGTAAAACGCACGTTTTAATTTCGCAGATCGCCACACTCGTCATCGGCGCCATTGCCATTCTGCTGGCGCTCTCGTTCAAGACCGTGCTCGGCGGCATCCTGCATGCCTACGCCTTCATGGTCTCCGGCTTAACCATCCCGACTCTCGGCGCATTCTTCTGGAAGCGCAGTTCCGCGCCCGGCGCGCTGGCCGCCATGCTGGCGGGCGGCGGACTCACCCTTACCATTCTACTGACCGGCATCGAACCGTCCTTCGGCCTCGCCCCCAGCTTCTACGGCATCCTCCTCTCCGCCCTCGTCTTTGTTCCGGTTTCGTTGTTATCGCCGCCAAAGCTTGCCACGCCACAGGCGTGGAACGCATAGATCGCAAAGGTGGAACGCCTTCGCGAGCGTTACAGCTCGGGCCGGGCGCGTTTCCCAAGGGCTGGAAAGTCAAACCACGGATGAACACAGATAGACGCAGATGTTTCCAAGGTTTGGACAAAGTAGAACGGTGCTCTGCGCCGTTTTTCCAAGGTCGCTGCTTGCCAATGAAAGTGAGACAGTTTTCTAAGCCGCGTTCGGCTTGTTGATCCAGACCTCTTCCGGAACGCTCCGCGCCTGCGGGGTTCCCTTGACGAACCGTTTGGGATGCTTTTGATACGCGGCATCTAAAACAGCCTGCCGCCGGGTTCTCACTTTGTCCGCACGGCCGGTATGCACATCGGCCGGGGTCATCATCGCGATTCCCGAGTGCCGGTGTTCCGTGTTGTACCACTGGAAGAAGGCGCGCATGTAACTGCGTGCATCTTCGGACGATCCAAACCGCTCCGGATAACCCGGACGATACTTCAGCGTCTTAAAATGTGACTCCGAGTACGGATTGTCATTCGATACGTGCGGACGGTTGAAGCTCCGGCCCACACCCAGTTCGCCCAGCAGATCCCCCAGACACTTCGAACGCATTGCCCGACCCCGATCTGAATGAACGGTCA
>JBFWJN010000020.1:0-22773 GCA_050253185.1 Kiritimatiellales bacterium | reverse complement strand
CGGTTCGACGCAGATCGTCGTAACGGCCGCAGCCGGCGCGCCGGGTATCGGAAATGTGGCGGTTTACTCCGCCAGTACGGGCACCACCGTAAAATCCAACGGGTTCACCTATTTGAAAACCGACCAGACCATCAGTTTTCCAAACCTTGGAAAACAGGAAGTCACCAACACCATCGGTCTGAGTGCCACGGCCACTTCATTGCTCGACGTCAGCTTTTCCGTTGCTTCGGGACCGGCCGAACTCAGCGGCGGCACCAACCTCAGCTTCACCGGCGCCGGCCATGTCGTGCTGCTGGCCGATCAGGCCGGCGACGGCAACTGGAACGCCGCGCCGACGGTGACGAATGCCTTTGACGTCATCGGAGTGATCACGAACGTCACGCCCGCTTCCGGTACGCGCTATACCGAACACGAAGTGACAATCTCCGGACTCTGGCTCGGCAGCGGAACCGACATCACCAACGTCATGCTCTGCGATGTTTCAGCAGTGATCATAACGCAGGGAATCCATTCAGTAACGGTCATGGCGGGCCTGTCACCTGTCGCAACCAATGGAGATGTGTTCGTGCAGTCCGCCGGGTTTGGGACTGTGGTTCTGACCAACGGATTCTCCTACCTGCCGGTTCCGCCGCCGCCGGTCGCGCTCTCGGCGGTGGACATCACCGCGGATCGTTTCACGGCCCGCTGGACCGCGGCTGAGTCCGCCACAAACTATCTGATCGATGTATCGGAAACCAATGCTTTCACAACCTTCACCGGCATCTACAGCAACTGGAGCTTCGGCGACGTCACCGCCGGACTGGTCACCGGCCTCACCGACGGCGTCACCTATTACTACCGCGTGCGCGCCGCCAACAGTTACGGCTCCAGCCTCGATTCAAATATCATCGAAGTGCCGGTCAGCACCAACACGCCTTATATTCTGTATGAAGTGACGAATGGAGTCGCCAGTGCCGGATCGAGCGATGTGATCGACCTGACGAAACTTTTCTACGGTTCGGGCATGAGCTACAGCATCATCTCCAACAGCAATCCGTCTCTCGTTACCGCAACGCTCAACGGAAGCGAGCTGATTCTCAGCTACGCCGCCAGCGTCACCGGTTCGGCCGATATCACCGTGCGGACCACCGACCTTTCGAACGGGTTCTATGTGGATAACACGATTACGGTTCACGTGGTTCCGGAGCCGGGAGAGAATATCGGTGCGATCACACTGAACCCGCAGACCGGTCTGTTTGAACAGACAATTACCGTTTCCAACACCTCGCCGACACTGGCCGCCCGTGCGGTGACACTTACAGTGACGAATCTCACATCCGGCGCAGAGCTCTACAACGCCACCGGCACAGACGAACACGGCAATCCGGAAATCCTGTGGATCGGAACGCTGGATCCGCTGACCGCGATGGACTTCACGCTTCAGTATTATACGGCGACCCGCGGAACGGCCCCGACCGGAACGGTCATTGTGTCGCTGAGTCTGGAAAGTCCGCAGACAGCCGTCAGCGGAACCGCCTTTAACCTGAGCGGCACCCCGCAGAACATCAGCGGAACGCAATCGTTCCTCATCGAGTTCGGCGCAACGCCCGGGCGGACCTATTACATCCAGTACACCGACGCACTTTCCAATCCCTGGAAAACGGTGCAGCCGCCCATCGTTGCGCCGGTCAACCGGATCCAGTGGATCGATTCCGGCCCGCCCGGAACCGAAAGCGCTCCCGGCGCCGTCTCCAACCGGTTCTATCGCATCCTCGAAAAAACACAGAATTAAGGAACTGCCATGAAAAACAGCATTACACTATTCGTTCTTTTCTTCTGTCTGACCGCCCGCGCCGAGTTCGGTGTGAGTGCCGGAGCCTCCTTTCACTATAAAGCGAACTTCCGCAACGCCGCCGAACCGCAGGGACGTGCAACCGATCCCGGTGCCGCCGCTGCCGGAGTCGATCATTTCTACGACGACGGCTACAACCGCGTCGACAGTTCCGGCAATGCCGGGAATCAGACCACCTACTGGGGATATCAGAACGCTTCGCAGGACAACGGCGGCAGCATCACCATGAACAGCGCGCAGACGATCATCGATGCGCAGAGTTCCTCAGGCGAGCAGAACGAGGCCCAGCCCGCCCTCGAAATCTACTGGCAGCAGGATCTCACGGAAAACGAACGCTGGAACGTCGGACTGCGCGCCGCGCTGCGCTGGCAGCGCATCGAACTCGACAGCCGCTCCGTCTACAGCACCACCACCGAAACCATCTCCGACACTTACGGCTACACCGGCATTCCGCCCGGCGCACCGTTCGACGGCAGTTACAGCGGACCGAATTTTCTGCTGGGCGATACTCCGTCGCGGGTCACGTCCTATGCCGCTGGTGCATCCTTTTCTGCACAGCGCAGCATCGATGCCAACCTGTTCGGGGTTGATTTCGGACCAACGCTTTCTCTGACGCTGACAGAAAAACTGCGCCTCACCGCATCCGTCGGCGGAACGGCCGCATGGATCCACAGCGACTTTTCCTACCGCGACGGAACCTTCTCGTCCGGAAGCGACACGAAAGAAGACTGGCTGCTCGGCGCGTATGCCGGAGCGGATCTTCAATATCAGGTTGGCGAACACTGGGGAATTTTCGCCGGTGCAGCCTATACCCGCCTCCAGAACTTCGACCAGCAGGCCGTCGGCCGTTCCGCCGAGCTGGAGTTCGGTGACAGCTATACGCTGCGTTCCGGTCTTTTCTTCCGGTAATTCGGCGCGTTTCTTTTTCTCCTTTTTATGGAAACAAAGCTGCGTCTCGCTTATCTTGGCGGCTATGAAATCGACTCAACCGGATAAACTTGGACACTTCGGGCCGTACGGAGGCATCTTTGTGCCCGAAACGCTGATGGAACCGCTCCGCGAACTGGAGCGCGTTTACAAAGCTTCGCAGAAAGATCCTGAATTCAAAAAGGAACTCGATTTCTATCTGCGCGAATACGTCGGGCGCCCGTCACCGCTCTGGTTCGCTGAACGGATGACCGCGCAGCTCGGCGGTCCGAAAATCTATCTCAAACGCGAAGACCTCAACCACACCGGCGCGCACAAAATCAACAACGTCATTGGCCAGTCACTGCTGGCCAAACGGCTAGGCAAAACGCGGCTCATCGCCGAAACCGGCGCAGGTCAGCACGGCGTCGCCACCGCCACCGCCGCCGCGCTCTTCGGGATGGAGTGCACCGTCTACATGGGCAAGGTCGATATGGAGCGTCAGGCGCTCAACGTTTTCCGCATGGAAAGCCTTGGCGCAACAGTCGTTTCTGTGACGGCCGGACAGCAGACGCTCAAGGAAGCCATCAACGATGCCATGCGCGACTGGGTCAGCAACCTGAAGAATACACATTATGTTCTCGGCACAGCGTTCGGCCCGCATCCGTATCCGACGATCGTCCGGAATTTCCAAAGCGTCATCGGCAAAGAGGCGCGCAAACAGATTCTGAAAGCCGAAGGTCGTTTACCGACGGCCATCGTCGCCTGCGTCGGCGGCGGCAGCAACGCCATCGGGATTTTCCATCCCTTTATTAAAGATGAAGGTGTTCGCCTCATCGGCGTCGAAGCCGGCGGACTCGGCATCGAGCCCGGCAAACACGCCGCGCGCTTCGCCGGCGGTAAAGTCGGCGTGCTGCAGGGAACCAAGAGTTATGTTCTGCAGGACGACGACGGACAGATTCTGCTGACGCACTCCGTCAGCGCTGGCCTCGATTACGCTTCCGTCGGTCCCGAGCACGCGCTGCTGCACGACATTGGCCGCGCGGAATACACGTATATTGAAGACGCGGATGCCGTCATGGGTTTTGATAAACTCGCGCAGTGGGAAGGTGTTCTTCCCGCGCTTGAAAGTTCGCACGCCATCGCGTGGATCATCAAAAACGCCGAGCAGTTCACCCATGACGACATCGTCATCATCAATGTCTCCGGTCGCGGCGACAAAGATGTTCAGCAGATCGCGGAATGGAAAAAACAAAATGCCGATTAAAAGTATGACGGGTTTCGGTGCGGCGGCAGCGCGCGGCGAAGGCGTGCGCGTGGCTGTGGAGCTGAGTTCGGTCAACCGCAAACAGCTCGATGTGGTTTTCCGGCTTCCGCCGGCGATTGCGTCGCTGGAAGCAGGTGTTCAAAAAATTGTTCAGCAGCAGATCTCGCGCGGACGCATTAGTGGAAACGTGCAGCTTGAGTCGGACGGCGGAGCATTGACTGTTCAGATTGACCAGCCGCGCGCGAAAGAAACTGTAACACGGTTGCGGCGCACGGCGAAAAAGCTCGGGCTTGAAGATGATCTGCGCGCATCAATGCTGCTGCAGATTCCGGGTCTGCTGAAGATGCAGGCGATGGAGCAGAGCCCGGAAGAAATTTTCCAAACATTGGAAAAAGCGCTGAATGCCGCGCTGAAAAAACTGAATGCGATGCGCGCGCGCGAAGGAAAAATTCTTGAAGCAGATCTGCGAGCGCGGCTGAAGCTGCTGGAAGCGATGCTGGATGAAATCAGAACGGCGTCGAAAGATACGGTTTCCAACTATCGGAAAAAACTTTTCCAGGGATTGGAAAAAAACGGAATGAAGGATCTCGCCGCGGATGAACGGGTGATTAAAGAGATCGCACTCTTCGGCGAGCGCAGTGATATTTCTGAGGAGATTACGCGGCTTGGAAGTCATATTCAGCAGTTCCGAAAAATTCTGCGCAGCGGCGAGCCGGCCGGGCGTCCGCTTGATTTTCTGGCGCAGGAGTTTTTCCGCGAAATCAACACGATCGGTTCCAAAGCGAACGACCTGAACATTACACAGGTCGTCGTTCGTTTTAAAACCGAACTCGAGCGTATTCGGGAGCAGATTCAGAATGTCGAATAAGTTTAAACCGCTGCTTCTGGTTGTTTCCGCTCCATCGGGCGCCGGAAAATCTTCGCTGTGCAATCGTCTCGTTGGACAGTTCCCCGGAATGATTTATTCGATCTCCTGCACAACGCGCGCTCCGCGCGGTGATGAAAAAAATGGAGTGCATTATCATTTTCTTTCGGTCGATGAATTTCAAAAGCGCATTGCACGCGGTGATTTTCTGGAGCACGCGAACGTGCATGAAAATTTTTATGGCACACTGAAACAGACGGTGACCGATGCACTGACACAGGGGCGGGATGTCATTATGGATATTGATGTGCAGGGAGCAAAACAGATTCGCCTCGCATGCGAATCCATGCCGGAAGACCATCTGATTAAACAAAGCCTCGTCGATGTTTTTGTTGCACCGCCGTCAATGGATGAACTGCGTCGTCGCCTTTGCGGACGCGGTACGGATGACGATGCTGTGATTGAGAAACGAATGCGCAATGCAGAAGATGAAATGAAGCATCAGCCGTATTATCAGTACACTGTAATCAATGATGATTTTGGGAAAGCAGTCTCCGAACTGATTCACATCGTTGATGAGGAGCACGGAAAACGGATGTAAAAAGTTACTGTGTAAACAGGAAACGATGTTGCAAGAAAATTTTTTAACAGTTATATCTTCGTCCGTACAGAGACAAGCCGAAGGAGCTTGTGTGGGTTAACCTGGTTAACAAGGAGACAGGAAATGGCAGCTAAGAAGAAAGTGGCGAAGAAAGCTCCGGCTAAGAAAGCCGCAAAAAAGGTAGCGAAGAAAGCTCCGGCTAAAAAGGCCGCGAAGAAGGTAGCGAAAAAAGCTCCGGCCAAAAAAGCCGCGAAGAAGGTAGCGAAAAAAGCTCCGGCCAAAAAAGCCGCAAAGAAAGTAGCGAAAAAAGCTCCGGCGAAAAAAGCTGCCAAGAAGGTAGCAAAAAAAGCCCCGGCTAAAAAAGCTGCCAAGAAGGTAGCAAAAAAAGCCCCGGCTAAAAAAGTCGCTAAGAAGAAAGTAGCGAAAAAAGCTCCGGCCAAAAAGAAAGCTGCCAAGAAGAAATAACCCTTCTGGTTGAGTTCTAATGAACAGCTCCGGTATTCCCGGAGCTGTTTTGTTATCCGGTCAGTTTTTCGTTTCCTTTAAAAAACAGCCGCGTTATCCTCACGCCAATTTAACAAGGAGCAGGGCCGTTCATGAAATGTCCCAAATGCGAGCACCGCGAGAACAAGGTCATCGACAGCCGGGAAGTCCGCGAGGGCGAATCCATTCGCCGCCGCCGCCTCTGCCTTAACTGCGGACATCGTTTCACGACGTATGAAGAAGTGATTCGTGCGGAACTGCAGGTGATCAAACGAGATGGCCGCCGCGAAGAACTCTCGCGCGAAAAGCTGATGCAGAGCCTGGCCATCGCCTGTCAGAAGCGGCCGATCAGCATTCAGCAGATCGAGCAGATGACCAACAGCGTCATTACGCAGATCGAGGCCGAGTATGAACGCGAGGTTCCCTCCACCGCCATCGGCACCAAGGTGATGAACCTGCTCGAGAAACTTGATGAAGTGGCTTACGTTCGCTTTGCTTCGGTCTATCGGCGCTTCAAAGATGTCAACCAGTTCATGAACGAAGCGGAACGGCTGATCGGGCGCGAATGATTGACCTTCACCAGAGCCGCCGGCTGGCCGATCGCCGCGCCTGGTCCGGCGCGGTGCACCGGATTTTCCAGACCTTGGAAATCGATCGACGCGGCAGTGCGGAAGCCGTTGCCGAGAGCCTCGCGGTCTTCTGTCAGACTCGCCCGTACATTCCGCAGCACGACCTCTTTCTTTTCATGGCCCGTTCGTTCTGCAGCGCGGGCGATGCCGAAGCGGCCGAGCAGGTTCTGCAGAACAACGGTGCGTTTCGGCATCACACTGCATCGTGGCTGAACGTACTGTCCAGGGACTATCCGTTTCCTGAACTCTATCCTCTTTTTTCTGCGCGCGTGCTTCGTCCGCAGGAACTCACCTCCGCCGGCCTGCTCTGGATTCTGGATTTTGAAAACATTCGGCTGACCGATGCGGATCGGCATGAACTGATTCTGTATCGAACCGTTCGCGGGCTGGTTGAAAAAGTTTCCAATGTCTGGAAAAACTCCGATGGTCAGGGAACGCTCGGCATCAACGGAATTCATCATCCTGCACGACTGCTGCAGGGGCCTGATGCGGAGAGCCTGATCCTTGACCATATTCGTGCGGTGGTGGATCGCTGTGCACGCACCCACGGATGGAAACATCAGCCAGCGATTCTTCTTGTCGATCTTTGACCCCAAGGACCCAGCCTGTGAAAAAGACGCTTCCATTCCTCGCATCCATCACTTCCGGTGTTCTGCTGTTTCTCAGTTTTCCGCCCGTTGGATATGCCTTCGCCGGCTGGGTCGCGCTGATTCCGCTGATCTTTGCCTGCGCCGGTGCCGCGCCGCGCCGCGCCGCGCTGCTCGGTTGGATGGCCGGCACCGTGTTTTTTCTGAGCACGCTTTACTGGCTTCGTCACGTGACCTGGTTCGGGGCAATCGCGCTGGCGCTCTATTGCGCGCTCTACTTTATTCCGTTTGCGCTGTTCATCGCACTGCGTCGCGACGGATGGCGCAGCGCCAACGGGTTTAAAAACATCGCATGGATGGCCGGCGGTGCCGCCGTCTGGAGTGCCTCGGAATATCTGCGCGCCATCGTCATCACCGGGTTTCCGTGGAACCTGCTTGGCGTCAGCCAGCATACGCAGATTCCGCTCATCCAGATTGCAGAGTTCGGCGGCGTATATGCGGTATCCGCACTGATGGTTTTAGTGAACATCGCTTCGGCCGTCACGCTTCTTCAGTATATCACCGGCCTGCGCGGGCGCACCTATCGCGTGCACGGCGAACTGATGATTGCGCTGCTGCTGGTTGCCGCGTCGTGGTCGTTCGGGTTTCATAAAATGATCGGCCGCGGCAGTGGCGGCGCGCCGCTGCGCGCGGCACTGATTCAGCCGAACATTCCAGAGGTTGGAAACTGGGAGCTGGCGGATCCGGAACTGATTTATGACCGGCTGGAATCGCTGAGTGCATTTGCACTGCGTGCCCGGGATCTCGACCTGATGATCTGGCCGGAAACCGCGCTGCCGGATTTTGTCCGCTTCAGCGACCGCAGTGCCGCGCTCGTAGAGAAACTGGCGGGAAGCGGCGTGCCGCTTCTGGCCGGCAGCATGGATGTCGTCTGGCACGAAACCGAACCACCGGACTATTACAACGCCTCCATGCTGTTCAATACCCGCGGCGAACTGCTGGGCACCTATTACAAGCAGCACCTTGTCCTGTTCGGGGAATACATCCCCTTCGACGAAAAAATTCCTCTGATCAACGCGCTCACGCCGATCAGCTCCAGTTTTCGCCCGGGCCGCGCGTCGGTGCTGTTCACTCTGCCCGGTGATCCGCGCGGATTCTGTTCCCTCATCTGTTTTGAGGATTCGCTGCCGTACCTGTCACGTAACGCCGCGCGCGCCGGGGCGACCTGGCTGGTCAACCAGACAAACGACTCGTGGTTCGATCCCGACAGCGGGTCGGAACAGCATCTGGCCAACGCGGTGTTCCGCTGTGTAGAGACGGACCTGCCGATGCTCCGCTGCGCGAACACCGGCATCACCTGTGCCATCGATGCGCTGGGCCGCGTTACGCGAACGCTGGCCCCGCGCACGGAAGGATTCCAGGTGGTCGAAACCGTTCCCGCCGAGCCGGGCCGACCATTAACCTTCTATGCGCGTTTCGGCGATCTCTTCGCACAGGCTTGCCTGCTCATCAGCGTTGCGCTATTTATTTTTCTTTTGATCCAACAGCGGAAAGTCTCCCATGCTTGAAGAACGTAAAGAACAGATTGCCGCCGTTCAGGAACGGCTCGCGGATATGCGCGGCTATCTCGCCATCGACGAAAAGCGCGCCGAATTCGACCGGCTCGAAATCGAAGCGGCCGCGCCCGATTTTTGGAACGACCAGAATGCCGCCAATGTAAACATTGCGGCCGTCAAAAGCCTGAAGGCCGTTCTGGAGCCCTTTCAAAATGTTGAAACGCTGCTCGGCGATGTCGAGGTGATGCTGGAACTCGCCGAGGCGGAAGACGAAGCGGGACAGCGGCAGGCCGAAAAGGAAATCGAACAGATGCTCTCCGACTGCGAAAAAAGTTTCCAGGCATTGGAAATGCAGTCGCTGCTCGGCGGCCCGCTCGATTCAAAGAACGCCTACCTCAGCCTGCACGCCGGCGCGGGCGGAACGGAATCGTGCGACTGGGCCGACATTCTTTACCGCATGTATCGCCGCTACGCGGAGCGCAACGGATTTTCCATCGACGTGCTTGATATGCAGCCCGGCGAAGAGGCGGGCATCAAGAGCGTTACCTTTCAGGTGAGCGGGGCCTATGCCTACGGCTACCTGAAAGGCGAGCGCGGCGTGCACCGTCTTGTCCGGATCAGCCCGTTCGATTCCGCCTCGCGCCGCCACACCTCGTTTGTCGCGCTCGACGTGACGGCGGAACTCGACGACGACATCAACGTTGAGATCGAGGAAAAAGACCTGCGCATCGACACCTACCGTTCCAGCGGCGCGGGCGGACAGCATGTGAACACCACCGATTCAGCCGTGCGCATTGTCCACCTTCCGACCGGTATCGTCGTCCAGTGCCAGGCGGAGCGCTCCCAGCACAAGAACCGCGACAAGGCGATGAAAATGCTCAAGGCCAAAGTCTACGAGCACGAACTCGACAAACAGCGGCAGGCTGCGGAACAGTTTTACGGCGCGAAAGGGGAGATTGCATGGGGCCATCAGATCCGGTCCTACGTCATGCAGCCCTACACCATGGTCAAAGATCATCGTACCGACGTGCAGATTGGAAATGTGCAGAGTGTCCTCGACGGCAACATCGGCGAATTTCTTGAAGCATACCTGAAGATGAAACAGAAAGAGCAGGCTTCCTGATGAACATTCTCGAAGAGATCATTGCCCATAAACGGCAGGAAATTGAAACCCCCGGATATTTCCAAACCCTGGAAACCGTCGTCGAAAATCTTCCGCACGTTGGAACCGACTGCTCCGACTGCGACGGGGCTCCGGCCCGCAGCCCGATTCCTGATTTTATCACTGCATTGATGTCCGCCCCGATCGGACTGATTGCCGAAGTCAAACGCCGCTCGCCGTCCGCCGGGCCGATTCGCGAACCGTTTGATCCGGCTGACATTGCCCGTACCTATGAAGCGGCCGGCGCACAGGCCGTCTCCTGTCTGATGGACGTAAAATATTTCGGCGGCGGCGAAGAGCAGTGGGCGGCCGTGCGGGCCGCCACGAAACTGCCGATGCTCTATAAGGAATTTGTCATTGATCCGCGACAGATTTTTCATGCGGAAGCCCTTGGAGCTTCCGCGGTTTTGCTGATTGTCGCGGCACTGAGCGATGCGGAGCTGGCATCTTTTATCCAGCTGGTTACCTCCTGCGGGATGACGCCGCTGGTCGAAGTGCACACGGATGAGGAAATGAAGCGGGCTGTCGGTACGGGAGCGAAATGCATCGGAATGAACAACCGTAACCTGAAGACCTTTGAGACAAAACTGGAAACCACACTGGCGCTGAAAGAACTTGCTCCGCGCGGCTGCACTCTGATCAGTGAAAGCGGAATCCGGACTGCGGAGGACATCAAACTGCTGCAGAATGCCGGAATTTCAGCGGTCCTGGTGGGCGAAAGTCTGCTTCGTCAGGCAGATCTATCGGCCGCGGTAAAGAACCTGATGAATTAACGGTTTTTCCGCTTGAAATAAAAAACCGTCTGACTATTCTCTTCCTCTCTTTCGGTGGGGGTGTAGCTCAATTGGTTAGAGCACCAGCCTGTCACGCTGGGGGTTGCGAGTTCGAGTCTCGTCATCCTCGCCACCTTTTCAACTCCATTTTATCGCAGCAGAGTTGCTGCTGTTTTCCGCCGTTTTTATGTTTCGCGCGGTATGATGAAAAATAAAAAAAGCCGCCCGGGAAGAGCGGCTTTCTGCTGTAACCGAATAACGGTCAGTCCTGTTTGTGCGAGGCCTGCAGCGCGCGCATGCGTTCCAGCCGTTCTTTCGCAGCCGCCTTACGTTTGGCGGGCATGCTTTTGAGCGGCTTTTCGCTGGCGAGCAGTTCGCCGCCGATGGCCGAAGCACCGCCGTCGACATAGACCGTCTGGCCGGTGATTTTCTTCGAGTATTCGCCGAGCAGAAAGACGACCGCGTTGGCAACTTCCTGCTTATCGTGAACAACGTCCCACGGCAGCGGACTGACTTTTTTCCAAGTGCGCGCCAGGTTGGCGAAGTGCGGAATGGATTTGGCGGCCTTGGTAGCCAGTGGGCCGGCGGAAACCGCATTGATGCGAACGTGTTCGCGGCCGTATTCACGGGCCAGCGCGCGCACGAGCGCTTCCAGCGCGGCCTTATTGACGCCCATCCAGTTATAGAAGGCAAAAGCCAGCTGCGAGGCAAACGACAGCGTGACGACCGATCCGCCCTTCGGCATGTGTTCCTGCGCAAATTGGGTGACAGTTGCCAGCGAGGCGCAGCTGATATGGAATCCCTGTTTGATGTCTTCATAGGCATCCGTATAAATATGGTCGCCCAGACAGGTTTTCGGGTTGGCGAAGGCGATGGAATGCAGCACGCCGTTGACGTCGCCGATATCCCTGAAAAGGTTGCGCACCTCGTTTTCCACTGTGACGTCGCAATAGCGGATGTCCATGGCATCCTTGACTTCCTGCGGCAGGTCGGTGCAGCCGCGGTCGAAGAAGATTTTTTTGAGCCGCTCGTTCTGTACCGTATAAATCACTTTGCCGCCCAGGTCTTCAATCATTTTACCGGCCGCATAAGCGATGGAGTCGGTGTTGAGAAGGCCCATGACTACGTACGTTCCGCCTTTTTTAATCATCATTGCATCCTTTCTGAAAGCAGGTTTGATCCACGCGAAAGCGCGGCACAATGCCAGACTTTCGCCTGAAGAAAAGCCTTTATTGCATTAAAAATCGACGCGCAGCAGCGGGCAGGTGCTGAAGCGGGCTTCCTTCACCGTGTTCAGCAGGCCGATCTGTACGCCGTCGAGCCGTTCGCAGTGATTGATCAAACCGATCTGCACGCCGTGCACATAGCGGGCGTGATTATAAAGAATCGCAGCCTGCAGGCCGTTTGCATTTTCGAAAACAAAATTCCAGATCCCGGCAATTTCCGCGCCGTTCATCGAGCCGGCCATGGTACTGACTCCACCGATCTGGAACCCGTCGGATTCGCCGATCACATTCGCCGCAACTCCCGCGAGCTGCAGGCAGCCGTTCATCTGCCCGTTCTCTGCAAGAATCACCGCTCCCTGCAGAATGCCGTCGGCCTTGATCTCGGAGCGGGCCAGCAGTCCGGCAAACTGGATGCCGGCGGTTTCCTTGCTGACGGCCGTCAGCCCGCCAAGCTGAACGCCGTTGTTATAGCGCGACTCGGCAAAGAGCACGCCAAGCTGCAGGCCGTTGGCATCCCAGCCGGTTTCACTGAACACGCCGCCGATCTGGACGCCGCCCATCTTCTCGGCGCGTGCTTCGAACAGGCCGAACTGCATGCCCGAGACCCACGCATCATCGGTTTCCGATTCCGACACCGCGGACAGTCCGGCAATCTGGAAGCCGCCCACATTCCGGGCCTTGCCCATCAGACCGGTCAGCTGCAGGCCGTTCACGTCTTCAGCGTCCGTTGTCACCGTCGCAATCTGGAAGCCGCCCACATTTTTGGTTTCCGCATTCCACAGCGAAAACTGGAAGCCGCCGAAGTCGTGGGTTTCGTTGCGGTACAGCGCGAGCTGGAATCCGCTCGCATCTTCCGACACGTTCCAGAACCCGATATCCACGCCGTGCATATAGCGGTTCTCAACAAAGAAGGCATTCAGACGCAGGCCGTGCACACCGTATTCTTTGGGATAGAGACAATGATCCTCGTCAAACCCCAGCTGAAACGGAGTGCTGACATGAGTGATCGTCTTTTCAACCGGCATCGCCGCGTACGCCGCGCATGCCGCCAGCCCGGAGAGGAAAAACAGAATCTTTTTCATAATGACGCGGGTTGTATCACGCAAGGCCTTAAAGATAAAGTTAAAGCTTGATAGAAGCACTCCGTATTTTAAGTTCCAATGTCTGGAAAAATGAGGATAATATGCGGCTTTGGTTTTCCAACCCCTGGAAAAAAATGCAGACACGAGACAGTGATTTCTTGGTAATCGGAAGCGGACTGGCCGGGCTGACGGCTGCGCTCCGCCTGAGTGCTCACGGACGGGTGTTGGTGGCATCCAAGCGCGAGGTTTCGGAGTGCAATTCGCGTTATGCGCAGGGCGGCATCGCCTGTGTCATCGATCCGGACGACTCCATGACTGAACATCTGGCCGACACCCTGCAGACCGGCGGCGGCCTGAGCGAAGAGGCCTCCGTCCGCGCCATCATTGAAGGCGGGCCGGAACGAATTGCCGAGCTCGAATCGTTTGGCATCCATTTTGAACACCGGGCCGACAAGCCGAAGGAGTATGATCTCGGCCAGGAAGGCGGTCATTCGCGCCGGCGCGTTCTTCATGCCGGCGACGTCACCGGCAAGGCCGTGGTGGAAGGCCTGCTCGCCCGTGCGAAGGCCGACCCCAACATCACCATTGCCGAAAACTGGCTGGCCATCGACGTGATTCCGACCGGCTGGATCGGCCTGTCCGGCGAAAACCGCTGCATCGGTTGCTACTTCCTAGACCGCAACTCCGGCGAAATCCTCGCCGTCCGTTCGCCCGCAACCATTCTCGCCACCGGTGGCGCGGGAAAAGTCTATCTTTATACAAGCAACCCGGACGTCGCCACCGGCGACGGCGTCGCCATGGCTTGGCGCGCGGGCCTGCCGATCCGCGACATGGAAATGATCCAGTTTCATCCGACCTGCCTCTATCATCCCGACGCCAAGTCGTTTCTGATCTCAGAGGCCGTGCGCGGCGAAGGCGCGAAACTCATCGATCGTCGCGGGCGCGAGTTCGTCTACGATTTCGATCCGCGCGGCGCGCTGGCGCCGCGCGATATCACCGCGCGCGCCATCGACTCCGTCATGAAAAAGCACGGCGACCCGTTCGTCTACCTCGACATCTCGCACCGCGATGCCGACTTCCTGCAGCACCGTTTCCCGACGCTCTACGGCACCTGCCTGAAATACGGTTTCGACATGGCGCGCGCACCGGTGCCCGTCGTGCCCGCCGCGCACTATTCGTGCGGCGGCGTTGTGGCCGATGTCGACGGACGCACCGCCATGCCGGGACTTTACGCCGTCGGTGAAGTCGCCAGCACCGGCCTGCACGGCGCCAACCGGCTGGCCAGCAATTCGCTGCTCGAAGCGCTTGTCTGCGGGCACCGCTGTGCCGACTTTGTTTCCAATCATTGGAAAAAAAATCCGGTCACGGACATCACCATTCCGCGCTGGGAATACGGCGACGCCGTGTCGAGCGAAGAAGCCGTCGTCGTCGAGCACGACTGGAACGAAGTGCGCTCGGTGATGTGGGACTACGTCGGGATCGTCCGCTCCGACCGCCGCCTCGAACGCGCCCGTCGCCGCATCCACACCATTCGCGAAGAGGTGCGGCACTATTATAAGGAATATCTGGTCACGGCGGACCTGATCGAACTGCGCAACCTCGCCGCGGTTGCCGAGCTAATCATTCGCTGCGCGCAGCGGCGCAAAGAGAGCCGCGGGCTGCATTATACCGAGGACTGGCCGGGCCAATCAGCAGCGGTGGAACACACCGTGGTGCAGGATCGTCCCGGCGGCCCGCTCGACGTTGAATAAAGATTCCAAACCCTGGAAAAATCGGTTAGAAAACTTCCAATGATTGGAAACGGAAGGCTTATGAAAACCAAGACTGCTTTTCTTCTGTCCACCCTGATTGCCGGTGCGGCATTTTCGCAGACCAACGGTACAGCAAAAATCTTTCGCGTTCCGGCGAATTCCCCCGACACGCTGCAGATGTTTATCGATAAGGCCGATCCCGGTGACGAGATCATCGTTGCGCCGGGTGTGTATGAAACCGGCGGGCGGCAGTTCGAGCAGAAGGGCCCCGCGACGCGCGTGGTGATTGATAAACCGCTGACGCTGCGCAGTGAGCAGGGGCCGGAAAAAACAATTATCGCTGGCGGCCCTTCGACCCGCGGAATTTATATGACGAACGGCGTGAAGGTGATCGGCTTCACGATCCGCGACTGTGAAACGATGGTGGAAGGCCCGGAGGGCAACAAGTTCACCGCGCTTTCCGGCGGCGGCGTCTGGAGCGAGCCGGACGGCCTGCTCGAAAACTGCATTGTGGTCAGCAACACGGCGCTGTGGTACGGCGGCGGGCTGTACGGCGGCAAGGCGGTGCGCTGCGTGTTTGACGGCAACCGGGCGCGGCGATCCGGCGGCGGCGCGGCGAACGCGACGCTGGAAAACTGCCTGCTGCAGTATAACCGGGCCGGGCGCTACGGCGGCGGCGCGAACCGCTGCGATCTGGTGAACTGCACGGTGGCGCGCAACCGGGCGGAGGTGCTGGGCGGCGGCGCGGCCTACGGAACGGCGATCAATACGGTGATTCATCACAACCAGACGCTGCTGAGCGCGCATAACTTTTTCAAGGTGTCGATGACCTACTGCTGCAGTATGCCGAAGCCGCGCGGCGCAGGGAACATCGGCCTGGAACCGGGCTTCAACAACAGTGATCAGGGCGTGTTTACGCCGGTCGCCGCGTCGCCGCTGGTTGATGCCGGAACCAATAATTTTATCACGGTGGATCTGGTTGGCGTTCCGCGCATTCTGGATGGAAATGCGAACGGGCATTCGCGGATTGATATCGGCGCCTATGAGTTTGTGAACCCGGTTGCCGACAGCGATCTGGACGGTATCCCAGATGTGCAGGAGATTGCCGCAAAGACACCGGCGGCTTATGTGGAATATCCGGCCCAATAAACTTTGCGCCGGATATGCCGCGCCTTGACTCCCCTTCGGGCTCTGATAGCATTCAGTGTTTTTGGGATGGGGAGCTCAAAAGTTTCAATAACGAAAAAGTGAAGGAGAGCCTGATGGCTAACAGCAAAAAGTACGTGTACTTCTACGGTTTCGGAAAAGAACATACCGAGGGCGATACCAGTATGAAAGCAATCCTCGGCGGCAAGGGAGCCAACCTGGCCGAAATGGCCAACGCAAATCTACCGGTTCCGCCCGGATTCACCATTTCCACCGAGGCCTGCGCCTGCTACAGCAAGAGCGGCGGCCGCTATCCGGAAGGAATGGAGGACCAACTCAAGAAAACGCTGAGCAAGCTCGAAAAGATGATGGGCAAAAAGCTCGGCGACCCGAATGATCCGCTTCTCGTTTCCGTCCGCTCCGGCGCCGCGATTTCCATGCCGGGTATGATGGACACTGTTCTCAACCTCGGCCTCACGGATAAGTCCGTTCTCGGCTTCATCAAACAAACCGGCAACGAGCGTACGGCGTGGGACTGCTACCGCCGCTTTATCGATATGTTCGGCGATGTGGTGATGGGGCCGTACACCGGCCTCGAACATCATGATTTCGAAGTGGAGCTGGAAAAGCTCAAGAAAAAATACAAAGCCTCGCAGGATACGGACCTGACGGCCGAGCAGCTCAAGGAGCTGGTTGATATTTATAAGAGGGTCTATCAGACCAAGGTGAAAAAACCGTTCCCGCAGGATCCGATGCAGCAGCTCGACCTCGCGATCCGCGCCGTTTTCGGTTCCTGGAATTCTGAACGCGCCGAAAAATACCGCCAGATCAACAAGATCACCGGTTTGCTGGGCACGGCGGTCAACGTCTGCTCGATGGTTTTCGGAAACATGGGCGATGAGTCCGGAACCGGCGTGGCCTTTACCCGCGACGGCGGCACCGGCGATTCCAATCCGATGGGGGAATATTTGATCAACGCACAGGGCGAAGACGTGGTGGCCGGTATACGTACGCCGAAACATCTCGACGACATGCCGAAGGAAAAATCGGCGGTCTGGAAAAAGGCGCACACCGACCTGCTGAAAATCATGGATCGTCTCGAACGGCACTATAAATATCCGCAGGATGTTGAGTTTACTGTGCAGGAAGGCAAACTCTGGATGCTTCAGACCCGCAATGCCAAACGCACCGGTCTGGCGGGTGTCCGCTGGGCGGTCGAAATGGCCTCAGGTAAAGATGTCTTCACGGGCAAAACGCTTCCTAAAATTCTGACGCAGAAAGAAGCACTGCTGACGGTGTCCGGCGAAGACCTGGAACAGCTTCTGTTCCCGATTTTCGACATTGCGGCTGAAAAGAAGGCGAAGCTCATCACCTCCGCACTGCCCGCCGGGCCCGGCGCTGCGGTTGGCAAGATTGTTTTCGAAGCGAAGGACGCCGAGGCGGCGGTTACGAAAGACCCGGACGCCAAGGTCATTCTGGTTCGTCAGGACACGAGCCCGGAAGATGTCGGCGGCATGTGGGCGGCCCAGGGCGTGCTGACGTCCACCGGCGGAATGACTTCGCACGCGGCCGTGGTTGCGCGCGGCTGGGGCAAATGCTGCATCTGTGGCGCGGGAGCCCTGCAAATCGACAACAAGAAGAAAACCGTTACGGTCGGCCGGAAAATCTATAAACAGGGAGATTGGATCAGCCTTAACGGTTCAACCGGAATGGTCTATGAGGGCCAGATCCCGACGCAGGCGAGTCCGGTGGTTTCCGGCGTGGTCGACGGCAGTGCCGCCGCCAAGAAGCATCCGATCTACAAAATGTACGAACAGATTTCCCAGTGGTCGGACAGCAACCGTAAAATCAATGTCCGCACCAACGCCGATACGCCGAAAGACGCGGCAGTTGCCCGGGCATTCGGCGCGGAAGGGATCGGCCTCTGCCGGACCGAACATATGTTCTTCGAAGGCGACCGCATCTGGGCGATCCGCGAATTCATTCTGGCGGAAGAGGAAGCCGGCCGGAAGAAAGCCCTCGCCAAACTGCTCAAGCTGCAGCAGAAGGATTTCGAAGGCATCTTCAAGGCGATGGACGGCCTGCCGGTTACGGTGCGCCTGCTCGACCCGCCGCTGCATGAGTTTGTGCCGAACTCGCTGAAGGACCAGAAGGAAATGGCCAGACGCCTCGGGATCCCGCTCAAAAAGGTCACGGATCGCGTGAAACAGCTGCATGAATTCAATCCGATGCTCGGTCATCGCGGCTGCCGCCTCTCCGTTACTTTCCCGGAACTCTGCGTGATGCAGACGACCGCAATCATCGCCGCCGCCTGCAAGGTCGGCAAGGCGAAGAAAAAGGTTAAGGTTCTGCCGGAAATCATGATTCCGCTCGTCGGAAGCAAGGCCGAACTCGACTATCTCGAGCAGATCGCCCGCAAGACCGCTGACAAAGTCATTAAGAAAGAAGGCGTGTCGCTGAAATACATGGTCGGAACGATGATCGAAATTCCGCGCGCTGCGCTGACGGCCGACGAAATCGCCGAAACCGCCGAGTTCTTCAGCTTCGGGACCAACGACCTGACGCAGATGACGTTCGGTTTCAGCCGCGACGACATCGGCACCTTCCTTCCGGACTACCTGAAGGAAAAACTGCTGCCGTGCGACCCGTTCCAGCACCTTGACCAGAGCGGCGTCGGCCAGCTGGTCAAAATGGGGGTTGAAAAGGGCCGCTCGACCCGTCCGGATCTCAAATGCGGGATCTGCGGCGAACACGGCGGCGACCCGGCCAGTGTGAAGTTCTGCTGTAAAGCCGGACTCAACTATGTCAGCTGCTCGCCGTTTCGCGTGCCGATTGCCCGGCTGGCGGCAGCACAGGCTGCTATTCAGGGATAAATCCCGGTTCCAGAGAAAGAGGAGCGCTTCGGAAATGTTTTCGGGGCGCTTTTCTTTTTCCAAGGATTGGAAACTTTGGTAGAAGCAGATTCCAAGGATTGGAAATCCCCGAATATATGGCAGATCCTGAACAGCAGAAAACAGAACCTGACGACTTGGAACTGGTTCATCGTTCCCAGGCGGGGGACCATGCCGCCTATGAAGAACTGGTTCGGCGCTATCACGACCGCATTTATGCCCTCGTATACAATATGACCAGCAACCGGGAGGATGCCGAAGATCTGGTTCAGGAGGTTTTTGTCAAAGCCTGGAAGGCGCTGGGCCATTTCCGCGAGCAGTCCGGGTTCTATACCTGGGTCTACCGCATTGCCCTGAACCGGACGATTAATTTCCGCAAGAAGCGCAACCGCCGTCAGGGCGTCAGCTTTGATGACTTTGATCCGGATATCAAGCAGGCGGAATCCTACCGTGAGTTTTCCAGCAAAGGGTCCGTGCTCCGGAAGATGAGTCTGGGCGAATTCCAGAAAAAAATGAACGAAGCCCTTGAGAAGCTGTCCCAAAAACACAGAGCGGTGGTTGTGATGCACGACGTGCAGGGAATGCCCCATGCGGAGATTGCCGATATCATGCGCTGCTCGGAGGGAACAGTTCGGTCGCGCCTGTTCTATGCGCGGAAGCAGTTACAGGCCGAGTTGGCGGAGTTTGTAAAATGAAAACGGAAAAAACAGAAACTGCAGATCTGGATGTGGTCCGTCTGCTTTCGCTCAAGACCTATGAGCGGCCCGATCCCGGTCGGTCTGAAAAAAGTATTCAGAACATCATGCGGACGGTTCGGTCGACCAGCAACCGTCCGACGCTGCTGCTGTTTCCGGATAAGGGCATGGCTTGGGCTTTTGCCCAGCCGCGCTACGGCATCGCAGCGCTTTTTGTCCTTTTCCTCGGCCTTCATCTGCTGGATCGTCCCATGCCGACGGCCCCGGTAGGCGCTTTTGCCATTCAGGCTCCGGAGCCGGCTTCGGCGCTGGCGGGTGTGACGATTGAAACCAATCGGGCTCCGTCCATAAATATTCCCGGAATGATTCCTCAATCCTACTATTCCTCGTCTTTTGCCGGAACACCCAAACCGGTGCTGACCTCCTACGGCGAGTGACCCAATCCTGCCGGATATAAAAAAAGCCCCGCGTCAACGGGGCTTTTTCGTGTTCCGGATTCTGGAACCTACGGCAGGACGAAGCGATTCGAGAAGGCGATGACTTCCTTGCGGATTTCCGCCAGCTTTTTCTCGTCACCGATATGGTCGGTTACCGCCTTGAAGAAATCGGCGATCTGGACCATGTCCTCTTCCTTCATGCCGCGCGTGGTGACCGCCGGCGTTCCGAGGCGAACGCCGGAGGTGACGAACGGGCTCTTCTGGTCGAACGGAATGCCGTTTTTGTTGGCGGTGATCGACGCTTTGTCCAGCGCGTTGGCCACATCCTTGCCGGTCAGCCCGCAGGAACTGACATCCACCAGCATGAGGTGGTTATCCGTTCCGCCGGACACGATGCGGAATCCGTTGGTCTGCATGGCGTCGGACAGCGCCTTGGCGTTTTTAACGACCTGTTCCTGATAGGCTTTGAATTCGGGGGTCAGCGCTTCGCCGAAGGCAACGGCTTTGGCGGCGATGACGTGCATTAGCGGTCCGCCCTGAATGCCGGGGAACACCTGCCGATCGATATCGGCGGCGAATTTTTCTTTGCAGAGGATCATTCCGCCGCGCGGGCCGCGCAGGGTTTTGTGTGTTGTGGTGGTCACAAAATCGGCGTCCGGGACCGGGCTTGGGTGGCAGCCTGCCGCAACCAGACCGGCAATGTGCGCCATATCGACCATCAGATAGGCGCCGACGGAGTCGGCGATTTTGCGCAGCCGCTTGAAATCGATGATGCGCGAATAGGCGCTGGCGCCGGCAACAACCATGCGCGGTTTGTGCTCCTCGGCCAGTCGCTGCACTTCGTCGTAGTCAATCTGTTCGGAGTCTTTGCAGACGCCGTAAGGGACGATGTTGAAGAAACGGCCGGAAAAGTTCATCGGGTGGCCGTGCGTCAGGTGGCCGCCTTCGGCGAGGCTCATCGCAAGAATGGTGTCGCCCGGTTCCAGCACGGAGTAGTAGACGCCCATATTTGCGCTGCTGCCGCAGTGCGGCTGCACGTTGACGTGTTCGGCGCCGAACAGCTCTTTGGCGCGGTCGATGGCAAGCCGTTCGGCGTCGTCGACGCATTCGCAGCCGTTGTACCAGCGCTTGCCCGGATAGCCTTCGGCATATTTGTTGGTCAGGCGGGAGCCCTGAACCTCGCGAACGGCCTGCGAAACAATGTTTTCGGAAGCGATCAGCTCAATGTTGTTTTTCTGGCGGACGTTTTCGTCGCGCAGGATTTTGTACATTTCCGGGTCGGCGTCGTAGAGCGCAATGGCGTCGCTGGTGCTTTTTCCGAATGCTTTGATCTTGTTGACGCGCCGTTCGTGGCGGCCGCCGGCTTCCGGTTGGCTGGCCAGCCAGGCTTCGAGGATTTCCAGAGACGTTTCTTCGGATACGTTGTTCGCGCCGAGGCAGAGCACATTGGCTGCGTTGTGAATGCGGGTCAGCTTCGCCATTTCAGGGGTACAGCAGACGGCGGCGCGCACGCGGGGGAATTTATTGGCAGTGATGCTCATGCCGATGCCGGTATTGCAGATCAGGATTCCCTGATCGGCTTCGCCCTGCGAGATCCGGCGTGCGGCTTCGGCCGCGTAATCGGGATAGTCGCAGGATTCTGCGCTGTGCGTGCCGACGTCTTCCACATCCACGCCCCTGGCTTTCAGGACAGATACAAATTTTGCTTTCAGTTCCACGCCGCCATGATCGGCGCCCAGTACGATCTTCATGTCAGGTCCTCTCTTCCATCATATAAAGAATCAGGTCGGACAGCGCGGCGTCGATTTCATCGCGCACGCGGCGGTACACGTCCAGTGCTTCACCGACCGGGTCGTAAATATCAGCCGCCGATTGTGCGACTCCGAAGGATTTAAGCAAGAAAACTTTGCCCCGGCTTTCGGGGGCGATGGCAACCACGGCGTCGCGGTGCGCGCGGGTCATCGTTACAAGCAGATCGGCGGATTCGATCATCTTCGGGGTCAGGTGGTGCGAGCTGTGACTGGAGATGTCGATGCCCTGTTCCTGCAGTGCCTGCACGGCATTCGGGCTGGCCGGGAATCCGTTCCCGGCGCAGACCCCGGCCGACGTGATTTTCCAGCCCGATTCCGGTCCGAGCAGCTTTTTCAGCAGTCCCTCGGCCATCGGGCTTCGGCAGGTGTTTCCCGTGCAGACGAAAATCAGATTTCTTTGGTTTTTTTGCATTCCAGTCATTCGAATGCCCGGAAAATAACAGAGTGGCGGCGGAATACCAATGGAATGGTTCCAGGAAGATACCGTCTGTCCGCCCTCCGGGGTTTCCGTGCTCTATAACAACGCGAACGTTCCGAAAACCATCAAATACGTTCAGGGCGCTACGCATGGCTATACTCCGCCAGACCCGGACGAGCAGATTCTCAGCGACAAGTAGGCGCTGCCCAAATTTTTTATAGGATAACCAGCTCGATTTCCGCGCTCGATACAGCACCTTCGCGCAGGATCTTTGTCTCGTTTTCCATGCATTGGACAACCGTGCTCGGTGTTTTTCCAATGCTTGGAAAACTATCAAGGAAAAGCGGCACATCGTTTTCCAGTGTTTGGAAAGCTTCCTGTGCGGAAACGGCGTCGGCGCCGCCGCTTTTGTTGGCACTCGTCAGGGCGATGGGGCGGCCGAAGGCGCGAGCGAGCGCCAGCGGCACCTCGTGAGCCGGAACGCGGAAGCCAGTCGTTCCTTCCGGTGTCTTCAGAACAAGAGTGACAGACCCGGGCCAGTATTTTTTTGCCAGCGCTTTCCCGTCACGCCCGAAGTCGGCACCGAGCGCTTCGACCTGTTCCAGACTTGCCGCGAGGCGGGCAATCGGCTTACCGCGGTCGCGCTCCTTGGCGGC
>JBFWJN010000019.1:0-22810 GCA_050253185.1 Kiritimatiellales bacterium | reverse complement strand
AACCATCCACGTTCCATCTTCAGCCGCAACCGCTTCCCGGGACTGCCCGGCAAACGACACCGTCACTTTTTCGCCCGGCGCGGCAGTTCCCCAAACCCGCACCGGTTCGCCCTGCTGCAGCACGGCATGGTCTGTAAAAACACCCGCAGGTTTCACCTCTGCAAATACATTGCAGAAGTTCATGATTACGACGATTCCTATCCACTTGCACACACTGTTCATCACACAGACCTTTCTGACAAATCAACGGTCGGACGCTAGTTCTGGTTGAGATCTTCCCAGCCCATCAGCTCACGCCCGTCGGAACCGATTGATACCTGACTGCTGGATTCTATAACCGGAGAGACCGGTTTGCCGTTCAGGAAGACCTGAATCCGGTCCCGATCGATTTTTTTCAGGTTTACCTGATTGTCGCCGAACACAAACTGCATTTCGTCTTCAGGAGGCAGAACCGGGCCCAGCACTTTTTTCACCTGCGGATCATCATAGGAATCCACCGTGAAGAAATGCGCGGAGGATTTGAAGCCTTCCGGGGCCAGAGAACGGAGCATAACTGCCGTCGCTCCGGTTTTTTCCACATGGCGGCGTACTGTTTCCATCGTTTCCGGAGTAATTGAAACGCCGGTCAGGAACAGAACTTCTGCGCCGCGAAAATCGAAATCGGGATGTTCATTTCCGACGCGATGGTCAAACACCAACACCGGCGGCATCGGACAGAAAAACCGCGGACCGTACACCCGGTTGACGCCTTTGCAGTGGAAGGACAGGCCGTTGGTCGGAATAGTTCCCAGAGAGAGCTGATTCCAAATGGAAAACCAGGCCTCTGTGGCCGGAGTTGATTTCTCTATTTTCGACCCCAGCAAATAATCTCCGAACGATGTTCCCCGCTGCCCCCAGCAGGAGTCTGGGAACCGGACAATCGCCACCTTGCATTTCGCATCCCGCCAGGTATACGGAACCGGATGGCTGTCTTTGTAGTCATGCGTATACCAGGCCATCACATCCCCGTACGGTGTCCGGGTATACTCCGTTTCGCTGTTAAAAAACACCAGTGAGCCCCAAACGTTATGTGCATCCGCATGATGTTTTCCCTGCTGCACTTTTGAATAATCGAAAGGATCTGCACCTTGCGGCACAACCCGCCGCACATAATCCAAGTTTTCCACATAAACCCGGCTCATCCCGGTCCAATGCCCGAGAAGAAGCGAACTGCGCAATTCTTCCGTGCTGTGTCCCGGATAGTGGCCGCAGAACCAGAGATCCGGGTTCAGCCATACATCACACCCGGCCTTCTCATATTCGATGGCGGCCCCAAGCGTCATGGCCATGGGAACCGGATTCCAGCTTTCCTTCATGACCTTCGGACTGATCGTCCATCCGGCCCGCGCGAAAATATGCTGCATGACCGGCCAGACATTTTCCACCGCGCACTCTTTGCCGTATTCATCGTAATAGCTTTTCAGCGCCTTCAGTTTTTCGACCATCAGCGGATACGCCTGTGCCAGTGTCAGCCGTGAGGTGTCGGCAAACGCCGGCTTATCTCCGGTTGCCGTTGAGTCCATAAACTTATTATTGCAAAGCTGCATGTGCTCAAACTCGTCATAGCAGACTCCGCGGATTTCCGGAATTTTCTGAATCTCGGCCATCAGGTCGCGGGGAATTTTGAGATAGTGCAGCCCCGGCTCCGGCTCATAAAGATTCTGTCCGGGAATATATGATGCGGAAACCCGCCAGTTGGCGAACTCCAGATTCCAGAAGTATTCTTTCTTCTCACGCTTCAGGTAGTCGCCCAGCACCTGAATATCCTTTACCGTTTTTGCGTGATTCTGTTCGTAAGAACCGCCGGTATGGATATCCATGTAATGATCCATAATAAAATCCGCCCCCAGACTGTCCAAAGCGGATTCAAAAGCCGGAAACATCCAGCCGACCTGACGATATCGGCTTTGAAGATAGGTTCCCGCCGTATCCACTCCGATCGAAGGTATGTGATTCCCCGAAACCGCCGGCTCCGAATAAACGGAACATGCGGCCAGCAACGCGACCCAAGGCCATAAACTGCGAATCTTTTTCATCTTTCTCCCTGCTGTTTTAAATCCTGCTCGATGCAGACACCCACTGCGCCCGCGGCACCTGATGCATTAACATGTCGCACCCGGCAACGAAAAGTCAACTTTGTTTTACTCGTGTAAATTATCTGAGGCGGACTTTTCAGGCTTCGCCTGAAATGCGGTCAGTCCGCCCTGTTCAGATAATATTCGTACCACTTCATTTCCTCGCCGGTCACATTTCCCCGCCGAAGCCCGGCGGGCTGAAGCTGCGCCGCCCATTCTTCGATTTCCGCGCGCAGGGCTTGCGCCTTTTCAGGGTGCTGTGCAATTCGATTGACCTTTTCCTGCGCGTCCGTGGACAGGTCATAAAGCTGCTCGCGGCCATCCGTCAGGCAGATGTATTTCCACGATCCGCTGCGCACGGCACTCTGATTCCAGAAACGCCAGAAAAGGCTGCGCTTCGGAAGAAGCTTTTCTTTCCCGCTCAGACGAGGAAGCAGATTGATGCCGTCCAGTTCATCCGGTGTTTCAAGACCGGCGGCACTCACCACCGTTGCAGCCACGTCCAGCGAAATCACCGGTTCATCCACAACCGTCCCGGACGGAATGGTCCCCGGCCAGGTCACAATGTACGGCACCCGAATGCCGCCTTCCATCAGCATCCCTTTTTCTCCAAGCCAGGGGGTGTTCACAGATCCGTCCCAAACAACTTTCGGTTTATTGACGGGTAGCACATCGGCCATATACAGGTCCTGCTGAGCGCCCAGCGGAGCTCCGTTATCGCTCAGGTAGAAAATCAGCGTGTTTTCCGAAAGTCCGGATTCCTGCAGTTTCTGCCGAATGGCTCCCACTCCGTCATCCATCGCGGAAATCATCGCCAGCGCATACCGGCGGCGCTCCGGCATGTTGCCGGGAAACCGGTCGAGATACTGTTTCGTCGCCTCCAGCGGAACATGGGGAGCAAAATATCCCAGATAAAGGAAAAACGGTTTGCTTTTATTGCGGTCAATAAACGTAAGCGCCGCCTGAGTCTGCGTATCCACCCGGAACTCCGGAATGTCCCGCCACTGCGGCTCGACCGGTTTGCCGTCCAGATCATAATTAATCCAGAATCGGCTCATCTCACCCCGAAAGTATTCGTCGAACCCCTGCCCGGCCGGAAAATACTGCCGGACCAGAGGAACGGGCACCATGACTTTATTGCCCTGTATTCGGTCGGGGCAATGTTCGCGGCCCCACCGGAGACAGGAACCGCTCGGCTCCAGATGCCACTTGCCGACAAACCCGGTTGTATAGCCCGCTCTCTGAAGGCGCTCGGCAAGGGTGATCTCTTCCAGCGGCAGCGGGCCGTCGGGGATGGAATCGAATCCGAACCGCTGCTGATACTTCCCGGTGATCAGTCCGGCACGTGACGGCGCGCATTGCGGTGCGGTGATGTATCCGGACGTGAAGAGCGCTCCGTCGCGGGCCAGCTGATCCAGATTCGGCGTGCGAACATCATTGGTCGCACCGTAAATTCCAAGGTCAGCCCATCCCTGATCATCCGCCAGAATAATAACAACGTTAGGAGGCGTTTTCGTCGCCGACTCAACCGCGGCCGCAGTTCCGACGGCACACAGCGCACAGAGCATCTTCGTATTCATTCGTCTCTCCCTGCATATTTAAACATACAATCCGTTCCTGAACAGGCCTTCCCTGATTTCCTGCCCGCCTTTCTTTTTCGAGGTCACCGACTAAAAATTAAACATCGTCATAACTGCGACTCGCTTCTGTTCTGAGCAACATGCCGTGACTAGAAGACCGCACCTCTGAATTCAGCGCAGATACTCATTCAAAAAGGCCCGCACCACCGGCCGCAGATCCACGGATGTCGATGTCAGCGTAAAGGAATGCCCGGCGCCCTCAATCGGGAGATACTGATATGTGAGATTCCGGGCCGTCAGGATTCCGACAAACTCTTCAGACAGTGCAATATTCACCGTGTCATCTGCGGTTCCGTGCACAATAAGAATCGGCGGCGCGGCATCCGAGAGATGGGTTACGGGGGAAGCCTGCGCCCAGACCTCCGGAGCTTCTTCCTGAGAGACATCAATGAACGCCGAGCCGCCCCATTCACGCACATCCGGAATGCCGTAAAAGTCGACAATGCAGCGCACCGTATTGTCCTGATCGGTATACTCGCCGCCGGCATTCAGTTCCGCATCACCGGCCGACAGACCGGTCAGCAGCGACAGATGCCCGCCCGCCGAACCGCCCATCACCGCAATTCGATTCGGATCAAGCCCCAGCATATCGGCATTCTTCCTCATCCAGCGCAGCGCACTCTTGCAATCATAGATATTCTGCGGCCAGCTGCTCTCCACCAGGACATTGTTCTGATTAACTGCGAGCAGATAGTTGATGCTCACCGCGACATATCCTTCGTCGACCATGAACTCGGCAAACTGAACTTCCCGCACATCCGCCTTATCGCCCATCGACCATCCTCCGCCATGGATGATCAGAACTCCAGGCCGGGCGGCCGTCGAATTAGACGGACAATAAACATCCATCCGCTGCGGTCCGGCAGTTCCGACATAGGATACATCTGTATACAGCTGATACGGAGTTCCTCCGGATGTCTCCCGGAGCAGAGATACCGCTTGCGGCTTCAGACGATAGAACATGGCCGCGTTGGTCGACGAAAGCATCCAGTTTTTTTTGGCAATCCCTCTAACGGATGCAACAGGGGTCCAGTTCGTCAGCATCAGATCGGACAGGCACTCCAGTGAATACATTGCGGCAGCCGTTAAACCGGTGGCGGTAACCGCCACCGAGTCGGCAGCGGCCGATCCGATGGACAGGGCAGCCGGCGAGGCGGCATCGCTCGATTTCACCAGATAAACCCTGCCCGAATGGTAATCCAGCTCATATCCCTCCGTCACCGAAACATTGTTGAATTTATACAGCGTACCATCGGGATCTGCGTCGATCAGGAGAATCCCCGTCCCGACAGACCCGGAAAAAGCAGAGGCATCCACCGTCAGCTTCGCCGTTGAAACCCGGGTATACCCTCCGTTTGTCATGATCAACGCACTGACTCCCGAGGCATCCAGAATAAACTCCAGCTCCGTCTCGCCGCCCAGCCAGGATGTTCCGGAAAAACTGATTCTCGCATTCGATCCCACCACTGAAAATTTTGCTGCCGTGGTTCCGTTTCCCCCCGTATTCAGGCGCAGTGCACGCAGCGTTCCCCCGCTGATCGAATAGACATTGGAACTCACGGAATCACTCAGGTCCCCGATCTTAAGCTCACTGGACAGCGTCACATCCCCGCCGGACTGATTAACCGTATATGTTCCGCCCGGAGACAAGGCGCCCAGATTAATCCCGGAGGCACGCACCGAACCGCCTGCACGGATGTTGACGGTCGCCGTAGAAACCGCATTGGACACCGCACCCAGGAGAATCCCGCCGGACGTATTCACGCTTCCCGAAACATCCAGCAGGGATGTTTTCTTCCAATATGAAAGGGAAATCCCTGACGAACCCACCGTTAATGAGCCTCCGCTATCAACATAAAGCTCCGCGTTGGTTGGATTTCCGACGGAGGAGGCTCCGGCAACCAGCACGGCCAGAGCGGTTCCGCTTACACCGTTTGCAATATGGCAGTCTTTATCGATCCGGGCATGCTCCGCCGATGTCGGAAACGAGCCCTCCTCCCAGTTCGCCAGTGTGGACCATTGATCATCCGTTCCGGTTCCGGTCATTCTAAAGTCCCTGAAATCCGCAAAAACGGATACAGCCATTCCCAGACCGGCCGTTATCAGCACGAACCGTTGCCGTGATCTCATCTCTTTCCTCCTTCGCGTCAGGTTCACGGATCATCCGTCCGATTAACGCAGATATTTCTTCAGAAACGCCCGCACCACGGGGCGCAGATCCACGGACGTCGATGTCAGCGTAAACGAATGTCCGGCGCCCTCAATCGGAACATACTGATAGACCAGCTTGCGGCCTTTCAGGATTTCGACAAATTCCTCAGACAGCCCGATCTTTACCGTGGAATCCTTTGTCCCGTGCACAATAAGAATCGGCGGAGTCGCTTCCGAAAGATGCGTCACCGGAGAGGCCAGAGCCCAGACTTCCGGATGCTCTTTTTCGGACACATCAATAAACGCCGATCCGCCCCAGCGACGCACGTCCGGAATCCCGTAAAAATCAACAATGCAGCGCACCGTATTGTCCTGATCGGTATACTCGCCGCCGGCATTCAGCTGCGCATCACCGGCCGACAGGCCGGTCAGCAGCGCCAGATGCCCGCCCGCCGAGCCGCCCATCACCGCGATTCGATCCGGATCAAGATTCAGCCGCCGCGCATTTTTCTTCATCCAGCGCAAAGCACTCTTACAGTCATAAATATTCTGCGGCCAGCTGCCCTTGATCCGCGGGCTTGCCCAGACCTTACCTTCATAGGTGGTCATCGTATAATTGATGCTCACCGCGACATATCCCTCATCCACCATGAGTTCGGCAAACTGCCGTTCCCGCGGATCGGCCTTATCCCCGATCGCCCACCCGCCGCCGTGAATAATCAGCACGCCCGGCCGGGAGGTCGTCGAATTAGACGGGCAATAAACATCCATCCGCTGCGGCCCGTCCGTTCCGGCATAGCGCACATTCTGATACAGCTGATACGGTGCCCCGCCGGAGGTCTGCGCATCTTCCGCAGCCCCAAGCCCCGGACCGGATAGACCCCGCACCTGCCCCTCGGCAGAAACAGACCCGTGAACCCCCAAATACAGCAACAGCAGCCCAGCCGCCAGTCTTCGGCCCGAAACCATAACCACCCCTTTATTTACTTGTGTAAATTATGATTTATACGCCATTCGATCCGCCTTTCAAAGCATAAAGACCGGAATACACAACCGGTGGAGCGCCAAAGCACAATCTGCCGTTAAATCTTGTTTCCCCCTCACGCATTATCCGTTACGTATTACGTCCCAAGGCGAAGAAAAAGGCAGAGGTGAAAATCGAGAGCTGCGGACTCTACACGCCGCTCGACAAAGGCAGCAAAGACCTGCCGAAACTGGTTCGTTTCACGGATGAGATCCCGTGCGAACCCGGCGTGGAATTCGGCTATATCCTGCACATCCGCAAAGGCCGCGGGATGAAACTCACCTTTCAGATCGACCACCCGCCCTTTGCCGGCTCCGACGGCGAACCCGCCCCGCCGTTCACCGGCGAAGAATACATCCGTTCCAATGATTGGAAATTTTTTCTCGGCGATACGACGTGGAAACCGATTGACGACAAAGCGGGTGACTGGCGCATCCGCACCTGGCTCGACGGCGACCTCGTCGCCGACCGCACCCTCACCCTGGTGCTCTGATTTTCCAATCATTGGAAAAACGCCGTCGTATGGAAGAACTCCTCAAAAACCCGATTGATTTCATCGGGTTTTTGCGTATGCTGGATGTCAGTTCGTAAAAACAACCGTAAGGAGGAGAGATGAGAGTATTTGCCGCTATCGTGACGACGTTCGCCCTGCTGACCTCCATTGCCGGGGCACACTGCCAAATCCCATGCGGAATTTATGACGACAAGGCCCGCATCACGGAAATGGAAGAGCATGTGACGACGATTGAGAAGTCGATGACCGAGATTGCGAAGATTCCGGCGGACTCGCCGCAAAACATCAACCAGCTCGTGCGATGGGTGAACAACAAGGATGAGCACGCCGACAAGCTGACGGAGATTGTGACGTACTATTTCCTGACGCAACGCATCAAGGCGACGGAACCGGCCGAGAAGTATACCGCCGAGCTGAAGCTGCTGCACAGCATGATGGTCGCATCCATGAAGTCGAAGCAGACGGTAGACCTGCAGTATGTGCAGGAACTGCGCAGCCTGATCCACGAGTTCGAGCATGTCTATTTCGGCGAAACGGCCGGAATGCCGCATGCGCACTGACCGGTTTTTCCAATGGTTGGAAACCGAGGGCCCGATTTTTCCAAGGTTTGGAAAAATCGGGTTTTCTTTATGCCGCGCCGCCGGTAGGCTCCGATACATGAAGCGTGATATTGAATGGAAAGAGTCTCTCGATGACGGCGTAAAGCGCACGGTGCGCATTAATATCCATGCCGGAAAAATCAAATGGCAGTTCAAACGGTCGGATGAAGAGCGGTGGGACTATGACACTCCGCCGTCGCCGGAGGACTGGGAGGCGCTGGAAGAAAAAATCGATTCGCTTTATCACCGCCGCCGCGTTTCATTCAAGGATTTGGAACTGGTTCGCAAGATGAGGAAAAATCATGACTGAGTTTGCGATTCGCGGGGAGTACATCGAACTGGACAAGCTGCTGAAGGCGGCCCGGCTGTGCGGAACCGGCGGTGAAGCGAAGATGGTGATCAGCGAAGGCCTGGTGACCGTGGACAGCGAGACCGAACTGCGCCTGCGCCGCAAGGTGAGACCGGGGATGACGGTTTCGTATAACAGCCAGTCTGTCAGCGTGGTTCCGCCTGCTTCAGGGCATCCCTGACGGCACTTATGACGGAGCGGGAGGTGATGGTTGCTCCGGTGACGGCATCCACGGATGCTTTCTGACGGGCAACGACCTGAGCCGGAATGTTCTGCAGCGCGCTGCGCGGGCGGCTTTCGTTCTGGCGGGTAACCTCCACGCGGGTGATTTTCCCCTGCTGAATGGTCACAGCGACCTGCAGCGGGCCGTCATAGCCCTGCGACTTTCCGGCATAAACTCCGTCCAGCCATGTTTTTACGGACTGCTCCGGGGCAATTTCTTCCGTAGGCCAGCCGACCGGCTGGGTAAGAATGATGTGCTGGGAAGGTTTGAGTTCCATTGTCGCGTGCAGGGCGTCTTTATTGACCGACCCGAGCACAACGGTGTTCAGGCCTTCCGACGCGCAGAAGAGGTAGACGTTCTGGCTGATATAGCCAGTATCCACTGCTGAATAGAAATCCGGGCTGCCCTTCATCCGGTCGTAATCGGCCACAAAAATCAGACCGACCGGCGCCTGCGCAGTGAACGGTTGACGACCGATCTGTGCGCGAATATCCGTTTCAAGAATCTGTTCCAGCGTATTCTTCGGCGCATTGTACAGGAAGAGACCGGAAGGCAGTGCGACGTAGATATCGATTTCCTGCCGGTTCATTGCGCTCGGCGCCGTCCGCCTCCCATTTTCACGGTTCACCCCGAACGCCGCCCAGAGCAGGTTGGACAGATGCTGTTCATCAACCGGGCGCTGAGAAAAAACACGATTGCTCTGCCGGGCATTCAGCGCTTCCATCAGGGGCTTTCCGCCGATGATCTGCGGCGCAGGCAGTTTGATATCCGCGTAAAGCGCGGTCGCAGACAGACAGATCAGAGTCAGCGTTTTTTTCATCAGGGAAGTCCTCCTTTTATAAGCCGTCGAACAGTTTTTATCTAAACCGGGAACCGCAGGAAAGATAAATGCCCTTAATCGATTCAGGGTATCTATAAGTTGTCATCAAAAAAATTGTCGTTATTATATACGGCTTCATGTTTCACCCTTAATCTCAGGAGGAATCCGGATGACTAGAAAGGTCTGTCTGTTCCTGCTGACTGCACTGTTTTCCGCAGTCGGCTTTGCTGCTCAACTCACGCTGCCCACCGTCTTCACCGATCATATGGTGCTTCAGCGCGAAAAGCCGGTTCCGATCTGGGGAACAACCGATCCGAACACGGCCGTAACAGTTGAATTTGCCGGTCAGAAAAAATCGACAACCGCTGCCACGGACGGAAAATGGCGCGTGGATCTTGAGCCGATGAAAGCGTCCTCCGAACCGCAGATCATGACGGTATCCGCCGGGGATCAAACGGTCCGAATCCAGGATGTGCTCATCGGCGAAGTCTGGCTCTGCTCCGGACAGTCCAATATGCAGATGCCTCTCAAAGGTTTTAAAATTCCAACAGACAAAGCCGCACAGGACATTCCTGCCGCGAATATCCCGCTGCTGCGCCTCTATAACACTCCGCGGGTTGCCGCAGGAACTCCCAAGGATCGAATCGATTCATCATGGACAGCCTGCACGCCAGGAACCGCTGCAGAATTTTCAGCCGCCGCGTTCTATTTCGGCCGTAAACTTCAGAAAGACCTGAATGTGCCGATCGGCCTGCTGGAAAGCGCCTGGGGCGGAACCCGGATTGAACCCTGGACGCCGCCGAGCGGATTCGAAGGAATCGATTCCCTCGCAGCGATTCGCCAGCAGATTAAAAATATCTCTCCAAACCTGGGAACAAACCCGAAAACCCTCCAACGGGAACGGCAGACCCCGACCGCTCTGTATAACGGTATGCTTGCGGCCCACATCCCCTTCGCAATTCGCGGAGCCATCTGGTATCAGGGCGAAGCAAACCATGGCGAAGGCATGCTTTATGTCGACAAAACAAAGGCACTGCTGAAAGGCTGGCGCGGACTCTGGGGCGATGACTTTCCCTACTATTTCGTGCAGATTGCTCCGTTCCAGTACGGCAATGAAGACCCGACCGTTCTCCCGACCTTCTGGGAAGCGCAGGCGGAAATCGTCAAACAGATTCCGAAAACCGGTATGGCGGTCATCACCGACTGTGCCCTCCTGAATGATATCCATCCGACCGACAAAGAGACCCCCGGAATCCGGCTGGCGCTGCTTGCCGAAGAAAACACGTACGGTATGAACGTCGTCAGCACCGGCCCGACCTTTGAAAAAATGAAAATTGACGGCGATAAAATCATCGTCACGTTCACCTCTGCCGAAGGACTCACCACCCGCGACGACAAAGCCCCGGACTGGTTTGAGATCGGCGGGGAAGAAGGCGTCTTCAAACCGGCCAAAGCCGAAATCAAAGGAACCAGCGTTATTCTCAGTTCTCCCGACGTGCCGCAGCCGCTCGCCATGCGTTTCGGGTGGAACAAGCTGGCAGAACCGAACCTGATGAACGGCGCCGGTCTTCCCGCGCCGGCGTTCCGCGCCGGGGAGCTGCCCAAACCGAAAGCCCCGGACATGGTGGAAATTCCTGAAATGAAAGGATACCGGACGGTCTATCAGCTCATGATCGATGCCAATGCCAACTATGCCTACACCGCTCCGGATTACGACATCGACAACAGCTCCGACAAAGCCCCGTTCACGAAAGTGGCTTATCTGCTCGAATTGCAGAAACCCAACGGATCGGTGGACTATGCCTTTGCCACCATGGATACCTTCACGACCGATCTTAAAAAAATCGGCGTACCCACCGCTCAGAGCGGCGCGAAATTTATGCAGAAGGTCGACAGCCTGACGGTTCGCAGCAATGTGAAGGGAATCATCGCCTGCACGGATTCAGACGGCGGAAACATTGAGTTCTGGCCCGGCAATTACGGCGGCGCCAATGAGAAAAACATTCCCGGCGCAGAAGCCAAATACGACTTCGGGGATCAGCCGACAGACAAAATTCCCGGCTACGGCTCGATGCAGGTCCACAACTGGAAAGACAAACAGACCGTATTTGCCATCAACAAATGGGGCACCGGCGGAACCGTCGATATCGGCATCGGCAACTCCACCGGCAAAACGTCCGACTGGACCTTCACCGGAACGGCAGGAACCTACCTCACTCGCCGGCTGACCGTGCTGGTAAAATAACGCTCCGTTTCCAGACATTGGAAAATGAATCACAAACCCGGCCCCGCCGGTTCCAATGTCTGGAAAAAGTAAACGGCGGATTTCCAATGTTTGGAAAATCCGCCGTTTTTCTTTGGTCCGAACCGGGTTATGCAGTCGGAAGCTTGAGCACGGCACCGGTTCCGGCATTAGTGGCCATCGCCGCATAGCGGGCGAGCCAGCCGGTTGTATAGCGCGGCGCCGGTTTTTTCCAGCTTTTGCGGCGCGCCTCGAATTCTTCATCCGAAACCGCGGCGCTCAGTGTGCGGTTCGGAATGTCGATTTCGATGAGGTCGCCTTCTTTAAGTAGACCGATCGGTCCGCCCTCGGCCGCTTCGGGGGAAATGTGTCCGATGCAGGCGCCGTGCGTGCCGCCGCTGAAGCGGCCGTCGGTGATGAGCGCAACGCTGTCGCCAAGCCCCTGCCCCATGATGTAGGAAGTCGGTGCCAGCATTTCCTGCATACCGGGTCCGCCTTTCGGACCTTCATAGCGAATGACAACCACATCGCCCGCTTTAACTTTGCCCGCGAGAATGCCTGCGCAGGCGTCTTCCTGCGATTCGAAGATCACGGCCGGTCCCTTGTGAACAAGCATTTTCGGATCAACGCCAGCGCTTTTGACAACCGCACCTTCCGCGGCGATGTTTCCGCGCAGAATAGCGAGGCCGCCTTCTTTGCTGTAGGCGTTTTCGACTTTATGGATGCACTTTTCGTCTTTCGTTCCGGCTCCGGCGATATTTTCGCCGAGTGTTTTGCCGGTGACGGTCGGCCGGTCGAGTTTGAGCAGCCCGTCGACTTTGCTGATTTCCGCGAGGATTGCGCTGATACCGCCCGCGTCGCGAACGTCTTCGATATGATAGCTCGAAGACGGCGAAACCTTGCAGATATTCGGCGTGGTCTTCGACAGTTTGTTGATGCGATCGAGATCGTATGCAACGCCGGCTTCGTTGGCAACGGCCAGCGTATGCAGGACGGTGTTGGTGCTGCCGCCCATAGCCATGTCGAGCACGAAGGCGTTGTCGACCGATTCAACGGTGATGATGTCGCGCGGTTTCGGTCCGTTGGCCAGCGCCATTTCGACGGCGCGCTTGGCGGCGGCTTTCCACAGCGCGTGGCGCGCTTCTTCGGTGGCAAGCAGCGTCCCGTTGCCGGGCAGCGCCATGCCGATGGCTTCGCACAGGCAGTTCATCGAGTTGGCGGTGAACATCCCGGAACAGGAGCCGGCGGAGGGGCAGGCCTTGCATTCGAGTTCCTTGAGTTCCTCGTCGTTGATCTTGCCGGCTTTGCGCTGGGCGACGCCTTCGAACACGCTGATGAGGTCGATGACCTGTCCGTCGGCCTTGCGCCCGGCGGCCATCGGACCACCGCTGGCGAAGATGGTCGGAATGTTGGTGCGGACGGCACCCATGAGCATGCCGGGGACGATCTTGTCGCAGTTGGGAATACAGATCATCGCATCAAAGCAGTGGGCGTTGACCATGGTCTCGACGCTGTCGGCGATGAGTTCGCGGCTGGGCAGCGAATATTTCATGCCGGCGTGGCCCATGGCGATGCCGTCGCAGACGCCGATGACGTTGAACTCGCGCGGCGTACCGCCCGCTTCGCGGATGGCGTCGCAGATGATGCGGCCGACCTGATTGAGGTGAACGTGTCCGGGAATGACTTCATTGAAGGAGTTGCAGACCGCGATGAACGGTTTCTGTATATCGGCATCGGTCAGTCCGGTGGCGTGCATCAGGCTGCGGTGCGGAGCGCGTTCCAGTCCTTTTTTGATCTGATCACTGTTCATGGCGGTCCTTTCTCTTCGTTAAAATGATGGACTTCCTCGGGTATTCGGGTAGGTTGTCCGGCTCAAAATTTAAAGCGTCTGAAAGCATACGTCCCGGAGAACAATTATGAAGACAATTTTTTCAGGAACGACGGCCCTTCTTCTCGCCGGAACCCTTTGCGCCCAGGAAAGTGAAACCCATCTCCCGACCATTACGGTGACCGCATCGGCCCAGACCGCCGAGAACGCAGCGGTCCACGAAGTGCTTCGCGCCGAGCCGGGCGTTGTCCTGAATTCGCAGGGCGGATCGCAGAATGACCTTTCGATTCGCGGCTCATCGTTCAGCGGCGCCGGGCTTTCACTGGGCGGGCTGAAGCTGAATAATCCGCAGACCGAGCATCTTAATGCTGAACTGCCGGTTCCGGCGGCGGTGCTGTCCCGGCCCAATGTGCGTACGGGACTGGACAACCAGGGCGGCCACCTGGTCGGCACAGTGAATTTTGATTTTCTTCCAATGTCTGGAAAAAAGCAGTTGGAGGCCGGCTTCGGCTCGGACCACCGCGACTGGCAGAGCGCGCTGGTGCAGCAGATGCTGACCGACCAGCTCGGCATCGGCTTTTTTGCCGGACGCGAGTCGGCGGAAGGCGTGGACTATCCGGATAACGACTACGATCGTGAATACGCCGGCGGCCACATGCAGTTCCGAAATGACGACACGCAGGTTGACCTGCTGGTGGCTCATCAGAAAAAAGAGTTCGGCGCACGCGGCTATTACGGAGTGGACGATTCCTTGGCCGCGTCGGAAAACACGGAGGATAATCTGGTTTACCTGGGAGCAACCAAAGGCGATGTGAATGCCGACTACCTGCGCGCCGGAATGATGTGGCATGAATTTTACGACGACTATTACATTCCAGCCTACCCCTATGAAAACCACCACCGCTCCCGCGTCACCTCGGCGTTCTTCGACGGCCGCACCCTGGAAATCAACGGCTGGGCGCTCGGCTGGCGGGTGGATGCAGAAGAAGAGCGGATTGCCAGTTCAGGACTCGGCTGGTTCCACCGCTCACGCGGCGGCATTTCGCTGCTGCCGCAGTGGCGAAGCGACCGTCTGAAAATTACCGGCGGCCTGCGCAGCGAATTTTTTACCGGGGAATCGCCGGAGTATCTGCCGCAGGCGGGCATTGAATATATCTGCTCCGATACGCTGACGGCGTTTGCCTCCTACAGTGAGAGTGTTCGCCTGCCGTCCTATACCGAACTGAACTACAACAATCCCGCCAGTTTCGGAAATACCGGACTGGGACCGCAGACTTCCGAACAGACTGAACTCGGGTTCAAGGGCATTCCGTCGGAATCGATGGACTGGAAAATCGCCGCGTTCCACCGTCGCTCCAAAAACACGATTGACTGGCTGCATAAAATGCCGGGCGATCCCGGATCGACATGGGTCGCCTCCGACCTCGGCACCGTGGATACGTGGGGAACCGAAGCACAGCTTGGCTGGTATCCGGCGCAGAACATTGAAATGCAGCTGGCCTATACGTGGATCTATAAGGACTGCAAACCGGAAGACTACGGGATGTATGCCTCCCGCTATGCACTGGATTACCCGGAACACCTGATTCAGGCGTCGATGCTTTGGCGTCCGATTCAAGCGGTTGAAATCGGCACCGTGCAGTCGCTGCGGTTTCAAACGGATAACAAGGTCCGGGAAGACGGCGATTTCGGTGCCGACAGCTCGTTCGTCGTCCGGTTCACGCCGCCGCAGGCCGACTACGCCACACTTTCGCTGCTTCTGAACAACGCGTGGAATGATGACTTCCAGACCTTCCCCGGCCAGCGCCCGCCGGAACGCTATGCGGGCGTCTCATTGACACTGACCTGGTAGCCTCACCACGAAACGGTTATCCGCAAAAATCCGGGCCACAAATATGACCGTTAAAATCATTGTTGGTGCGGAATCTGCCAACGAATGTTAGACGACGTATCCAATGCAGATTTTTTTCTAATATTTTTTTAACATATAGCCTATTGACATCTCTGCCAGGAAGAGTAAAAAGCTCGGCATAGTTAACAGAGAGAAACAAAACAACAGGCCATAGGGGCCTGAGGATCAGCACAAAGCAGATCCGCAAAAGGAGAAAGAACATGAACAAGAAACAGAAAATGAGACGTCGGAAAAGTTCCGCATTCATTTCCAGCAGCTGCAACAGCAGCTTCAGAAGTCCGATGTCCTGGTCGATCGGCGGATAATTCCGCTTCCGGCCCGGAATCGGGTCCTTCTGGAAATGCGGTGGAACCGTATCTCCCCCCTTTGAGGATAGCGTCAAAAACGCTGTCCTTTTTTCATAGGCATAACGGGTCAGTCAGACCACAGAAAATCCGATGAATGCCGCATGTAAAAATTATTAAAAAAATAATGTTTGATGCGTAATATGTTAACAAAGCGAACTGTATGTTTTTAAACGATGTTTTTTTCTAAATTTTTTACCATCTATCCTATTGACATACTTCTTAATCAGAGTACAAAGACCGCAAGATTAACTTTCCCACAGGGGGAAAAGTGAAGGGTCGCAACGGGCGGCCCGAACAGAGAAAGGAGAGATGAAGATGATACCCTACGGATTCGGATTCCAACCGAACGAATACCCGCCGGTCGATCTTCAGATCGACCTGAGGAAACTGGGACGGAGCTGCAAGGCCATCGCCAAGAAGGTCGGGCGCAAACTCCACAGGAAGTAAGGCTGAATAAGCACCCGGAAACGGGCAAAAGGGTTCTGTAAAAGGAACGATCTATCTGAAAGATAGAAAAAGGATGAGAACATGAATAATAGACCGAAAATCAAACGGCGCAAAAGCTCGCGTGCTGCTCTGATTCAGAACGGCGTATACGGCGGAAGCTTTAAGAGCCCGATGTCGTGGTCTATCGGCGGCAGCTGGTAACACAGTCCGCCATTAGACCCTGATACGGGTCGCGCAGGAAATACGGCGAAAACCGTGTTTTCCCCCCTTTGGGGGCGGTGCAATAAAAGTACCGCCCCCTTTTTGATTCCTCCCGTCACAGCCGGCGCAGAAAACCGCGAAATTATGTCACAGCCACCGCCGACGTCACAATAAATAAGATATTATCTATAAAGGTTTTATATAGAATACCCCACCATGGCACGACCCATGCTTTTCAATCAGACATCCCGAAACATGGGGTTTCGGAACAAAACGAGGAGGTTCTCATGAACTGGCCAACCAGAAGGAACGACAGCTATCCGGCAGTCTGGAACAGCGGACTGCTGCATCGCTCCATCGACGATCTCCTTTCCGACTTTTTCGGAAATTCGCCGATGGACTATCAGGCGGGAGCGATTGCACCGCGGTTTGAGGTTTCTGAAACCGACGACGCCGTGGTGATCGACGCCGAACTGCCGGGCATGGACGAAAAAGACATCGAACTGACCCTGCAGGACAACGTGCTCACCATCAAAGGTGAAAAGAAAAAAGAAGAAGAAACCAAGAAGAAAAACTACTATGTCTCCGAACGAAGCTATGGACGCTTCCAGCGTTCCCTGCAGCTCGGAACAGACATCGATGCCGACAAAATCGCCGCATCATTTAAAAAAGGTGTACTGACCGTCACCGTGCCGAAAGTCGAACCCGCCAAAAGCAAGGCTCGCACCATCGACATCAAAGCGGCATAAAACCGCGGACAAAAAAAACCGCTCTTCGATTACGGAGGGCGGTTTTTTTGCACTCATTGTTTCTTTGTGTGAAAACTACTGCCTTTCCACACTGCTGCTCCAGCCGCCGCCGAGCGCTTTGTAAAGACTGATCAGGTCCTGCGCAACCGTGCTGCGACTCTGAACCAGCTGGTCCTCATACGTCAGCTGTGCGCGCTGCGCTTCGAGCACCGAAGAAAAATCGGTCAGGCCGTTTTTATAGCGGTCCTCCGCAATTTCCGCCGCCGCTTTTGCGGCATCGGTTGCGGCACTCAGGGCCAGCAGGCGCTGCTGTTCCTTTTTGAACGCGGTGAGAGCATCGCGGGTTTCCTGCACGGCGGTAAGCACGGCTTTTTCATACGTCGCGAGCGCCTGCTCCTGCGTGGCCTTCTGCACCTTTACGTTGTTGCGAATCGACCCCATATGAAAGATCGGCCAGCGGACACCGGGACCGAAACTGTAGAATTCGTTGCCCGAATTACCCAGAGCATTGAAGCTGAGCGCTTCCACGCCGATGGATCCATTGAGCGTGAAGGTCGGAAAATAGTCGCCCTTGGCCGCACCGATGCGGGCGGTCTGCGCGGCGAGCCCGCGCTCGGCGACGCGCACGTCCGGACGGCGGCGCAGCAGGTCGGCTGGAATGCCGGTGACCTGCTCGGAAGAAACAACCGGAATTTCTCCGGCGGCGCTTAGGCGTTCATGCAGCGTCCCGGGCATCACACCGGTGAGAACGGCGAGTGCGTTGAGGCTCTGTTCGAGCGCCGTTTCAAAAGTCGGCACGGCGGCGCGGGTGCTTTCGAGGTTGTAGCGCGCCTGCTGAAGCGAAAACTCGTCGATCAGTCCGCTGTCATACTGCGACTGAAGCAGATCAAAGGTTTCCTGCTGGATCTTCAGATTGTTCTGCGCAACGGCCAGCCGCTGCTGGGCGGCGCGCAGTGTGACGTACCCGCGTGCGGTTTCGGCGGCAACGGAAATCCGCACATCGGCCAGCCCGGCTTCCTTCGACTGCCAGGCGGCCTTGGCGGCTTCGACCGAACGGCGGGTTCTGCCGAAAAGGTCGAGTTCCCACGCGGCATCGAAGCCGCCGTTGTAAACATCCTGTTCGCCGAGTCCAGTTGACGTTTCATTACTGGATTTTGCACGGGTGAAGCTGCCGGCGGCATCGAGCTGCGGACCGAGCGCGGCGCGGGCGATGCCGAGCTGTGCGCGGGCGGCGCGCACCGAGGCGACGGCGGCCTGCAGGTCATGGTTGTTCTGCAGCGCTTCGTCGACGAGTGCGGTGAGTTCCGGATCGCCGAGCGTCGTCCACCAGTCAACCGGCGTTTCAACCGTCGAGTTTCCAAGGATTGGAAACTCCGGCTGTTTATAGTCCGGGCCGACGGAGAGACAGCCGCCGAACAGGAATGGAATCAGCAGGATGACGAGCAGATGCACTTTGTCCACATGACGCATCCGGATGGAGTGGCCCTTTTCGCGGATGGACTGGAAGAGCACATAGAGCGCCGGAATCAGAACGATTCCGAAGACGGTTGCGACGAGCATTCCCCAGAACACGGTATTGCCGATGGAGCGGCGCGCGGCGGCGCCGGCGCCGCTGGCGAAGACCATCGGGAACATCCCGAGAATGAAGGTGAATGCAGTCATGAGCACGGCGCGGAACCGCTGCCCGGCGCCATCAGCCGCCGCATCGATGATTGACAGCCCTTCCTCGCGCCGCGTTTTGGAAAACTCGACAATCAGAATGGCGTTCTTGCTAGCGAGGCCAACGAGCAGAATCAGGCCGAGCTGCGCGTAGATGCTCAGCGGCAGGCCGACGATTTTCAGGCCGATCAGTGCGCCGAGGCTGGCAACGGAGGTGGAGAGCATCACCGGCAGCGGAATGGTCCAGCTCTCATACTGCGCGACGAGGAAGAGGTAGCCGAAGACCAGCGCCATCGCGACGAGGATGTTCGATCCGCCGGAGGCTTTGGCTTCCTGGTAGCTCAGGCTGGACCAGTCGAAGGTATAACCTTCGGGCAGGTTTTCTTTTGCAAGTTTCGTGACGGCCTTCATGGCATCGCCGCTGCTGACACCGGGCGTCAGAATCGCCGTAATGGCAGCCGAGGTGAATTTGTTGTAGCGGGCGACGGACCGCGGAGCCAGTGTCGGTGAAATCGACAGCACGCTGCCGAGCGGCACCATGGCGCCAGCCCGGCTTTTGACGTACAGTTTACGGACATCCTCCACCCGGTCGCGGAAGTTCCAGTCGGCCTGCACAATCACTTTGTTGACCTGCCCCTCGAAGTTGACATCGTTGACGTAGCGGGAACCGAAGTAGTTCTGGAGCACCGAGAAAATATCACTGACATCCACCTGCATGAGGGAGGCTTTCACGCGGTCCACCTGCAGGAACAGGTGCGGGGTGTTGGCGGAATAGGCGCTGAAGGCATACCGGATTTCCGGTGCCATGTTCAGCTTCATCAGGAAGCTGTTGAGCACGGCACTGAGCTTCTGCGGGTCGCTGTCGCCGACGGCCTGCAGGCGAATGTCGAGACCGTTGTTCATCCCGAGTCCGGAAATGGCCGGTGGCGCAAAGAGGTCGATTTTGGCTCCGGGAACGGCGGAGAGCCGGGCCTGGAATTTCTGCCGCAGGGCCTCAATCTGAAGGTCCGGCGACTTGCGTTTGTCCCAACTGTCGAGATCGACCACGACAAAGGCGAGGTTTTCCCCGGACCCGCCGATCATGCTGAAACCGGTGATTTCCACAATGGATTTAACGCCGGGTTCCTCTTTCAGCGGGGTGACGACATCGCGAAGCAGTTCGCGGGTGCGCTCGCTGGTCGCGCCCTCCGGGAGCTGAACGGCCCCGAAGAGTACGCCCTGGTCCTCATCCGGCAGAAACGCGGACGAACTGCGGGAACCGATCAGCCAGACTCCGCCCAGAATACCAAGCAGGACGAAGAGTGTGACGACCCGGCGGCGCGCCAGACCGGTTGCCGTATCGACATAGCGGCCGCGCACCCGGCCCAACGCCGTGTTGAACCAGCGCAGCGGTCCGTGCTGTTTCGGTTTGATGATCTGAAGCATGGTCGCGCAAAGCGCCGGGCTGAGCGTGAGCGCATTGACGGTAGAGAAGAGCACGGCGGCGGAAATGGCGACGGCGAACTGCTGATAGATGCGTCCGGTGATGCCGCTGACGAAGCCGATCGGCACAAAGATGGCGAGCAGCACGAGCGTGGTGGCAATCACGGCCCCGCTGACCTGTTCCATGGCTTTGATGGTCGCCGCCTTGTGGTCGAGGTTCTCGTGTTCCATCAGGTGGAGCACGCGCTCCACCACGACGATGGCATCGTCCACGACAATTCCGATGGCCAGCACCAGTCCGAAGAGCGTCAGCGTGTTGATGCTGTAGCCGAAGGCCATGAGCACGGCGAAGGTGGCGCAGAGCGAAACCGGAATGGTGAGGGTCGGCACCAGCGTCGCGCGCCAGTCCTGCAGGAAGATGTAGCAGACGAGCACGACAAGGAAGACGGTGAGCAGCAGGGTGGTAACGATTTCGCGGATACTGACGCGCACAACTTCCGTCGCGTCGTACGGCATCACATATTCCATGTCGTCCGGGAACATCTGCGACAGGGATTTCATTTCTTTCTGCAGCGAATTCATGGCGTCGAGCGCGTTGGATCCGGTGGCACGGCTGATCCCCATCGGCACGGCGGATTCTCCATTGTAGAATCCGGCATATAAATAGGAGTCGGCGCCTTTTTCGACGCGGGCCACGTCTTTCAGGAAAACCACCGCACCGTTTTCGCCGGTGCGGATGATGATGTTTTCAAAGTCTGCCGGATCATTCAGACGGCCGTCGGCTTTGAGCGTGTAGGTGACCTGAACCGACCCGTCGCCGGGCACACTGCCGACTGATCCGACCGAGGCCTGAACATTCTGTTTCTGAATTGCCGAAATCACGTCGGAAGCGCTCAGGCCCAGCGCGGACAGGCGGTCTGCGTCCATCCAGACGCGCATGCTGTATTTCGGGCCGTACACCTGCGCGCTGCTGACACCGGGAATGCGCTCGAGCGCAGGCTGGATCACTTTGGCGGCATAGTCGCTCAGAAACTTCTGGTCGTGCGTTCCGTTCGGAGAGCGGATCATCAGGAAGCCGAGATGGTCCGAGGAACGGGTCTCCACAGTAACTCCCTGTTCGGTGACTTCGCTCGGCAGCAGCGGCTCGGCCTGGGCGACACGATTCTGCACCTTGACCTGCGCAATGTCCGGGTCGGTTCCGACTTCGAAACTGACTGACAGGGAATAGGAGCCGGAACTGTCGGAGGTCGACGACATGTAGATCATGTTATCCACACCGTTGACCGCATCCTCAATCGGGCCGGCCACAGTGGCGGCCAGCACTTCGGCATCGGCACCCGGATAGGAGGCGTGCACGGAAATTTCAGGCGGCGTCACCTGCGGATACTGCGCAATCGGCAACGAGGCGATGGACAGAACCCCCGCCAGCATCAAGACAATGGAAACAACGCCCGCAAGCCGCGGGCGTTCGATGAACACTCGGGAAATCATTATTTATCCTCCAGCAAAGTCACCGTCACTGCAGCACCAGGCTGCGCCTTCTGCACGCCGTCCACGATGACACGGTCGCCATTTTCCAGTCCGGAAAGAACGGCAATGCCGGTGCCGATCTGGATCCCCGGCTCAATTCGCGTCGTCCCGACGATATTTTCTTCGTTCACGGTGAGAACGTAAGCACCCTGCAGATCGACCAGCACGGCTTTCTGCGGAACCAGAATGCCTTTGCCGTCGTCCTCATTCCGCAGCAGTGCCGTCACGTAGCCGCCGGGAATGAGCAGCTGATCTTTGTTTTCAAACAGGTAGCGAACGGCAATTGTGCCGGTTTCCGGATTGATGGCATTGTCATCAAAATCCTTGTTTCCAAGGGTTGGAAAAAGTGAGCCGTCCGGCAGCTTCACCTGAGCGACGCGCGCGCCGGTGTCGCCGGCAAGCTCGCGCTGGCGCAGCGCGAGGTATTCGCGGTCCGTCATCGAAAAGGTCACCCGGATCGGATCGACCTGAACGATACGCGCCAGCGCGCCGGACGATGATGTGACGTAGTTGCCCTTCTTCACTTCCGCCGCACCGATGCGCCCGCTGACCGGCGCTTTGATGTCTGTATATTCCAGCGAAACGTTTGCCCGGTCATAGGCGGCCTGAGCGCTCAGCAGATCCGCTTCCGCCGTTTCAAGATCGGTTTTCGACACGCTGCGCGGATCGGCCTTTTTCATGCGGTCGTAGCGCTTGCGGGCATTGATCAGCGCAGCCTCCGCCTGGTTCGCCTGCGCCTGATAAGTGCGCGGATCAATTCTGAACAGAACGTCGCCCTCTTTGACCAGGCTGCCTTCCGTAAAGTTCACCGCATCAATGTAACCGGAGACCTCGCTGCGAATTTCCACATCCTCAACCGGTTCAATGTGGGCGATGTATTCCGCCGCCGGATTCAGGAAGGTCTCCTTCACCGTCATCGCAGTCACGCCGGCCTTCATTCCGGCCTGAGCGGCCATGGCCGCCTGCTGTGCCGCCATCGCTTTGGCAACCACCACCCCGTTTATATACCACCCGGCCGTGCCGGCCACCAGGGCCGTAC
>JBFWJN010000018.1:0-23726 GCA_050253185.1 Kiritimatiellales bacterium | reverse complement strand
AGGAAGGCGCGCAGGTCGTTGACGACCGGCGCGGCCCCCGATTCCGCGATATAATAAGCGGCCAGCTCCTTTTGTTCGGACAGGTCGTCGCGAGCGATCACCACCGCCTGATCGATGCCGGGATACTGTTCAATCGCTGCAGCCACTTCGCCCGGCTCAATGCGGAACCCGCGGATTTTAACCTGATTGTCGGCGCGGCCTACAAACTGCAGCGAACCGTCGGGTCGCCGGCAGACCAGGTCGCCGGTCCGGTACAGGCGCCCCTCGCCCCAGGGATTGGGGATAAATTTTTCGGCGGTCAGCTCGGGGCGGTTCAGATAACCGCGCGCAACGCCTTCGCCGCCGATCAGCAGTTCGCCGGACATTCCGGCCGGCATCAGCTGCTGCCGGCTGTCGGCCACGTACAGCGACGTGCCGCCGATCGGCGTGCCGATCGGGACCTCGCCGCTCACCGCGCCGGTCAGCTCATGCACGGTTGAAACCACCGTGCATTCCGTGGGGCCGTAGGTGTTGAACAGCCGCACGGCAGATCCGCCCTTCTGGAGCCAGACGCGACAGAGTTCGGCCGATACTTTTTCGCCGCCGATGATTACCGCGCGCAGACCGGGCGGCACGGCGGGCATATTGCGCACCCATTCGTGCCAGTAGGCGGTCGGCAGGTCGACAACTGTGATTTTCCGGCGGGACACAAACTGTTCGAACTCGCGCGTGGAACCGGACAGTTCGTTACTGCGCAGAACCACGGCAGCACCGACCGACCAGGCGGGAAACAGCTCTTCAACCGATCCGTCGAAGTTCATCGAGAAAAACTGGAGTACGCGATCGGCCGGACTGATTCCGTAGGTTTTTACGGACGACAGGCAGTGATTCACCACATTGCGGTGTTCCACCATCACGCCTTTCGGCTTCCCGGTGGAACCGGAGGTGTACAGGATGTAGGCGCGATGAGCCGAGGAAAGGCCCGAGCGATCCGGCCGCGCACCGCCGCTGATCCGGTCGATGCAGACCGCCGGCCGGTCGGCTGTTTCCACCTGAGCGCGCAGGGATGAAACCGTGACAATGCGGGAGATGCCGGCATCGCCCATGATGAATTCCAGCCGGTCGGCCGGGTACTCCGGATCGAGCGGGACATATGCCCCGCCCGCTTTGAGAATGCCTAGAATTCCGATGCACAGTTCGGGAGAACGGTTAACGAACAGTCCGACCGGCGTGTCCGGGACAACCCCGAGTTCCTGCAGGTTTGCCGCCAGCGCATCGGCTTTTTCATTCAGCTGCTCATAAGTCAGGTGCCTGTCCTGCCCTTCCACGGCGACGGCCCGCGGCGTCCGGACGGCAATTTCCTCAAAGAGCTGATGAATGCAGCGGCCGTCGCCGAAACCGGGTGTGCGGTTCTGTACGGAAGCCAGGAAACGGCGATCGCGGTCGGTCAGGATCACCTGCTCATAGAGCGGCCGGCTGATATCAAAGCTCCGACGAAACGCCATGAAATGATCCCAGAGCGTCAGCGGACAGTACACCTCGTTTTCTCCCAGTGCGACCGAACAGGGTTTCGGACGTTTCAGGTCCGGGAAGCGCAGGAAAAGATCCTGGGCGAAGGTCTGGTGTTTCTGCACCGCTTTGATGGCTTCGGCGGCCCTTTCAAGGTTATCGAACAGCGGAAGCTCCAGATCGAGCTGTGCCGAGATCGGCACTTTTCTGGAGAAGAACCCCGGGAATCCATCGGATACGTTCCATGCAATATGGAAGACGTCCTGCGAGCAGAAGCGGGCCAGAAAACAGAGAAACAGTGCGTTGTCCGAGCAGGCGTAACGATGCGGCGGCTGATCGCTGCAGACCGGAATTTCCAATGGCTGGAAAGTCCGGAAGCTGCGGAGCCAGTAGGCTTCGTGGCGGCAGATGCCGGCGTTCAGCGTTTCCACAGTTTTTCCAAACTCTGGGAACCCGGGTTCATTGACGACCCAGTCCGCCGGTTCGCCGATCGCCGGGAACCGCAGGTCAGAGGGTTCTCCGTTCAGCGAGAGCAGCGAACCGTCGGGCCGGATCACGTACAGCTCGCCGCCCAGCAGGATTTTCGGCAAACCGAGTTCGTTGGGCTGATTGCCAAAGTCGAGCGCGCGCCGCAGCGCGGAGGTTTCGGCACGTGGACACCGCCAGTCGATGATGCCGCCGTTCGGCGGCCGGCGGTGGAGCGGATAATAGGACCGCTCCGCGAGATTCTGCGGCGTACGGGTTTCCCGGTCTTCGGCCAGTTCGAGTGCCAATTCGTCCAGAGCAATCACCGCCGCATCGTAGCAGCGGGCGTTCAGGGTAAACGACGTGTCATCGTCGTGCACCGGAACTTTTTTCTGTTTCAGCAGGTCTCCGGCGTCCACTTCCTCTGTCATCAGATGCCAGCTGACGCCGTGCGACCGTTCCCGGTTCATGATGGCCCATGCGGTGGAATAGACCCCGGCATAGCGCGGAAGCGGCGAATCGTGATAGTTGATGGCGTACCGTTTCGGCATTGCGAGAACGTCCGGCTTCAGCACAAAGCTGTTTACAATGCTGAAGAGGAAATCGAACGGCTGAGCTGACAGGATCGTGCTGAATCCTTCGTCGGGATGGTGCCACGGAATTCCTTTTTCCTTGGCTCCGCACCGGTTTTCCGGATCCGGAGAAATGAGCCCGAGCACCCGAATGCCGCGGCGGCGCAGTACGTCGGTGCAGCGCAGGCAGAGTGACCCCTCCCCGATCACATAGCAGGTCGGCGTATCGTCGTCGTCTTTGCGCAGGTAGTCCTGAAGCGGGCGGTTGATGTCTTTCACCACCTGGCGGGCGAGCATCAGAAAATCGGCGACGACGGTTTCCGCCGTGGCGGCAGTGAACACTTCGGTGTCATATTCAAGCTGGCCCTCCAGCTGCCCGTTGCGCTCGATAAAGTACAGAAGCATATCCATCTTGGACGTGGAGTTTCCGACTTCGTCGTCCGTCAGTGTCAACCCCGCGAAATGTTTCACGGGCAGCGGCATATTGTGGAGAATCAGTGAATTGCGGAAGACCGGGTGGCGGGTGCCGTCGCTGACGGATTCCATGACTTTTTCAAAGGGGATATCCTGATGGGCATAGGCTTCCAGTGCCGTGCGGCGCATCCGGTCAAGAATATCGGCAAAGGCTGGTGCTCCGGAAAAATCCGTGCGCAGCGCCAGCGCGTTAATGAAGGTGCCGATGACGTTTTCGAGCTGCGGATGGTTGCGGCCGGCGATGGCGGTGCCGGTGATGATATCGGTTGATCCGGTTGCGCGGTGCAGCAGCGTCTGCCAGATCGAGGCGAGCACCATAAACAGCGAAGCGTTTTCGCGCCGGCCAACCGCCGTGAGTCCGGATGTCAGTTCGGGCGAAACAATGAATGCGTGGCGGTCCCCCAGGTGCGCGGTTTTTTCCGGGCGCGGACGGTCGAGCGGAAAATGGAGATCCGGGCGCGGTGCGGCGAGTTTTTCCTTCCAGTAATCCAGCTGCGGACGGAGGGTTCCATCGCTGAGCCGGGCTTCCATCCAGAGGGCGACCTGTGCGTAGCTTCGTTCGACCGGAGGCAGCGGCGACGGGAGGCCCTTCGAAAAGGCCTCGTAGAGTGTTGCGAATTCGGTGGTGAACAGGCTGATGCCCCACCCGTCGGCGGCAATATGATGGATATTGAAAAAGAGCTGGAAACGGTTCTCCGCCAGTTTGACCAGGTTCATGTGAATCAGAGGTCCGGTGGACAGGTCAAAGCGGTAGTTTCCATTTTCAGCACGGATTTCCGCGACCTTCCGATCGCGATCGGCCGGATGCAGTGCGCTCAGGTCGATGAGTTCCACAGGAATGTACACTTCGTCGAGCGGCCGCTGAATGATGGCCCCGTTTTCCATGGCGTAAACCATGCGCAGTGCATCGTGCCGGCTGATAACGGCATTCAGCGCACGATTCATAAGTTCGGGATCAAGCGGGCCGGAGAGGTAGACCACTTCGGGAATGTTCGACAACAGGCCGGAACGGTCGGACTGATGGAGCATCCACATGGTGCGCTGCGACGGGGTGAGCGGATAGCTGTCGCGCGGTTCCGCAGCAGGGATTCCAGGGAGCTTGCTGCCGTTCCTAAGTCGCTCTTCGAGTAGGGCGCCGAGCTGTTCCACGGTCGGATGTTCATAGATATCCTGAAGCGTGACCGCGATGGAGAGACCGGAATGAATCTGCAGCGCCAGTCGGGTCGCGAGCAGCGACTGGCCGCCGAGCAGAAAGAAATGATCGTGCCGGCCGATGCGTTCAATCCGGAAAATTTCGCTGAAGTATTCGGCGACTTTTTTCTCGGTGTATGAAACCGGATAAACAAATTCATCGGCCCGCAGATTTTCCAGATCCTCGGCAGACGGCGGCGGCAGAGCCGTTCGGTCGGTCTTCCCGTTGGAGGTCAGCGGCATGGATGAAATCCGCAGGAAGAGCGACGGCACCATATGGGACGGCAGTTCTTTTTCGAGCAGCGTCCGGATTTTTTCGGATGCCGGCACCTCGCCGTTCTCGACGGTATAATAGGCTGTGAGCCGGGGTACGCCGGGCGTATCCTCCCGCACAATGACGGCGGCTTCACGGATTCCGGCGATCCGGCAGAGCGTGGTTTCGATTTCGCCCGGCTCAATTCGATATCCGTGGAATTTGAGCTGTCCGTCGATCCGCCCGGCAAACATCAGGTTTCCGTCCGGCAGGCGGACGGCACGGTCGCCGCTGCGATAGAGCCGGCCGAACGGGGTTTCCATAAACTGCGCCGCGGTTTGACGCGGGCTGTTCAGATAGCCGCGGGCAAGCTGTCGTCCACCGATATAGATTTCGCCTTCCGTCCCGTCCGGAACCGGATTCCGGTGTTCGTCGAGCAACTGGATGTCCACACCAGACAGGGGCCGGCCGATGGGAGCGTTTCTTCCGGAACTTCCGGACGCGGGGACACGGTAACAGGTGCAGTAGACCGCAGCCTCTGTCGGTCCGTATCCATTGATCAGGCAGAGCTCGGGCACGGCGCGAACGATGGCGGAAAGACGGCGTTCGGGAACGGGTTCAACGCCCGTCAGAAGGCGGCGCAGGCGGCTCTGTCCGGGATGACTGCGTACGCGCGCCTCCAGATCCGCGGACATCATCGGCGGCAGATAGGCGGAGGTGATCTGTTCCTTTTCCAGCCAGCGCGCAAAGGCGGTGCCGTCGGTTCGCACCGAATCGGGGACGATGACCAGTTCCGCGCCCACGGTCAGTGCGGAAAAGATTTCATAGACCGATACGTCGAACCCGACACTGGTCCACCAGCTGCAGCGATCGCCGGGGCCAAGAGATCGGTGCTGCTGCGCATCGGCGAGCATATTGCAGGCGCCGCGGTGCGTGCAGAGAACGCCCTTGGGTTTCCCGGTTGAGCCGGAGGTGTAAATGATATAGGCAAGGTCTTCTTCTGTCGGCGGATCCCAGGGGTGGACAATCGGAAGCGACTGGTTCGGATCGACCACAACGGCATCCGTGACAAAGAGTGAATGAAACGCCGAGGTTGCAATCACAACCGGTGCACGGCAGTCCGCCAGCATGAATTTCAGGCGATCGGACGGATAAGACGGATCGAACGGCACGTAGGCCGCGCCGGCCCGCAAGACGGCAACGATGGAAACAATCAGATCAGTGGAACGGTTCAGGCAGACTGCGACGGGGACATCGCGCCCGGCGCCGTGCGACCGAAGCACGGCAGAGAGTTCGAGCGAACGGCGGTCGAGTTCCGCATAGGAAACCGACTGATTCCCGCAGCGGATCGCGGGGCAGTCCGCCCATTCTGTAAACCGAGGAATCAGGTTTGAATATCGTTCTGAATTCATTAGCAACCGGCACTCGCGTGATTTGAACGGGCATGATATAAGAGCTTCTTCTTTTTAAGAAGAAGATTATGAAAACTTTTGGAGACTCGATAGAAATCTGGAATGTCCACCTTCCGGACCATGCCGACGAGGAAGATCGCTGCCGGTCGGTTCTGGCTGACGATGAAATGGAACGAGCAAATAAATTCCGGATTCCGGCTGACCGCAGCCGGTTTATTCTCTGCCGCGGACTGCTGCGGCGGATTCTCGGGGACGGCCTGAACCGTTCGCCGGAATCCATCCGCTTTTTCTGCAGCGAACACGGGAAACCGTTTCTGGCAGGCCGTGAACTCGAGTTTAATGTGTCCCATTCAAGGGACCGGCTGCTGGTTGCGGTGACCTGCGGGCGGGCAATCGGCGTGGATATTGAGTTCCGCCGGTCCGGCCTGAACATGGCCGCCATTGCCAAACGGTGGTTTGCGTCGAACGAACAGCGGTTTTTCCAGACATTGGAAAATCCGGAAGACGGTTTTTTTGACATCTGGGCAAAAAAAGAAGCCTATGTCAAAGCGCTCGGCGCCGGCATTTACAAGGACTTGAATTCTTTTGAGGTCCCGACCGACAGGACTGCGAATATTCCAATGCCTGGAAACAGTCCCGGCTGGTTTTTCCAGACATTGGAAATTGACCCTGCTTACGCGGCAGCCCTAGTATGGCGCGCTGACAGGGCTGAAGAGCCTGTTCAGGTTGTCACACAAACACTGGAATCCGGAGTTGCATCCGCATGAAAATCTGTTTCGGAATGGCGGCGCGCAATGAAGAGGAAATCATTGAAGTCACGCTGAAGAGCCTGTTCAAACAATCTGTTTTCCATTCCGGCCATCAGGTTGAATTTTTCTGTATCGCAAACAACTGCACTGATCGAACCGCTGATGTCACCCGCAAGGTCATCGCAGATTTTACAAAGCAGAATCCTGAGATGCTTCGGCATCGCCTCGACGTGGTGGAGACGGCCGTTCCCGGAAAAAACAATGTGATCAACCAAACGGTTCATCATTTCGGCGACCCGGAAACCGATTACTATCTTTTTATTGATGCCGACATTCGTTTCATTACCGATGATGTGATTCAGTGCATGATTGATGCGCTCGAGGCAAATCCCGAGGCGTTTATTGCCAGTGACCGCCCGGTGAAACACATTGTGTTCAAGCAGAAACAGAATGTTCTCGACCGGATTTCGATGCGCACATCGTACATCAACCAGAACGCGCCCGGCCAGATTTTCGGACAGCTCTACATCGCCCGAGGAACCTTCATGCGCCGGCTCTGGATTCCGCACGAAATCATTCAGGACGACGGCTTCACGAAAAAAATGGCTGTTACCAATTTCCTGACCGAACCGGATGACCCGGAACGGCGCGTCGCTTCTGCATTGGGGGCGTATCACCTGTTCAAAGCCTATACCAAACCGTCTGAAATCTACGCCACTCAGCGGCGGCAGATCAGCGGATATATGATTCAGCAGTGGCATGTCGACTTCATCCGCTCCCAGATCCATGACGGTCAGGATGCCGGACAGGTGATCGAAAAACTTAATGCGGGAAACCCGGACTGGTCGACGGAACTGGTCAACCGGAAAGTGCAGGATGGAGATACCCGGCGCCATTACCGCATTGTCGTTAACACCCGGATTTTCCGCTGGAAACGGAGCACCCCGACCCGCCGGATTCTCCACCTGCCGCTGCTGCTGGTTCAGATTCTGATCGATTCCATTGTTTACCTCGATGCCAAACGCGTTCTCAAAAACCGCTCCGCCATCTGGCGCGATACAAAAACCGATTCGTCAGGACTGGACGCATGAAGATTGCCTTTGCCCATCATCTCGACCTGCTGCATCGCGGGGAAATGCGACCCGGAACATTCGGTATCCATACCGCAGCCGAGAACATTATCCTCAGCCTGCGGAAGCAAATGCAGACCGATTGTCTTGCACCGCTCAAAAACCGCTGCTCCGCGGCTGCGGCCCTGCGGATTCTGTTTTATCAGAAATTCACCCGGCAGAAATATTACGGATGGGCGGAACCTTCGCTCAGCCGCAGCTACGGCCGGCAGTTCGCGAAGAAGCTGAATTCCTTTTCCGCCGATGCCGTCCTGTGCAATGAGGTGAAACACGCCGCGTTTCTACACGCGAATATTCCCGTCGCCATCTGGACCGACTCGCTGTACGGCGGGCTGTTCGACTACTACCAGACCTTCAGCAATCTCTGCCCCCTCACGCTGAAGCAGATGGAGGAAATGGATCGGGCCGCTGTGAAAAACTGCGCCCGGCTGATTTTCGCTTCCGACTGGGCGGCACGACGGGCGAAGGAACTGTACGGTGCAGCCGATGAGCAGGTAAAGGTGGTTCCCTACGGTGCCAATCTGACATCCGGCCTGTTGCGCGCCGAAGCGGAAAAACTGGTGGCGGAGAAGGAATTCGATGGAACCTGCCGTCTGCTGTTCACCGGCGTTGAATGGAAGCGGAAAGGCGGCGACACGGCCATTAAAGCGGCGGAACTTCTTATTGCTCAAGGCATTCGCGTAGAACTAACTTTTCTGGGAACGGATCCGTCAAAACATTTACAAACGGTTCCGCCGTTTGTTCACAGCGCCGGGTTCCTTTCGCTATCAAAGCCAGATGAACGCGCCCGGATGGAGCAGCTGTACCGCGAAGCTCATTTTCTGATTCAGCCCTGCCGCGCCGAATGTTTCGGGCATATTTTCCCGGAGGCCAACAGCTTTGCCCTTCCGGTGATTGCTTCGAATACCGGAGGAATTCCAACGGCTGTTCACGACGGTGTGAACGGATACTGTGTCGATGTTGAAAACGCTCCGGCCTATGCGGAGCGAATTGAAAAACTGTTTATCGCTCCGGATGAATACCGCGACCTGTCGATGAGGGCTTTCGATGACTACCATGAACGACTGAGCTGGGATCGGTCCGCGGAACAGGTTCTGGACATCCTGAGCCGGATTTGAATGCAGTCGACCGGATCAGCGCCCTTCCCGTAAATAGATTTCTTTCCGGATCGGGCATCCGCAGATTCCATCGTTGCCGAATACCGTAAACAGGGAGCAGGAACGAGAATCGGCCTTCTTCACAAACAGCACTTCCCCGTTAACACAATCTGTGACCCGACATGCCTGATTGCACTGCTGCCTGCATTGCTTAAGCTTTGCACAGATGCGGCAGCCGGTTCCGAGGCAGCCTGAATGCAGCATAAAAACCTCCGTTGTTAACGGAAGGGTAGCCTGCAAATGAAATTCCTAAAAGAACTATCTGATACGGCGGGATCCTATAAGTCCGCATCTTCGGCAATCAGTGGTTGTACACCTCTTTAATACAACAAGTCTTGTAAAGTCTAAATGGAAACATTTTCAAGGCAGAATTATTGAGGGCAGAATCATTTTATAACCTATTGCAAATAAGGTGTTAATCACTCTACCTATCAATCATCCTGCATGGTCTTCCATTTTTTGGTGAAATCTTTTAGGAAGTTATATAAAATAGGACTTTTTCAACGGTCTGCGCCAGCGGATCACTCGCCGGTCGGTTCCAGAATAATATAGGTCGGCAGACCCTGAACGCCGAAGTAGGTCAGAATTTCAGCCGCCGGAGACTGGTCGTACTGTGTGGCGTCAATTTTGACAAAGCGATACTTCTCCAGCCGGGTCTGCACCTGTTCATCCGGAAAGGTTTCCGCTTCCATCTGTTTACAGTTCTTACACCAGTCCGCCCCGAAATCGAGGAAGACCTTTTCTCCTTCCGCTGCGGCAGCAGCCAGTTCGGAAGCGAGGTCGCCGCCGACAATCGCCGGATCCTCTTTACCGCCACCGAGCAGGCCAAGGCCCAGCTTTCCATAATAAAGGGCCATCAGCAGAATAATCACACCAAACCCGTATTTTACAAAATCCATCCAGCGGCCCGGTTTCGGAAGAAACGTGAAACCCGCTCCGGCAAAAGGCCACGGCAGCGCCATACCCAGCCCGAGCAGGAACGGAAAAAACAGTCCAGCGGCTGACCCGGCGGCATACAGGTTGCCCGCCAGCAGAAGCACCGCAAGCACCACCGGCGCCACGCAGGCGCCGGCCAGCAGCGCGGCAATGCCGCCCATAAAAAACGCCGTGGCGAAACGGCTCTTGAACTTTGCTTCGCGACCGCTCTGGAAACGCGAAAAATCGATATGAAGCAGTCCGAACATTGACAGCGCGAGCAGAACAAAAATCGCGGCAATGCCGAGATTAAACCACGGGTTCGCATTCAGCGCCCCGAACCCCTTCCCTCCGAAAATTGCCACCAGTCCCAGCACGCCGTACACCGAGGCAATTCCCAAGCCATACGTTCCCCCCAGCGCAAACCCCTTCGCCCTGGATTCAGACTGCGCTCCTGCTCCGATAATTGCGATATTCACCGGAATCATCGGCAGCACGCATGGTGTCAGATTCAGCGCCAGGCCGCCCAGCAGGATCAGAAGAATTGTCACACCGACACCGGACTCCTGCAGAAAGCCGACCGGATTTTCGGAAAAGCGGGCAAGTGCGCCCGAATCCTTTTGTACAGTCCCTTCTGCACGATCCAGAAAAGCAGTAAATTCAGCCGGAGTCTTAAACCCGACATCCCGGTCCACTTCCTGGAATTTTGCCGCTTCCGCCTGCCAGTCGGCGCAAAGCGGAAGAACGGCCGATGAAATTAATAGGAAAAACAGAATTAACTTTTTCATAAATTGACTCCACACTTTGGCTTGTATGGACAGAATCTACACAACTGCGTTCAAAATCCTCAACAGAATCCGCGAAAACAGTCACACCGCCGTATTTGCGGGCGGTTCCGTGCGCGACCGACTGCTCGGCCGGCCGGCCAAGGACTACGACATCGCCACCAGCGCCCTGCCCGAACAGATTGAAGCGCTTTTTCCAAAAACCGTCGCTGTCGGCAAAGCCTTCGGCGTCATCGTTGTCGTCGAAAGCGGTATCGAAACCGAAGTCGCTACGTTCCGCACCGACGGCGGCTATCAGGACGGACGCCGCCCCGACTCCGTTGAATTCTGCGGAGCCGAAGAAGATGCAAAACGCCGCGACTTCACCGTCAACGGCATGTTTTACGATCCGGTCGAAGACCGCATCATCGACTACGTCGGCGGACAGGAGGACCTGCAGAAAAAAATGATCCGGACCATCGGCGATCCTGAAAAACGATTTGCCGAAGATCATCTGCGTATGCTGCGTGCCGTCCGCTTTGCACACACCCTCGGCTTCCAGATTGAACCCGCAACACGGGAGGCCATTTGCCGGCACGCCGCCGACCTGGCAAAAATCAGCATCGAACGGATTGAAAATGAGTTTTCCCGCACGCTGACGGAAAGCCTGAAGCCCGGCGACGCGCTCGCCGAACTGGTCGAGCTCGGATTGATGGAATACATCATGCCGGAAATTCTTCCAATGATTGGACAGGAACAGCCGCCGGAATTCCATCCCGAAGGCGACGTGTTTGTACACACCTGCCTCATGCTCAATCTCATGAAACATCCGACCCGGGCGCTGGCCTACACCGTTCTCCTCCATGACGTCGGCAAACCGGCCACGGCGTTCATGGGCGAAGACCGTCTCCGCTTCCACGGGCACGAGCGAAAGAGCGCACAGATGGCCGAAGAGATTCTGCGCCGCCTTCGCCTTCCAGTGAAAGAAATCCGGCAGATCGTCACGGCGATCGACGGCCACATGCGCTTCAAGGACGTTCAGAAAATGAACCGATCCACCCTGCGCAGGCTCCTTGGCGCCGATACGTTCGACCTAGAACTCGAACTGCATCGCGTCGACTGCGAAGGAAGCCATCGTATTCTCGACAACTATTATTTCCTGCAGGACAAACTGGAAGAGATGAAAAATGAACCGGTGCTTCCGGCCCGATGGATTACCGGCAAAGACCTCAAAACCATCGGCGTGCCGGACGGACCGGAAATGGGCCGACTGATTCAGAAGGCCTATGATGCCCAGCTCGAAGGCCGCTTTTCCGATAAAACAGAACTGCTGGACTGGATCCAAACGGAGTTCGCATCGCAATAGATTTTCCAAACCCTGGAAAATCTGTACGATCTCCGCGCAATTTAAGAAAGCTTCAAGATATGATGATGTCCCGACTCTCCAGCCTGCGAACCGTTCTTCTGATTTTCAGCCTCTGCTGCGCCGTCCGCGGAGAACCGCTGCCCGAAAAGCCCGAACCGGTCCGCATCACCATGCCACAGGCCATGATTCTCGGAACCATCGAAGGTCTGACCGAATACCTGCCGGTTTCATCAACCGGTCATCTGATTCTTGCGGCCGATGCGCTGAACCTCGGCGGCTTCGCCCATACTGCGGACGGCGAAGCGATCCGCGGGCCGCTGGGACCGATCATGGAGCCCAACCCGGCGCTGAACGCTTTCAACGTCGTCATCCAGATCGGAGCCATTCTTGCGGTTGTCGGCATTTACTTCCGGCGAATCCGCGAAATGTGCTTCGGACTGATCGGCCGGGATTCGAAAGGTCTTCAACTGCTTATCAACCTGATGGCCGCATTTATGCCTTCCGCAGTCATCGGCCTGCTGTCCAGCGATCTGATCGAACGTTACCTGTTCAGTCCGCTCACCGTCGCCATTGCGCTGGCCGTCGGCGGGGTCGCGATGATTTTTACCACGAAACTGTACCGCAGGGATGAAAAGCACTTGTGCGACCTGCATTCCCTGACCCTGCGTTCCGCACTCATCATCGGATGTGCACAGTGCCTTGCCATGTGGCCGGGAACCTCGCGTTCAATGGTCACGATTCTCGCCGGGCTGGCGGTCGGGCTCAACCTCGTGGCCGCTGCGGAATTCAGTTTTCTGCTGGCCCTGCCGACGCTGTCGGCGGCAACGCTCTATAAAACCGTTACACAGTGGGACGCGCTAACGGCTTCGGTCGGACTCGACTCGCTGCTCACCGGCATCATCATCAGCACTATCGTTGCGGCGTTCAGCGTACGCTTTCTCATCGGCCACCTGACAAAACACGGCCTCGCCCCCTTCGGGGTTTACCGGATCGCACTGGCCGCCGGCGTGCTCTACTATTTTTCTCAGCAGTTCTGAGTCAGGCGGAAAGATCTCCCGCCCAGATCACGTCGACAGTACCGTTCTCATCGCGCAGCAGCAGTTCGCCGTGCTCCCCGAATCCGGAAAGAATGCCGCTGCGCCGAACCCGTCCGTCGCGCACCGTCACCGTTTTTCCAAGGGTTGGAACATAGGATTCCCATTCTTTCCGAATATTGGAAAATCCGCCTTGCCGCCACTGTTCGAGCCGAACCGACAGGTGACCCAGCAGGCGGGGAAGCAGTTCCTCCGGATCGGTCTGGCGGCCCGTTTCCATTCGCATTGAGGTGGCCGGCTGGTCGATATGATGAGCGTTCTGCATATTCACGTTCAGGCCGATTCCAATGATCAGTCCCCGCGGAATGCGTTCCGAAAGAATTCCGCAGATCTTGCGGCCGTTCACCAGCACATCATTCGGCCACTTCAGGGAAGCCTCAACTCCCTCCCTGCGCAGAAGTTCTGCCACCGCAATGGCCGCGGCCATACTGGAAGACGGCCATTGGTTGACATCCACATCATCAGCGAAAAACAGGGAAAACATCAGGTTTTCCCCGGCGGCGGAAAGCCATCGGCGATCCATCCGCCCGCGGCCCGCCGTCTGTTCCCGGGCCGCAACTACCGTGCCGGACGGAACTTGTCTGTTCTGTGCCGCCAACTCCTTTAAAAATGTGTTTGTGGAAGGAAGGCGTTCCTTCCACTGAATGTGAAATTCCATACAACCCTGTACTTCAAATTTTCTTTCTGTTTTCGCTCGCACGCATCGGAAGGTTTCCGTACAAAGCAGGCTATTTTAATCATTCCGGAAAGCAAAGGAAGAACAATGGAACAGGGTTTGGTCTTACTGGTTATCGGCATGGCGACGGTGTTCGCCTTCTTGATTCTGCTTGTCGGCGCAATGCTGCTGACCGCAAAATTTTTCATGAAATTCGCGCATCTTTTCCCGGAAGCACAGCCGAAAGCGGCCGCTCCGAAAACAGATGCCGGAATCGAAGTTGCCGTTGCGCTGGCCGCGATCCGCGCCAAACGGGCTTAATTTTTTAAAACGGTATTAACCAAGGGAGAGGTACAGTGGCTAAGAAAACTATTCATATTATGAACACGGCGTTCCGCGACGGATTCCAATCTGTGTACGGTGCGCGCGTATTAACCGAGGACTTCCTGCCGGCCGTCAAAGCCTGTGTGGAAGCCGGACAGACTCATTTCGAAGCAGGCGGCGGTGCACGGTTTCAGGCTCCGTTCTTCTACTGCAACGAAAGCGCCTTCGACATGATGGATAAGTTCCGCGAAGCCGCCGGCCCGGATGCCGATCTGCAGACCCTCTCCCGCGGCATCAACGTGGTCGGCCTCGAGTCGCAGTCCCGCGACATCATCGATCTGCACGCAAAAATGTTCGCCAAGCACGGCATCACCACCATCCGCAACTTCGATGCCCTCAACGATGTCAACAACCTCATCGACTCCGCCAGATCCATCAAGGCCCACGGCCTCAGGCACGAAGTCGTTGTTACGATGATGGAACTGCCTCCGGGCTGCGAAGGCGCCCACACCGTCGAATTCTACCAGAAAACCCTGCAGGGCATTCTCGATGCCGGCATTCCATTCGACAGCGTCTGCTTCAAGGATGCGTCCGGAACCTCCGTTCCGAAGAAAGTCTACGACACCATCGTCATGGCCCGCAAACTCCTGCCGGCCGACTGCAAGATCGTCTTCCACTCGCACGAAACGGCTGGATGCGGAACCGTCGGCTATATCGCGGCCATCAAGGCCGGCGCCGATCAGGTCGACTGCTCCATGGCCCCGGCCTCCGGCGGAACCTGCCAGCCCGACGTCGCCACCCTGTGGCACGCCCTGCGCGGTGAGGACTTCGAACTCGACGTTGACATCGACAAAATGATGCACGCCGAAAATGTTTTCAAGGAATGCATGGCCGACTACTTCATGCCGCCAGAAGCCAAAGCCGTTGAGCCGATGATTCCGTGGTCCCCGATGCCTGGCGGTGCACTGACCGCCAACACCCAGATGCTGCGCGACAACGGCATTATGGATAAATACGAAGCCTGTATCCACGCCATGGGCGAAGTCGTCCGCCGCGGCGGATTCGGAACCTCCGTTACGCCGGTTTCCCAGTTCTACTTCCAGCAGGCCTTCAACAATGTCATGTTCGGCCCGTGGGAAAAGATCGCCGACGGCTACGGAAAAATGGTTCTCGGCTATTTCGGCAAAACGCCGGTCGAGCCCGATGCGGAAATCATCAAAATCGCGTCCGAAAAGCTCGGTCTTGAACCCACTACTGAAAACCCGGTCGACCTGAACGACAAGGATCCGAACAAGGGGGTCGATGCCGCGAAGAAACTGCTCACCGACGCCGGCATCACCGACCTCAGCGACGAAAACATTTTCATCGCCGCAGCCTGCAAGCAGAAAGGCATCGACTTCCTGCTCGGCAACGCCAAGATCAACGGCGTGCGCAAAGGCGCGTCCAAACCGGCTGAAGACAAAGGCGCTGCCGGCGGCGACGGCGGATACACCGTCACGGTCAACGGCAAAAAATATGCCGTGGAAGTCAAAGGCGACAAAGCTTCCGTCAACGGCAAGAGCTATGACATCTCCGTGGCCGACGGCATTGCTGCAGCACCGTCAAAAGGCGGCGTGGCCCATGAATCCGCCGACTCCACCATCGTCAAGGCGCAGATGCCCGGCAAAGTGATGAAGATCAACATTGCGGACGGCGATTCCGTCAGCGAAGGCGATGTGCTGCTTATTCTCGAAGCCATGAAAATGGAAGTCGAAATCAAGTCTCCGGTCACCGGAACAGTCTCCTCCGTCGGCGTTGCCGTCGGCGAGCAGGTCAGCGGCGGACAGGAACTGGCATCGATCAACTAAGGAGAGTCTTTCCCATGTTTACCATTAAGAAAACACTCGGGCTGATCGCCCTCGCCTCGCTGCTGACCGCAGGTGTTGCGGCAGCGGATGAAAGCAGTGCGGTCACTGCACCGAAGGCGGAAAAACATATTTCCGTCATCGGCGGATTCAAAAAACTCTGGAAAGAAACCGGCATCTACCGGTTCATCTATCCGCGGACGGCCGAAGAAAAACGGCTGGATAACCTCGGCGGCGCAATTAAAACCGCCGAAGCGGAAATCAGCGCCGGCCATGTGGACAATGTTCCGAAATTCATCGGCCTTGCGGAAAAATACGGTGCCGACAAGGCCACGCTCGTCCGCCTGAATGCGGCGCTGGCTGATGAAATCGCGACCGGAGCCGGCCATCACAAAGGTCTGCTCCCGGAAGGCGCCGGACAGTTCGTTATGATTCTGGTCGGCCTGCTGCTGATCTATCTGGCCATCGCCAAAGGATTTGAGCCGCTGCTGCTGCTGCCGATCGGATTCGGTGCCATCCTCACCAACATTCCGGCCGCCGGGATTGCCGAAGCCGGGATTCCGGGACAGCCCGCCGGCTTCCTGTACTACTTCTATACGGTGGGCGTACAGTCAGGCGTTTTCCCGCTTCTCATCTTCATGGGCGTGGGAGCCATGACCGACTTCGGACCGCTGATTGCGAATCCGAAAACCGCTCTTCTGGGCGGAGCCGCACAGTTCGGTATTTTCTTCGCGCTGATGGGCGCCATGCTGATGGGCGGCCTGTTCACGCTGCAGGATGCCGCATCCATCGGAATCATCGGCGGTGCCGACGGCCCGACTGCAATCTTCCTGTCGTCACGCCTGTCGCCGAACCTGCTGGGAGCCATCGCTGTTGCGGCCTACTCCTACATGGCGCTCGTGCCGATCATCCAGCCGCCGATCATGAAGCTGCTGACCACCAAGGAAGAGCGCAAAATTGAGATGAAACAGCTGCGTCACGTATCCAAAGTGGAAAAGATCATTTTCCCGCTGATGGTACTTCTGCTTTGCGTCCTGCTGCTGCCCTCGGCCACTCCGCTGATCGGGATGCTGATGCTCGGCAACCTCATGAAGGAATCCTGCGTTGTCGATCGCCTGTCCGATACGGCACAGAACGCGCTGATCAACATCGTTACCATCATGCTAGGCCTGTCCGTCGGCTCCAAACTGGCCGCCGAAAAATTCCTGAATGTACAGACACTCGGCATTCTGGCCCTCGGCCTGATCGCCTTCTGCATCGGGACCTCCGCCGGCGTGCTGCTGGCCAAGCTGATGAACAAGTTCAGCAAAGACCAGATCAATCCGCTCATCGGCTCCGCAGGCGTATCGGCGGTGCCGATGGCCGCCCGCGTATCCAACAAAGTCGGCCTTGAAGCCAATCCGCAGAACTTCCTGCTCATGCATGCCATGGGTCCGAATGTTGCCGGAGTGATCGGCTCTGCTGTAGCCGCCGGTGTACTGCTTGCCCTCTGTGGATAACGCAGTGTATTGACTACAGAAAACCCCCGTTTTCCAAACCTTGGAAAGCGGGGTTTTAATTTATCTGCATAGACCTTCTAATTCACGTCTGCCGTCTCTTTGCCGGACTGAATCTGGGCAATAACGGCTTCTGTTTCCTGCTGCATCGCTTTCATCATATTCCCCATGACGCCCTGCATTTTCTGCATCGTCACCTGCATCAGCATCGGCTGTTTTGCAATAAACTTCTGACCGGCCGGCGATTCATAGAAAGCAATGATGCCGTTCAGTTCCTCTTCTGTAAAAACTTGAGAGTAAATGTCGACAAACAGACCGTTCATCTTCTCCCACGAAAAGTTCTGAAGAACCGTCTTCCAGGACTTTTCACACGCTGCCAGCGCCTGTTCCTTTTTTTCGACGGGTAAATCCGCCTGATCAATGATGTTTCGCTGCATTTCCAGAGCCTGCTCCAATGCCCCGTTAAAGTTTTCCGAGGTATGCATCACTTGAAGCAGTTTTTCCGCGGCGGCCCGTGATGAACCGGAAACCTCGGCTTGTGCAAAAGACATTCCGCAAACCAGCACAAATGCAACCAGCAATTTTTTCATATCCTTCTCCTTAATTTAAATTCAGCCCGTTCAAACCATACATCGCTGTTTAAACGATCCGGAGCTTTAGAAAAAGATATTTTATCAGGCATAAAGACGCCGAATTTCATCCGCAATGATGTGTACGCCCCGTTCTACAACATCATCATTCTGGGCATACGTGACCCGAATGCATTCGTGCTTGTGCCGCCAGTCGTCGTTCTCCATACCGGGGAAGAAATAATGTCCGGGGACAACAATGACGCCGCGGGCTTTGAGGCGAACATAAAGTTCTTCTGCGGTACACGGCAGATCTTTCAGCCACAGCCACAGAAAGATTGCACCCTCCGGTTTGTGAATGCGGCACGGCAGGCCGTCCAGCTCGGAGCGGAACTGTTCCAGGGTCTGGAACGCCTTGCGCTGATAAAACGGCTGAACTGCCTCGCGACTGAACTGAAGAATTTCACGGCTTCGAATCAGGTCTAGCGCCAGCTGCGCGCCGAAGCCTCCCGGAGCCAGATTCAGCACGCCGTTCAGGCCGGATATGGCCGATGTGATTTCCTCTCGTGCGATTACAATTCCGGTTCGCAGGTTCGGCAGCCCGAGCTTGGACAGGCTCATGCAGACAACCGTGTTCGGATTCCAGAGCGGGGTTGCCTCTGTGTAAATGATGTCGGGAAACGGAAGGCCGTACGCATTATCAATGATCAGCGGAATATCTTTTTCGCGGGCCAATGCGTCGAGGTGACGGACTTCTTCATCGGTCAGCACATTGCCGGTCGGATTCGTCGGCCGTGAGACACAAATGGCTCCGATATCGTCGCCGACTTCCAAGGATTGGAAATCAACATGATATTTGAACAGCCCGTCGTCGAGCAGTTCAATCGCCGGGCGCTGAGCGGAAAAGAAGTCGTCCGTCAGTCCCGCATCAGCATACCCGATATATTCCGGAGCCAGCGGGAACAGAATCTTTTTTCGGCGGCCGTCCGGCATTTCTCCGGCAAACAGGTTGAACAGATAGAAAAATGCGTTCTGACTGCCGTTGGTAATCGCAATGTTTTCCGGTCCAATCCGCCATCCGAATGCTTCGCGCAGCATTCCGGTCAGCGCATCAATAAATGCAACATTGCCACGAGATCCGTCATAGTTTCCAATCGCCGCCTCGAAAACGCCCGGAGTCAAAAGCATCTTCTCCATACGTTGGCGAAGCCGGGCCTGAACAGCAGGAATATGCGCCGGGTTGCCGCCGCCCAGCATCAGCATATTTCCGTCGGACAGTGCATCGCCGAGGTCATCCATCAGTTGGGTAATTCCGGCTTTTCGCGTAAACCGGACTCCGAAATTCGAGAAATTCATCTGCGCAATATGCTCAAGAAAACGCCGATCAGCCAGCGTAAAAACCGGGTTCGAAACTGCAGATGCAAACAAATGCCATTTTACCAACACTTGCCGTTGACCGGTCCGGCGCTTTGGTGATAGCTTCTCACGCTTTACGGGGCGTAGCTCAGCCTGGCTAGAGCGCTACCTTGGGGTGGTAGAGGTCGCAAGTTCAAATCTTGTCGCTCCGACCAAATTTCCGGATCCGGATCGGTCAAACTCCGCGCGACATCATCCGGGCAGACCTCTGCCCTGAAAAACTGTTCGGGAATTTTGGTAGGCAGTGAGGGATTCGAACCCCCGACCCTCTCGGTGTAAACGAGATGCTCTAACCAACTGAGCTAACTGCCCGAAGAAGACGGAGAGAATAGCGGGATTCAAAACGGAGTCAACCCCGCAGCGCACTTTTTCCAATGTCAGGAAAATCTCAGAGCGTTTTTTCCAGATACTGGAAGGTTTTGAGGTGGTCGTAGGCTGTCAGATCGAGGTGAATCGGCGTGATGGACACGTAGCCGTCGCTCACGGCATGGATGTCGATATCATCGCCGCTGTCCTGCACTTCGAGCGCACCGTCAAGCCAGTAATAGGTCCGCCCGCGCGGATCGAGCCGTTTATGAAACTGCTCCACAAACCGCGACCGGCCCATCCGCGTGATTTTGATTCCCTTGAGCTGATCATACGGCAGGTTCGGCATATTGACGTTGAGCAGCACACCGGCGGGCAGTGGATTGGCGATGACCTGTTCGGTAATCTGGCGGGCGACACGCGCGGCCATATCCCAGTCCGGATCGACATAGCTGCAGAGTGAGAATGCCACGCCGGGAATGCCGAGAATCACGGCCTCGGTGGCGGCGGAAACGGTTCCGGAATAAATCACGCTGATGCCGGTGTTGGAGCCGAGATTAATCCCGCTCAGCACAAGGTCCGGCGGGTTGTCGCGCATGACGGCACAAACGGCCAGCTTGATGCAGTCGGCCGGCGTTCCGCCGATGCCGTACCCGAAGAACTCGCCCTTCTTTTCGACCGGTGTGCTTTTGATCGGGTCGGCCAGTGTGATGGCGTGTCCGGCCGCGCTGCGCTCCGCATCCGGCGCAATCACATGTATTTCTCCGATATCTTTCACCGCACCGTGAAGCGAAAAGATGCCGGGCGCGTGGATGCCGTCGTCATTGCAGAGCAGAATCCTCATTCAGATGCTTTCTGCCAGACGTAGGCGGGATCGATGAGCGGACCGTAGGAATCGTTGACGGGCGTAAAAAAGAAAACGGTTTCGAACACGCCGGTTCCGGTTCGGACCACGGTCATGATCGCTCCGGCGGGAATTCCGACCGGAATAACCGTCAGCAGGCCCTTGTCGCGGCCGGCGATAATCATCTGTCGCGGAATCTCGCACCAGCCGGTCAGGATATTCATCAAGCCGCGGTTCAGTTTGGACGACATGTCCTGCACGATTCCTTCCGCCTGAGAAAGTTCATGCCCAGCGATTTTTTCCGCCCAAAGGGTTCCCGCCAACGCAAACAGAACCAGAAAAACCAACGATTTCAGCCGCATAAGTGCCTCCCGTATTTGATGGAAAGGCTAAATGAACCCGCCGGGAGCGACAAGATTTTTATCAATCCGGACCTTGCCTCTTGCCAACGCCCGGCCGGACGGGTAGGTTTTCCAGCTTATGGGTTACGAAGTATTAGCACGGAAATGGCGGCCGCAGGTATTCGCCGATGTGGTCGGCCAGGATCACGTCACGCAGACGCTGCACAACGCCATCCGCAACGACCGGCTGGCGCATGCCTATCTTTTCGTCGGCCCGCGCGGAACCGGCAAAACCACGACCGCCCGCATTTTGGCAAAAGCCCTGAACTGCCCGAACCGGGTCAACGGCGTTGAGCCGTGCAATACCTGCGACTCCTGTACTGAAATCATGAAAGGCAGCAGCCTCGACGTGATCGAAATCGACGGCGCCTCCAACCGCGGGATTGCCGATGTGCAGGAACTCCGTGACAATGTCCGCTACGCGCCGGTCCGCGGCCCGTTTAAGATCTACATCATCGACGAAGTGCACATGCTCACCCGCGAGGCGTTCAATGCGATCCTCAAGACGCTGGAAGAGCCGCCGCCGCACGTAAAGTTTTTCTTCGCGACCACTGAGCCGCAGAAAGTGCTCACCACGATTCTCTCGCGATGCCAACGTTTTGACCTGCGCCGCATTTCCGTAGCCGACATCACTGCACAGCTCCGCAAGATTTCCGAAGCCGAAGGCATCCAGATCAGTGAAGATGCCCTGCTCGCTATCGCCCGTGGGGCCGAAGGCGGGCTGCGCGACGCCGAAAGTGCACTCGACCAGCTAGTGTCGTTCCGCGGCAAAGTCATTGAGGAGAGCGACGTGCTTTCCGTTTTCGGGCTGATCAGCCGCGCCCAGCTTGAAGGGCTCGCCGATGCGATTCTCGACGGCAATATTCCGGAAATTATCGGGACCATCGCAAAGATCGACGAAAGCGGCAAAGACATGCAGCGCATCGTGCTCGAACTACTCGATCAGTTCCGCAACCTGCTCATCGTCCTGCACGCCGGCGGGAAAACCGCATCTTTCGACCTGCCGGAAGCGCAGATCGACTCGCTTAAAAAACAGGCGGCGAAAAGTTCGGACGGACGCCTGCTCCGGATCATCGAACTGCTCATTGATGCGGACGGACGGATGCGCTACGCGCTTTCCAAGCGGACAATGCTCGAAGCGGCATTGATCCGCGCTTCGCGCGCCGCCACCGTGGCGACTGTGGATGAACTGATGAAACAGGTGGCGGCCCTGAGAAGCCGGCCCGTCACTGCGGTTTCCGAAGACAGCGCAAATGCCTACGACGTAAAAAAAAAGTCCTCTGACGATCTCGAACGGCTGAAACCCGCGTGGAACAGCCTTATTGATCACATTGCCAAGGCTCTGCCGCACACCCGTCACTATCTCGCCGACACGGTTCCGCTGACCATTACGGAAACGCATGTGACCATCGGCATCGATCAGGAGTTCGCCTCTGAACGTCCGAACCTCGAACATCCGAAAACTCTTTCGTTAATCCAGAAAACTCTGAGCGCTTTCCTGAAACGTCCGGTCTCGGCCGAATTCAGTGTAGTTGCAACCGGTCGGAATGCCGATTCGCCCTCAGGGGGAACGGATAAACAGAAATACTATCAGAATCCAACCGTACGAAGCGTCCTTGAGGCCTTCAGCGGTGAAATCATTGAAATCCGGGAATAGAAAGGAACATCTCCCATGGACATGATGAAAATGATGAAGCAGGTTGCTCAGATGAAAAAAATTCAGAAGCAGCTGTCTTCGAAAAAAGTCGAATTTTCCAGCAACGGCGGACAGGTTACCGTCAAGATGAGCTGCGACATGAAACCGCACAGCATCACGATTGATCCGGAACTCATTGCCTCCGGCAATGCCAAAAAAATTGAAAGCGCCGTGCTCGATGCCTTTAAAGGCGTCCTGAATCTTGCCCAGGCTGAAGCAGCCAATAATATGAAAAGCCTGACGGACGGAATGAAACTTCCGTTTTAGTAAACGAAGACTGGGAGAACGAATGATCTCCTCATTCTTCTGGTCTTCCATTTTTTCAATCACTCACCTCGTCATTTCCCTATGCAGCACCTGCTTCCATTAGATGATTTGGTCGCGGCCCTGGAAAAACTTCCAGGCATTGGAAAACGTTCCGCCGAGCGAATGGCCTTCGCTCTCGTGCAGAACCGTAACGGACTCTCCCGGCGACTCGCAGATGCCCTGCTCGCCGCCGACGAGCAGATCGGCAGCTGTTCGCTGTGCGGCGGCATTACGGTCACCCGGCAGAACCCGTGCTCGCTCTGCACGGATGGACGGCGGGCCAATGGGCAGCTCTGTATCGTTGAAAGCCCCGGCGATATCATGAAACTGGAAAACTCCGGCGGATTCACAGGGCGCTACCATGTGCTCAGCGGACACCTTTCTCCGGCACTCGGCAAAGGAGTCGGCGAACTGCGGGTCAGCGAACTGCTGGCACGCCTTCAGCCGGAGAATATCCAGGAAGTCATTATTGCGCTTGGCACCGATGTGGAAAGCGATGCGACGGCCAGCTATCTCGCGGAAGTTCTGTCCAGCCGCGGCGTCAGCGTTTCCCGTCTGGCGTTCGGACTGCCCTCCGGCAGCGCGATCGAATACGCCGACGCCACCACACTCCAGCGCGCCCTTCAGGGTCGACAGCATCTTTAATGAACCGCAGCGAGAATCCGGCGCCTGAATCTGCTTCAATAAACGTCTTTTTTTCTCTATATACTTTTTTTCATGCGAAAAAAAGTATCTCTGCAAATGGTTGCGGCAAAGGTTCCCTGCTCTGTCGGTGTGGTTTCCGCCGTTCTGAACAACAGCGGTATCGGCGTAATCCGTACTTCTGAAAAAAACACGCC
>JBFWJN010000017.1:0-24777 GCA_050253185.1 Kiritimatiellales bacterium | reverse complement strand
TTAATTTTGCCTTTTTCGTGCAATCGCATGGCATTTTTCTGCGTCCCGTTTCCGCCGAGGCAGACAAGGCAGTCGATGTGCAGTTTATTCACGTTGGCAACAGCAACATCGGTCATGTCCATTATCTTATCGCCCATGCGCATCTTGTGCGGCTTGTCGCGACTGGAGCCCAGGAACGTTCCTCCGTGCGTTAGAATTCCGCTGACGTTGGCGTCGTCCAGCGGGATTGTACGATTCTCAACGAGTCCGCGGAATCCGTCCTGAATGCCGATGACTTTGGTGCCGTTGTGCAGCGCGGCCTTGGCGACGCCACGAATGGCGGCATTCAGGCCGGGACAGTCGCCGCCGGAGGTGAGAATTCCAATGCATCGGGTTTGGTTGGCCGCCATGGTTTTCCTTTCGTTTTGCTCAGAGTAGGCGTCGAGCAGAGAGGTGACAATTCAAAAGGCGAAGCGTTTCACTTTCGTTTAGCCGGGCGGTGCGGGCGCAGCGTGGTGCGCGACAAGCGGGCGGCTTCGCGAATGGCTGTGCAGGCCTGTTCGTAGAAAAACTGCTGGCTGTTCATCTTTTTATTTTTGCCGGGCAGCAGGGCCGTGCGCACATAACTGCCGTCGGCGAGCAGGGTCCAGCTTTTGACGGTGTCGGCGCAGTGTGTCTTGAGAATATCGATCAGTCGCCGCCGGGCCGCCCGGTCCTCAACCGGAACCATCAGCTCGACGCGCCGGTCAAGATTGCGCGGCATCCAGTCGGCGCTGGAGATGAAAATCTTCTCTTCGCCGCCGCGATAGAAATAAAAGATCCGCGCGTGTTCAAGATAGCGCCCGACGATGCTGATGACCGTAATGTTTTTGTCCGGCCGCAGGCAGCAGATGCCGCGCACGTTGATCCGGATTTTAACACCTGCCCGCGAGGCTTCATAAAGCTTTTCGATCAGCAGTCCATCGACCAGGGAGTTCATCTTCAGCAGGATGATGGCTTTCTGCTTCTGGCGGCTGCGCTCAATTTCTCCGTCGATCAGCTCGATGAGCTTGTCGCGAATGCCCATCGGCGCCATGAAAATCCGGCGCAGGCCGGACGGCTGTGACCAGCCGCAGACCGCGTTGAAAAAGGCGGAGGCGTCGGCACCGAAATCCTCGGTGCAGGTCATCAGGCTGATGTCGCTGTAGAGCCGTGCCGTAGCATCGTTGTAGTTGCCGGTTCCGTAATGAACGTAGCGCACGATGCCCTGTGGTTCGCGCCGCACAATGAGGCAGACCTTGGCGTGCGTCTTGAGCCGCTGGACGCCGTACACCACCTGTACGCCCGCCTGCTCCAGTTTCTGTGCCCAGGAAATATTACGTTCTTCATCGAAGCGGGCTTTGAGTTCAACGAGCACGGTGACGGATTTTCCGGCTTCCGCGGCGTCGGAAAGCGCTTCGATGATCGGACTGTCGGAGCTGGTGCGGTAGAGCACCTGTTTGATCGCCAGGACTGCCGGATCGGCGGCCGCCTCCTGAACCAGGCGGACCACCGGGTCAAAACTTTCGTATGGATGGTAGAGCAGAATGTCTTTGGCCGCGATCTGCGAGATCATCGGCAGGTGCCGGTCGATCTGCGGCGACGGCTGTGGATACCAGTCTTCCGCTTTCAGCGCGTTGAATCCATCCAGCCGGGAGAACGCCATGAAATCCTTCAGGTTGAGCGGGCCGTTGATGCGAAACAGGTCGGCCGGTTCGGTTTCCAGCAGCCCGCACAGGAACGATTGCACGGCCCGCGAGGCGGAAGCCTCCAGCTCGATCCGCACACAGCAGCTCCAGCGTCGTTCTTCCAGCACTGATGTCATTCCGGTGAGCAAGTCCGAGGCTTCATCCTCCTGCAGGGCGATGTCCGCGTTACGAGTAATGCGGAATGCCGCACACTCCAAAATTTTACGGCCGCTGAACCAGCGGTGCGCAAACATCCGAACCGCGTCTTCGATCAGAATAAAGGCATAGCCGTTTTCGGCAGGTAGCACGAGAAAGCGGTCAAACGGCCGCCCGAGAGGAAGAACCGCATATGAGTCGGATTCTTCGTCTTCCGGGGCAAGGCGGACGAGCAGGTAGAGCGCAAGTCCTTTCAGGGTGGGTATCGGTGCGTTGGCGGCCAGTGCTGTCGGGGTGATCACCGGCTCGATTTCATCCGTCATCAGACGGCTCAGGGCGGCCTCCTGTTCGACACTGAGCGTGCCCGGCAGAATCCGGCAGATCCCGCCGGCGGTCAGTGCCGGTTCGATCCGGTTCCGGTAGCAGTCATACTGTTCGTCAATCATCTGCCGGGCGCGTTTGCGCACGGCGTCCAGCTGCATGCGCGGCGTCATGCCGGACGGATCTGTTTTTCGCTTGCCGGACTTGCGAAGCAGCTGCAGGCCGCCGACGCGCACCATGAAAAATTCATCGAGATTGGAGGCGGTGATCGCCAGAAACTTGAGCTGTTCCAGCGGCGGATTCTGCCCGTCTCTGGCTTCTTCCAGCACCCGCTTATTGAAGTTGAGCCAGCTCAGTTCGCGGTTGAAAAACTTTTCTTTGACTGGATGCATAATACTTATTTCTGTTTGGAACGGCTTTTTGTCAGCACAACACGTTTCCCGTAGACCTGTTCAAAAAGGTCCGACTTTTCCTTGAGGGCGATTTCCTCGACGGCGCAGGCGCCGGGATTCGAAACGCCGATCTGCAGGCGGTCCGGGAGCAGTTCGATTTTCGGGTTGCGGATACGCTGGGTGTGGCCGCGGTCGAGTGCGTCGGCGGTACGCAGGATTGCGGCCAGTTTGCTGACGCGCAGCCGGTCGATTCGCGACAGAGCGGTGTAGTCGGAATGGGTTGATTTCGGCGTCGCTTTGCGATGGTAGCGGGCAGTGAGGGCAGCGATGGTCAGGTCGTGCTTGCTCAGTCCGAAAATGTCGCTGTGCTGAATCAGGTAACCGCTGTGCTTGTGGTGGCTGCGGTTGCTGATGAAGGTGCCGACGTCATGGAGCAGCGCCGCGACAGCCAGAACGGTTTCGTAGCGCGGAAGCATCTTGTGCTCGCTCTGCATCACGCGGAACATGATGCGGGCGTTGGCGGCGACGTTTTCCGCATGATTCTGGTCGAACCGGTAGTGACGGCCGGTTTCCGTGGCGGAATGAATAATCTGTTTAATGAACCGTTCGTCCCATACGCCGCCGGCCGCCATTTCGCGCAGCAGGCCGTCACGCATCGTCGAACTGCCGATATGGACTGTGTTGCAGTGCAGCATTTTCGCCAGGTTCTGGATCACCAGCAGGGCGGGGCCCAGCGAGTCCGCCGCCGAAAACGAAAGCCCGTATTCACGAACCAGTTCCTCCGACTGGATTTCCAGCACCTCATCCGTGAAGCGCTCCAGTGCGGAAAGCCGAAGCGTGGTTGATAGTTTCTTGTTCCATCCGGGCTTGATCCGGTCGGCTGCGAGCCGCGCGTCGCCGCCCAGTACCAGGATTCTCACCTCTTTTTCGCCGGAAAAATTTTCGATGATCGGCCGGATGCCCGAGCGGATTTCGTTTTCCGTCAGATCCCGGAAGCGGGCGGCGGGCAGGTGAACGTCTTCCAGCATTTCGTGGGTGCGGAAGGAGCCGAAGCGGTAGGTGTGGGCGAACAGAACCGTTCCGTCGCGCAGGCCGATGGCCGACGTATTGCCGCCGCCGACCTCAATCACCAGCAGGTTGCCTTTGCGCAGGAGCGGTTCCGCCTGCAGCAACGGAAGAATCCCGGAATAGATCAGGCGCGTGATGGCTGCCGTATCGAGCACGTCGATGCTGATGCCGGTCGCCATGAAAATCCGGTCGAGGAAAACGTCGGTGTTCGAGGCTTCGGCAACCGCGCTGGTCGCCACTGCGCGGATAGCCGACGGATCGGAAATCCGGTATTCCCGAAGCATTTCGCTGAAGTCGCGGCAGACCTTCACGCAGGACTCGATGGTTTCCCGTCCGATTTTTCCGCTGCTGAACACGTCACGCCCAAGATTCACATTCTGTTCCAGAAATTCCAGGGATCGAAGCGATTTGTCACCGTCCGTTTCGGCAATTACCAACCGGGCGGCGGTAGCGCCGATATCGATGACGGCCTTCAGATTTTTTTCCTGATTCATATCTGTTCCAATGTTTGGAAAATCCAGCTTACCGTAACCGTCCGCCGACCCGTGAGCGGCTTTCTGTTAGATTTCAGTTAGCGTTTGATAAAAAAGATTTTCCAATGTTTGGAAAAATCAGGCAATCCCTAAAATCCGGGAAATCCGGCGGCAGTATTTTTTCTTTTCGCAGCCGTTGCCTTCAGGTAATTTTTGCCGCATGTCTGCCAAACCAAAACCCGATTGGACGCCGGAACTCGATAAAGAAAATTCAAAGGCTGTTTGGGCGCATACCGTGCCGTTCATGGCCTGGCTTCTGATGATGAGCCTGCTCGGCGATCCTTCCGGAACCCGTTACGCCATCCAGACAATCGGCGGACTGATTCTCCTTCTGATTTTCCGTCCGTGGCAGTGGTACGAGCGGCCGAAGCTCAAAAGCCTGCCGCTCGCGCTGGCGGTCGGCGTGCTGGTTTTTGTGTTTTGGGTCGGGCTTGAGTCTGAATTTGTTAAGAGTGCCTGTCCGAAACTCAGCGAATTCTATGAACGCTGGTTTGTGCAACTCACCCGCATCGGCAAGTTGCGCGAGCCGCTGGAGATGGGGACGAACGGACTTTATCACTATGATCCGCGCACGACCGGCTGGCCGCTGTTCTGGATTCACATGTTCGGCACAACCCTTATAATTGGAGCCATTGAGGAATTTATGTTCCGTGGCTTCGTCTATCGCTGGATGCAGGGCAGTCCGTTCTTCAAAAAAGACATCGGCCGTATGGACGTGAAAATGTGCATCCTGGTTTCCGTGATCTTTGCGCTGGAGCACAATGAATGGCTGATGGGCTTTCTCTGCGGACTACTCTACACGTGGCTGATGGTCCGCACCCGCGACATCTGGGCCGCCATCTGGGCCCACGCACTCACTAACGGGCTGCTCGGCTGGTACGCCGTCCAGACCGGCGCCTATTGGTTTTGGTAGCCTAAACCGCTTCGAGTCGTTCGCGGAATTCGGAATAATGAAAGAGCCGGCGAAAGTCGATCAGGCCGGACAGCGCGCGCGACTGTACGCGCAGACCGGTCTCTTCAAAAATCGACATTGGATTGAGTCCGCCGATAATGACCGCTCCGGCGCGCTGCGGGCCGACGGGAACTCCATAGATGGCCTGTCCGGGATTGCCCAGGCAGAGCAGGCTGCCGAGTCCGGTCTCTTCCAGCCGGCCGGCGACGGCGTGTACCGTATTGATGCTTTCGGCCGGGAATTCGCGGAAACTGGCGCCGATGCGCCCGTCTCCGGTCGTTACCGCTCCGACATAGTCGGCCATGCCGCTGCGAATGAAAACCTCAAGCGGATCAATGCTGGTGCCGTCATAATTAATCAGTTCGACAAAGCGGGTGGGGCGCCCGCTGCGCAGTTCAAGCAGTCCGCCGAACCGTGATACAGTCGGCACGCCGTGCCGAAGCAGCACGCCGTTGAGAGTGACCGAACAGACGGTTCCAATGCCGACCATGCCTTCAGGAATCAGGGTGCCGCAGAACGTTTCGCCGGGACGGAACAGCGCCATCATTTTTCCCATGGCATAGCCCTTGGCAAACACTTTGCTGATCAGCCGCCGCCGGTCGGTTGTGATGTCCGACGGGTGAACAAGCGACAGATTCAGGACGACCTGTCCCTTGCAGAGATCCGGATCAAAACTGACGCGGTAGGCCATTGTGTCAATTTTGCCGGATAAAAACCCGACGCGCTCAAGCACCCGGGCGGCGTCTGCCTCGCTCATGCCGGTTTCGGTGATCCGCCGACCGCGCCGCCCGAGGTTTTCGGTCAGGCCCATGGAGTCCAGTTCCTCGAGGTAAAGACGTACTGTCCGTTCCGAGATTTCAACGCCCTGCGCCGTAAGAATATCTGTAATTTTCGAACTGCCCAGCGGACGTTCGTTTGCGCTGAGAACATCGAGTACGGCTAGTCGTTTTCGTTCGCGTTTTTCCATGAGAGTCCCTTATTTATACGGCAAAATTGCCGGAATAATTTTATTAGATGAAGTCTAAATCGAATAAAAAAGTGTGTTTATATAAAGTCACCTAACTTTACCGGCATTTAAATGCCGCATGTGAGACCATAAATTGCGGAGGACACTGATGATTCAATGGACGAAAAACAATGATGCCCTGGGAACCGTGAACCGCGGTGTGCCGTGCGAATCGGGTTTATGCACCCTGTGCCGGTCGGACTGCAAAGGCAAATGCGAGACGTGGATGTCGAGCCTGGTCGGCCGCAAGCTGCTTTATCCGCGCGACTACCCGCTCACAACCGCCGGATCTGCCAACGTCACCTCGCTCGGTGTCGGCTATCATGCGCTGCGGATTCAGGGATATGCTTACGGCGCGAACGGTCTGTCGGCCGGGCTGTCCAGCGATCCGGACGACTGCATCTTTCCGAACGTCAACATCGAAACGTCATTCGGCCGCGAAATCAAAACCAAATGCCGCGTGCCGATGATGACCGGTGCGCTGGGCTCCACCTTTATCGCCGCGCATTACTGGGATTCGTTTGCCGCCGGCGCCGCGCTGTGCGGGTTCCCGATCGTTGTGGGCGAAAATGTCGTGGGCGTGGACCGCAGGTCGACCCTGGAAAAAGGCGGCATCACCGACGCCCCGGAGCTTGACCGGCGGATCAATGTCTTCATGCGGTACTACGACGGCTACGGAGCCATCATCGTTCAGATGAACGTTGAAGATACCCGCAACGGCGTCGCTGAATATCTGATCAAAAAGTACGGCGACAAAATCATTCTCGAACTGAAATGGGGACAGGGCGCCAAAGACATCGGCGGCGAAATCCAGGTTTCCTCCATTGAATATGCACAGTTCCTGAAAAACCGCGGTTACATTGTCGACCCCGACCCGACGGATCCGATTGTGCAGGAAGCCTTCAAAAACCGGGCTGTCAAATCTTTCGCGCGCCACAGCCGCCTCGGCTCGACGAATCTCGACAGCTCCGCGCGGGTTCAGGAGGAATTCATGGGCGCCATCGCTTATCTGCGGAAGCTCGGCTACAAGCGGATTTCGCTCAAGACCGGCGCGTATGGCATGGAAGCGCTCGCCATGGCGATCCGCCTGGCGGCCGATGCGGAGCTTGACCTGCTCACCATCGACGGCGCGGGCGGCGGAACCGGCATGAGCCCTTGGAACATGATGGACAGCTGGGGCGTGCCTTCTCTTCCGCTGCACGCAAAAGCCTACGAATACTGTACACTGCTCGAAAAGCAGGGCGTGCGCGTGCCGGATATTTCCTTCGCCGGCGGGTTCGCCCGCGAAGACCATCTGTTCAAGGCCCTCGCGCTGGGTGCCCCGTATGCAAAGCTGGTCTGCATGGGACGTGCCCCGATGATTCCGGGCTATCTCGGAAGCAATATCCAGGGCGTCTTCCAGCCGGAAAAACGCGAGGATCTGCACGGACATTGGGAGGACCTGCCGCCGAGCGTCACCTCCATCGGGACCTATCCGGAGGAAATCTTTGCCGGCTGGGAAGCCGTAAAAGAAAAAGTCGGCGCGGACGAAATGAAGAACATTCCGTTCGGCGCGGTTGCCATGTACGGCTATGCCGACAAGCTGGCCTGCGGGCTGCAGCAGTTCATGTCCGGTGCGCGCAAATTCTCGCTCAGCGAACTTTCTCGCGATGACCTCATGGCCGCCAACCGCGAAACCGAAAAGGAAACCGGTATTGCGTACATGACCGATGCCCTCGACAGTAAAGCAAAGGAAATCATCAGCGGAAAATTCTGATCGAACACCCGCCGGAACCCGCCCCGCAGCGCGCTGCGGGGCGTTTTTCCAAACCTTGGAAACGTCGGGATCTGCCCGGCGTTTTTTGTTTACGGTTTCGTTCGAATGGAAAACACTCCGGCCATGAGTGAAGAACTTCAACCGGATCAGGGTGCATTCGTAAAGCTGGCGAACGCTGTCATGCCGTTCGGCAAATACGCCGGGCGGCGGCTCGTGGATCTGCCCGAGCCGTACGTTGTCTGGATGAAGCAGAAGGGCTTCCCGAAAGGAGAACTCGGCCGGATGCTCGAAACCGTCTATACGATCAAAGCCAACGGCCTTGAATATCTGTTTCATCCGGGAATGAAAAATCCCGAAAAGCCCTGATGGCCGGTCTTATTTGTGGCTGACCGGCCGGAACTTGATGCGATGAGGCTTGTCGGCTTCGTCGCCGAGCAGCTTGCGGCGCTGCTCGTGATAGGCTTCGTAATTGCCTTCAAACCACGTTACCTTGCTGTCGCCTTCAAACGCCAGAATGTGCGTCGCGATGCGGTCGAGGAACCAGCGGTCATGGCTGACGACGACCGCGCAGCCGCCGAAGCTCAGCAGCGCTTCTTCCAGCGCGCGCAGCGTCGTCACATCGAGGTCGTTGGTCGGTTCGTCGAGCAGCAGCAGGTTGCCGGCGCGCTGCAGCAGCTTGGCCATATGCACACGGTTGCGTTCACCGCCGGAGAGCATGCCGACCTTTTTCTGTTGGTCGCCGCCCTTGAAGTTGAACTTGCCGCAGTAGGCGCGGCCGTTCAGCCGCTTATCGCCGAGATCAACCCATTCGTTGCTGCGGCAGATTTCCTCGAAAACCGACTTGTCGGGGTCGAGCTCGTCGCGCGACTGGTCGACGTAGGAAACATGAACCGTCGGACCGACTTCCAGCGTGCCGGCCGTCGGTTGCTCCTGTCCGGTGATCATTCGGAATAGAGTGGTTTTCCCCGCACCGTTGGCACCGATAACACCGACAATGCCGCCGGGCGGCAGATCGAAGCTGACGTTTTCCATGATGACGCGCTCGCCATAGTTTTTGGTGAGTCCGTTGGCGCGTACCACAAGATTCCCGAGCCGCTCGCCCGACGGAATCTGGATCTCGACATTTTCTTCGCGCGTGTCGATTTCCTGCGCGGCGAGCTTCTCATAGTTTTTCAGGCGGGCCTGGCTCTTGGCGCGGCGGCCGGACGGATTGGCACGCACCCACTCGAGCTCGCGGGCCAGCAGCTTGCTGCGCGATGCGGCCTGTTTGTTCTGCATCGCCAGCATCTGCTGCTTCTGCTCCAGCCACGCCTCGTAATTGCCCTTGTAGGGGAAGGCGCGCCCGGCATCGAGTTCCAGAATCCATTCCGTCACGTTGTTCAGGAAGTAACGGTCGTGCGTGATCACAATCAGCGTGCCGGCAAAGCGCTTCAGGTATTCCTCCAGCCACGCGACCGACTCGGCATCGAGGTGGTTGGTCGGTTCGTCGAGTAGCAGCACGTCGGGGTTGGAAATCAGCAGGCGGCAGAGCGCAACGCGGCGTTTCTCACCGCCGGACAGTTTATCGACGGCGCTGTCACCGGGCGGCAGGCGCAGGGCATCCATCGCCATTTCAACGGTGTGGTCGAGGTTCCAGAGATCCTGCGTGTCGATGATGTCCTGCAATGCAGCGACTTCGTCATTCAGCTTTTCAGATTCCTCGTCGGACACTTCGCCGGCAAGCAGCTCCCAGATTTCATCGTAGCGGTTGAGCATGGCCTGGGCTTCGGCGACGCCTTCCATCACGTTTTCCATCACCGTCTTGCTGTTGTCGAGCTGCGGTTCCTGGGCGAGGTAGCCGATGCGCGCGCGCTTGGCGATGTTCACCTGGCCCATGTATTCCGTGTCGACACCCGCCATAATGCGCAGCAGCGACGATTTTCCGGCGCCGTTGCCGCCGATCACCCCGATCTTTGCGCCGAAAAAGAAAGCGAGGGTTACCTCGTCGAGCACCGTGGTTTTGTTGTGCTGTTTGGTCAGGTTCTGAAGATTGTAAACGTATTCTCCGGCCATAATTGAACACTCTTTCTATTCAGATATTCCGCTCATTAAAAATTCACCGGCTTATAGCCGCCGGGTGGCACTCCTGTAACAGAAAAAGAGTTCACTGTTCCGAAAACAGGAGACGAGAAGATGATTGATCGCCCAAAAATGTCAATGAAAACGTGTCCGCACTGCGGATCGACTCATCGCCACCGGACCGAGCTGTCGGGAAACTGGAAAGTCGTGCCGTTTTCCCGCGGCTATTCCTGTGCAAGCTGCAACTCCCAGTATGCCGTTCTGCTCGGTCGGTTTTCCCTGCTGCTGGAGCGGGGTTTTCGGCCGTTCTATATTCCGGCATTCAGGCACTGAGTTTGCGGCAGGCGTATTCGCTGACAAATCCGTCGGCGGATTGAAACTTTTCACCGGTGTTCGATCATCACATCGGACACATCAACCATATAGACGGTTTTGAACCGTTCGGCGGCCAGAATGGACGCGGCGCCGGTGCCGCATCCCAAATCGATCAGGGACAGTTCGCGGTCGAGGAACCGCAGCATGTCGTCGAACTCTTTCCGGTAGTTCCGAAAGCTCTGATGGCGCTCATCGTACTTGCCGGCCTGTTCCACTTGGGAATGCTGATGCGGGTGAAAATTGTAAAATTCAGTCTTATCGATCTTCCAACCATTGGAAAACGGGGCTTTCGCCTTGAGGTTGGGCCGGTTTGCGGTAAAGTTCGCGCTTTGTCAAAACGGGGATTTTTATGAAACAGGTGAAGATCGGTATTCTGGGATTCGGCACGGTCGGCGCGGGCGTGGTCGAAGGAATTTTAAAAAACGGTGAGCTGATGGCTCAGCGAACCGGGATTTTTCCAATGATTGGAAAAATCGCCGACCTCGATACCACCACCGATCGCGGCGTCAAGGTGGACCCCTCCGTTCTGACGACCGATGCGCTGGCGGTGATTGATGATCCGGAAATTGACATTATCGTCGAACTGATCGGCGGGCTGACGGTCGCGAAGAAATTTGTGCTGCGCGCGCTCGAAAACGGCAAGTCGGTTGTGACGGCGAACAAGGCGCTACTGGCGGAGGCCGGGCGCGAGCTGTTCGAAGCCTCCGCAAAGAGCGGGGCGGGGCTCTACTTCGAAGCCAGCGTGGGCGGCGGCATTCCCGTGCTTCGCGCGCTGAAGGACGGACTGGTCGGTAACCGGATCAAGAGCATGTACGGGATCCTGAACGGAACCTGCAACTACATCCTGACCCGCATGGAGCGCGAAGGCCTTGACTTTGATACGGTGCTGGCCGATGCCCAGAAACTCGGCTATGCCGAGACGCCGCCGGATCTGGATATCGATGGTATCGACACGGCACACAAGGCGGTGGTGCTGGCGTCTCTGGCTTATGGGGCGCCGGTGCCGATGGATGCCTTTACGCTGGAGGGAATCCGCGGGCTGTCGCACCGCGAAATCGCCTATGCGGCGGAGCTGGGTTACCGCATCAAACTGCTGGCGGTGATTCGCGAAGTGGGCGGTGCGGTCGAAATGCGCGTGGAGCCTTCGCTGGTTCCGATCAAACACCTGCTGGCTTCCGTGAACGATTCGTTCAATGCGGTGTTTATTGAGGGTGACGTTGTCGGGGATACGCTCTATTACGGCCGCGGCGCCGGCCGACTGCCGACCGCCAGCGCGGTGATCGGCGATATTATGGAGGCCTCCGCGGGCAAGGGCGGGTGCAGCGACTGGCTGCTGAAGCACGAGGCGCTGACTGTGCGCGGCGCAGAAGATATTTCGATTCGCTGCTATTTGCGTCTATCGCTGAAGGACCAGCCGGACGTGATTGCCCAGGTGGCGCATGTGCTCGGCAAGAACGGCATCAGCATCGCATCGATTATTCAGAAAGAACAGAATGCCGGCGGTCAGGTACCGGTAGTGTTCCTGACGCACAAGGCGCTCGAGAAGAATTTTGCAGTGGCAATGGAAGAAATTGAACAACTGAATGTTGTGGACGGCAAACCCGTCCGGATGGCGATTGAGGATTTTGAATAAAATGAAAGTGGTGAAATTCGGCGGTTCGTCGGTTGCAAACGCAGAGCAGATTTCTAAAGTCATTCAAATCGTAACCGCAGATGCGGACCGCCGCATGGTGGTGGTTTCCGCGCCCGGCAAACGAACCAGGGGCGATACGAAGGTTACCGATCTTCTGATTGCGCTGGCGGAGACTGTGCTGGCCGATGGCGGATACGAAGAGGCACTGAAAGCCGTTGTCGAACGCTACGCTGAAATCCAGCGTGACCTGAACCTTTCAGAAGAAGTGATTGTCACCATCGAGGCCGATCTGCGCGGACGGATTGTCGGTCGAGGCTCCGACAATGCCCAGTTCATGGATGCCATGAAGGCCGCCGGTGAAGACTGCAATGCCCGCGTGATTGCCGAAGCGTTTACAAAAGCCGGGTTCCCGGCTGTCTATACGAATCCCGGCGATGCGGGCATGCTGCTGAGCGACGATTTCGGCAATGCGCAGGTGCTCGAGGAATCCTATTCGAAACTGGCGACCCTGAAAGATTCGAAAGAAATCGTGATTTTTCCCGGGTTCTTCGGCGTGACCAAAAGCGGTGCCGTGGCAACGTTCCCGCGCGGCGGGTCGGATATTACGGGTGCGATCCTCGCCGCGGCCGTGAACGCCGACGTTTATGAAAATTTCACGGATGTCGATTCCGTCTGTGCAATGGATCCGCGGATTATCGAGAATCCGCCGGCCATTGACTGCATGACCTATCGGGAAATGCGCGAACTGTCGTATGCCGGGTTCGGGGTGTTTCACGACGAAGCGATCGTTCCCGCTGTGAAGGCGAACATTCCGATCTGTATCAAAAACACCAACAACCCGTCCGCTCCCGGAACCCTGGTGGTGCCGAAACGAACTCCGAACAAACAGACCGTCGTTGGCATTTCCAGTGCTCCGGGCTTCTGTTCCATTTATATTGATAAATATATGATGAACCGTGAAATCGGATTCGGACGCCGGCTGCTTCAGATTCTGGAAGACGAAAAAATCCCGTTTGAGCACACACCGTCAGGGATCGACAACATTTCCGTGATTCTGGCTTCAAAAAATCTGTCGTCCGAAAAAGCTCAGAAAGTGACAGATCGGATTCTGTCGGAGCTGAAGCCGGATGCGGTGAACATCGAACACGGGCTGTCCCTGATCATGATTGTCGGCGAGGGAATGCAGTACACGCCAGGTATGGCGGCCAAGGCGACACAGGCGATGGCGGGGTCCGGGGTCAATCTGGAAATGATCAACCAGGGCGCATCGGAAATCAGCATGATGTTCGCCGTGAAAGACGTGGACCGCGAAAAAGCTCTCCGTGCCCTTGGCACCTCCTTTTTCGGCATCTGAATTTTCGAGAAGACTGCTCAGCAGGCTGCACGCAGAGCGCCGGCTCGCATGCACAGGAAGCCTTACCCGCGCGTTTCCAATCCTTGGAAAAATCAATCGGTGTCCGGCGTGACGAGCAGCTGTTTAAGGAACGTGTTCAGGCGCTTTTCGGCGGCGTCGCGGGTTTCGGTGATTTCCGTGAGCAGCTGGAATGAACGCCAGGATTCGTCCTTCGCCCAGTTTTTCCGAAAGGCGATAAAGCTGCCCGTAGACCAGTTGGGACCGGTGTACCAGGTGTAGATGAGGTAGCGGTTTCCGTTTCGGACGGCAACGAGTTCCTGCAGCGCGAGGCGGCGCCCGCTGCCGGCTGTGAAGGTTTTTTCGTGCAGGTCGCGAATGACGGTTTTTTTGCTTCTGAGGCAGAGTTCGGTCGGGTGAAGCTTATGGATATCGTCGGTGATTTCGACAGAAAGCAGGTGGAAGGCTTCGCCGTGCTCTCCGTAATAGGCGGTTTTAATGAGGCGGTTCCCGGCAAAGAAGCTTTTTTCCTGGGCGGTCGGCGAAATGGAGGAGGCGAGACAGGAGCCAACCTGAATGGCGTTGAAGTCGGGGATGAGCGGGTTGCCGTAGAGCGGCCGGCTGGTGCGCAGGACGAGCAGGGCGCACAGTGCGGCAGTGCCGCACAGATAGGCGGCGGTCTGCAGGCGGATGGGACGGCTGGAGAGTGCGAACCAGAGGGCGAGTGCAGACGCGGTGAACAGCTTGGCAACTCGGCCGTCGAGCAGGTCGGATCTGAGCAGGACGCGCAGGTAGAACTCAATCCAGTAGGTGGTGGACGGGCAGGCGAGCAGGCAGATGGCGAGCAGCGGCAGGCACCCGGAGAAAAGGCGGAGTCCGCCGAGAACCCAGAGCATGCTGAAGAACAGGACCAGTCCGGCGGCCACCTGAAGGGTGGAGATCGGTTTGAGGGTGAATGCGATGTAGAGCAGCAGGGACGCGGCGGCAGGAATCAATCCGCGCAGGTCGGCTCCGTTGCTCCACGCGCGGAGCGTTCGGCGGCGGGCGGCGGCGAAGATTGCGGCGGTGAGCAGCAGGATCCAGTCCGGCCGGTCCAGGGGCGAGGTGCGCCAGGCGAGCCAAAGATAGTTGGCTTTCAGGGACAGCGGGAGCAGGGCGGGAATGAGCAGCCAGAAGCGGAATTTTTTCATGAGCGCCTCTCCGGGAAAAGCGAACCGACGGCAAAGAGCAGCAGCGACGAAAAAATGACAACGCCGATACCCAGTGCGCTGTGCAGCGTGTTGTTGAAGGCGGCCTCGCCGACGGTTTTGTAGGCGAGGATGACGATGACAAGCCGCAGTGCATTGCAGAGAATGATAATGGGAAGCAGTGTCAGGTAGTGGGTCAGCCGTAACCAGAACCGGTCGTGCCGGAAATACACCAACAGCCAACCGACCAGTAGCAGGGCTGCCAGCAGGTCGATTCCACTGCAGGCGGCGGTGACCGCGATCTGTTTTTCTCCAAGATAAATCACGGCATTGTCAAAGGTGCTGGCAATCCCGAAGAGCCGGAGAAGCGCGACGGTAAGTGCCGTGCTGATTCGGCTGAGCGGAAAGCTCAGCAGGGTGTAAAAATAGCCGATGGACGGGACCAGGACGGTGAAGAGCAGTGTTGCCGCCGAAAGGCGTGCGGCCAGGGCGGCTCCGCAGAACCACGCGAGGAGCGAGCCGATGCCGATCCATACGATCCACCCGTCCGCCACCTGCGGGAAGCGGGCGGCGATCAGCGCGGCACAGAGAAGTGCAGTCCACGCCGTCAGCCGGTCGATGCGCAGATTATTTGCCGGGTTACGGGCGCGAATGACGGTTGCGGAAATGAATGCGGCTAGGATCCAGAGCACATAGGCTTCCGCCGGGCTGCGGTTTAGAACGGCATGAAGCAGGGTGGCCAGTGCGGTGATGCCGGTGATGAGCGCGGCATTGCGCCGCCGGGTCTCCGGCAGAGCCGGTTCCAATGTGCCGTCCGTATCAGCTTTTGTTCGGTTTTTCCTGCGATTCATAGCGGGGTTCCCTGCGGTTAGCGGAATATGGGGATGGTGTTTTGGTTTGTCAATTCGTCTCTCCGGTTCTAGCCTGCTCTTCCGCAATGGTCCCGCAATAGCTGTAACGAAATGGTTTTATGAGCAAACATAAAAAAATCCTGTTGAGTGCCGTGATCCTGATTACGGTGTGCTGTATTTCGGTTTTTATTGACCTGGCCGTGTCGGGCCGCAAGGAGGTTCGGCTTGTCGACGAGGCAACCGGTTTATATGAGCGCGGAGACTATCAGGCGGCCCGGCCGAAGCTGATCAAGTCGCTGAGGGATAATCCGTCCAACGAAACCGTCTGCCGGATGCTGGGCGAAATCTATGAATCGGAGCGGAACTATCCGGTCGCACTCGTGTATTACCGCCGGGCGGCCGCCCTGAATCCGCTGGATGACTCGCTGCGTCCCAAGCTGGTTCAGCTGAGTGCTGTCACCGGCGAGTTCGGTCAAGTTTTAAACCTGCTCAAAAAGGACTTTTCGCAGGGAAAACTGACGGCTGAGGAACTGCTCGACTATCTGGAGGTGCTGATGATGACGGGGGATCGCGCTGCCGTCGAGGACAGTCTCCCCGCGCGGACCGACGGAGCGGCTCCCCAGCTCATTCTGTTGTACGGAATTCTGCAGATGGACGATGGGAACTATGCCGCGGCCCTCCGGGATTTTGATTCTATCCTGGATCAGGAAATTTCCGTGCCCTTGCGCTATCGGGCTCTTTCGCTCAGTGCAACGGCTGCAGGAATGGCAGGCAATGATCCGCTTGCCGAAGAACGACTGAAAGCTGCTGCCGAGCTGGTTCCCTGCCTGGGAACCTATACGCTGGCACTGTTTTACCTGAACCGGGACGATACGGTGCAGGCTCAGAACTGGCTTGAAAAGTGCCTTGAGGCGCTTCCCGGCCATGTTCCGGCCCGTCTCGCTCTGACAGATATTTATGCCGACCGGCATGACCTGAACCTCCTGAAAACATTTCTGGAGGCCGGCGCGCCGCGCAGCCGCGCGGAGCAGGAATGCCGGAACTATCTCAAGGCGGCAATCGCCCTGTATGAACAGCGTTATAAAGATGTGCAGGCCCTTCTGCTGGCGACGCCACTGACGGCCAACCGTCTTGGCCATCAGACTATGAAGTTTGAAGCCCTTGTTTCATCCGGAACCGTGGACGGGATTGTGCCGTGTGTGGACCTGATCCTTCGCATCAACCGGACGGAGCAGGTGCGCGCCTATCTGCAGCAGCGGCTCTCTGATTTTCTGATCAGCCTCGTTGGCAACAGGCAGATGACGGACGCTGACCGGATTGCGATGACGCTGGTTCCCCTGTCGAATGACGCCGGCCTGCAGGACCTGATGCCTACATGGAAGGTTCTGCTGCTCGGTGCGCTGGAACGCCATGACTATACGCCGGCCAAACTGTATGCCTCCACAATGCTTCGCTGTGAGCCGGAAAATCCTCTGGCCGCGCTCTCCATGGGCGAGGTTTTGCTGGCAACATGGCATCCGGATGAAGCCGTGGAATACCTGAACCGGCTTCCGGACTCGCTGCCGGTGCTCTATGACCGCGCCAAAGCCTGCCTCATGCAGGGCGATGATGCCGGCGCAGAACAGATCTACCGTGTGGCATGGAAAACATTTCCGGGCGATCTGATGCTGTTCAATGCCTATGCGGACTTTCTGTTTAAACGGCAGCGCGGTACTGAAGTGATCCCGATGATTTCACAGCTTCCGGATTCGACGGAAGCCGATTATGTCTCCAGTCTGACCCGGGCCCGACTGGCGGAAACAGCCCGTGACGGGCGGGCGGCGAAGCGGGAATATTCGGCCGCTCTGGACCTGCTGCAGAAACTGCCCGGCACTCCCAAGCGCCGCTATCAGCAGGCCTATCTGTATGCGTCCACCGGACAGGATGCCGAAGCCGCAGAACTGTACAGGCAGCTGCTGAAGGACTTTCCCGACGACCAGATGATTCTGGTGAACCTTTCCGAAGTAGAAGCGGCCCTCGGAAACGCCTCCGAGGCTGTGGCACTTGCGAAAAAAGCCGCCCGGCTCTATCCGGATGCCCCCGAAGTCCGTACCTGCCTGGCCCGTCGTCAGGCAGAAAGCGCGGAGGATCCTGCTGCGAAACCTGACTGAAAAGCATTGTATATTCGCTTGTAAGAAAATAGATTTTAAAAGCATTAAATAAAGGCAAGGTGGAACAATGAAAAAATGGGTAACCGGAATTTTGATTCTCAGTGCTCTCATGGCGCAGGCCGCTTTCCAGTACGAAGTGGTCCTTCTGTCGGATAATACGGGTCCGGATGTCTGGGGTGACGAATATGCGATTCGTATTACGGAGGGATCCGGCACCCTGTATCTGGTCGACCACATCAACAATCTGTACAGTGCAAACCAGAACGAATCCCTGCTGGACAACATCACGGCCTTCGGATACGTCAACCTGACGACCGGCGAAAGCGGCGAAGGCAGTTTTGACAATTCCATCACCACCTATGAGCACGCGATGAGCGAATGGAACGACGTCGTGACCCAGAAAGGCTATGCCATCGGTGAATTCAGTGCAGGCGATGAGATTGCAATCTGGGTGACCACCACGGACGGTTACACCGGATCGACCGCCGGGCAGGGCGACGGCGCATACAACGACGATCAACTCACCTGGCGCAAATGGAATGTGGATCCGGACGTACTCGGCAATGAAGCCGGCCAGTTTGCCATCGGCGGAGCGTCCGTTGTGTTCGGACTGACCGGCGTTGAAGGCAGCGGTGGCGGAACCGTTACCGGCCAGCCGCTTCCCGGCGTGATTCCGGCCGTACTGATCGGCACGGGAGTCATCGGCGCCGCCGGATTTTCCTGGAAAAGGCGGAAACACAAAGCATAAGCCCGTCCGGCGGGTGAAAATGGTTTGACGGGTGCGGGTGTTCGCACCCGTTTTCTGTTTTCGGTACAGCGCGGTTCCTGCCATCTTCCTGTTTCCAAACATTGGAAAAAATGGCATACAGGGCTTCCAAACATTGGAAAACGGAGGGATATGAGTCAGCAACAGGCATTGAATCAGGTCGCATGGGACGATTTCTGCGGGATGAGCACCCAGGAGAAGGCCCCGTACTTTATTGAAAACGGCCGATCCTACCACGCGCTGATCGCCCAGCAGTTCAGTCGTCCGATGCTGGAAGATCTCTGCTCGCTGGCCACCGCCGTCCGGCGGATCGCCAAGAAGCGCGACGGCAACCGTTTTCTCCAGTCGCAGCTGTTCGACCGACGCGCCATGCTCTATTTCGCCCAGCCTTCAACCCGCACCTATCTCTCATTCGCCTCCGCCTGTCAGGTGGTTGGCCTCGACTGCATGGACGTACGCGACAGCTCGACATCGAGCGAAGTCAAGGGCGAGTCGCCGGAAGACACCGTCCGGACATTCAGCTCATACACCGACCTGATCATCATGCGTCATCCGGCGGGCGGCTTTGCGGAACGAATTGCGTGGATGCTGTCCAACACGTCGCGGCCGGTTCCCGTCATCAACGCCGGGTCCGGGAAAGACCAGCACCCGACGCAGGCGCTGCTCGACATTTACACCTTGGAGCGCAGTTTCGAATCGATCGGCGGAATCGATGGAAAAACCGTGGCGTTCGTCGGCGACCTGAAGCGCGGACGGACCGTGCGGTCGCTGGCCTGGCTGCTGACGCAGTACGAAGGGGTGAAAGCCTTTTTTGTGGCACCGCCGGAACTGCAGATCGGCGAAGACATTCTTCAGCAGCTCGATGCCGCCGGCATGCCGTATGAAATCAGCCACGACTTCCGCAAAGTGATTCCGGAAGCCGATGCAATCTATATGACGCGCATTCAGGACGAGTGGGACATCGACAACGAAAGCAGCACGATCGACACCCGCAACTATCATTTCAAAAAGGAACATCTGGGAATTCTCAAGGATACCGGTGTGATTATGCACCCGCTGCCGCGCCGCCTCGAAATCGATACGGCGGTCGACAGCGACCCGCGCGCGGTTTACTGGCGGCAGGTGCGCAACGGCATGTGGATTCGTGCCGCACTGATTCTGAGCGTATTCGGCTGCGATGAAGCCGTACGGAATTACTATAAGGAGACAGAACGATGAAACATCTGATTTCACTCAAAGACTGGACCGCCGGGGAAATCCTCGACGTGCTCAAACTGGCCGCGAAGGTCAAGGCGGACCCGGAAAAATACTGCAAGGCGCTTCGGCAGAAAACCCTGCTGATGATGTTCGAGAAGCCGAGTCTGCGCACCCGCCTGTCATTTGAAATCGGAATGACGCAGCTCGGCGGGCACGCTATCTATTACAACATGAGCACATCGCCGATGGGCGGCGGCAAGGAAACGATTGAAGATTCGATCAAAGTGATCAGCCGCATGTGCGATATCGTCATGGCCCGGCTGTTCCATCATGAAGACATCCTGAAAATGGCGGAACACGCGACGATTCCGGTGATCAATGCCCTGACGGACGACAGCCATCCCTGCCAGATTCTGGCCGATCTTCAGACCATTCACGAAAAGAAGGGCGAGCTGAAAGGGCTGAAACTGGCCTATCTGGGCGATGGATTCAACAACGTCACTCATTCACTGATGCGCGGCTGCACCCGCCTGGGCATGCACATCAGCGTCGGCTCTCCGGAAGAGCAGATGCCGGCGGTTGAAGTGACCGAAACCTGTTCGCAGTTTGCTCAGGAATCGGGATGCGAACTGGTTGTCACCGACGATCCGTCCGAGGCCATCCGGGACGCGGATGTGGTATATACGGATTCATGGATGAGCTATCACATTCCGAAGGAAGAGGAAGCCGCCCGCGTCAAACTGTTTACGCCCTATCAGGTGACCGCCGATCTGATGAAGCTCGCGAAGCCGGATGCCATTTTCATGAACTGCCTGCCGGCCCTGCGTGGATACGAGCAGACCGCAGAGGTCATCGACGGTCCGCAATCCGTTGTGTTTGACGAGGCGGAAAACCGCCTGCATGCCCAGAAAGCAGTTATCCTTACGCTTTGCGGTGCAGCCTGATGAACGGGCGAATGACGCGACGGCTTTTTGTGCTGCTCTGTACGGCTGTGTCGGCGGTTGCGGACTGGACTGAACTGCCCGGTTGCCGGCTGGTGGAAAACGGTTCCAACGACGGCGACAGCTTTCTTATTGAATCGCCAATTCCGTATCGCGGGGAAACCGTTCAGCGGTATCGCCTGTATTTTGTCGATACGGCGGAAACAGATTCGAACTCACCGTTTAAGCTCGACCGGCTCAAGGATCAGGCGGCGTACTGGGGCAGTGATGATCCCGATTTCGCGCTGCAGATGGGCCTGCGCGCCGAGCAAACCGTGAAAAAATGGATGCGCAGCAGCTTCACGGTTTACACGCAGGGAGAATATGCTCCCACCATGGGGGCGCCGCGCTGCTATGCGGTTATTCGGATCGGCGATCGCTGGCTCGATGAAATGCTCGTGGAAGAGGGCCTCGCCCGGATTTTCGGCAACGGAAGCGACCTGCCGGACGGGACCTCCGCCGACAGCCACCGCCGCAGGCTGCAGACACTGGAACGCAGCGCAAGGGCGGACAGCCGCAACGGCTGGCGCTATGCCTCCGGGGCGGACAAACCGTCCGCCGCACAGGAAGAAACCGAATTTCAGCCCCACGATGCGGTGACCGTGCGGGATGCCTGGATTTATTCACTGAAGACCGGCAGCAAGGCGGCTGTTCTTCCCAGGGGAAGCGCCGTCAGTGTTTTGGGCGAAGCGGATGGCACGCGCCTGCGCGTCCGGTTCAAGTTGAACGGCAAAGTCTACGAAGGGCTCTGCGAAAAACAGAGTTTGAAACCATGAAGGTGAGTTTATGAGCGGACGCTTCGGTGTGCTTCCCAAATGGATCGTAACCCTGTTTTTCTGGATCGGACTCTCCGCCGCCGTCTGCATTCGCCTGCTGGCGCTGATTACCCGCTGGAATCCGTCGGCCGCCCTGTGGGTTTGGCGCTTTGCGATGGTTTGCTATATCTTCTTTTTCGGGTATCGCTATCTGATCGGCAGTCGGCGCCGCCGGATTATTCAGAAATACAGACTGGTCGACGGCATTGAACAGACCGGCGGAATGGACGAGACAACCCGCGCCGGAACACTGTATATTCTCCGCTCCATTACCCGTTCCAAGGAGCTGTTCAACTACGCCTTTATTTTCTGCCTGAGCCTTCTGGCACTGATAATCGATCTGCTGTTTCGCTGATCAGGGAGTTCATATGCAATATCGACCGCTTGGAAAAACCGGCCTGAATGTGTCACCGCTGACGATTGGCGCCTGGCAGCTCGGCGGACCGCTGTCCTTCGACGGCAAGCCGGACGGCCATCCCGACCCCGGGGAAGACCATGTTCTTCGAATGATTCATGAGCTGGACGACTGCGGCATCAATGCCATTGATACGGCTGAGCAGTACAGCGGCGGCGAATCAGAACGGCGGGTCGGCGAAGCCCTTCGCGGCCGCCGCGATCACTGGGTGATCTCCACCAAGTTCGGCTATCGTGTCGGGCCCGGCAATACGCGCGAAGACAATTCGTCGCCGGAAACAATTCTGCCCAGCCTGGAAGGATCCCTTCGCCGGCTGAAAACCGATTATATTGACGTTTATCTTTACCACTGCGCTCCGGAGATTCGGAATCTGGACGCCGGCCGGGAGGTGCTCGAAGCCGCGCGGCAGCAGGGAAAAATCCGGTTCTACGGCATCTCCACGAACCATACGGAACTGGTCCGGGCCATGACGGAGCATCGCGCCGTTGAAGTGGTTCAGTTTGCCTTCAGCCTGCTGGAACCGGCAGACGAATTGAGCCGGCTGGCGGCGGAACAGCAGCTTGGAACGCAGGTCCGCGGCGTCATGGCCGGCGGCCGGCTGAGCGGAAAATATTTCCACCGCAGGCCGGAATGGCGTCCGGACGACAACCGCTCGGACCGCTGTGCCGACATCGATTTTCAGAAATATGCCGCCTTCGAAAAGGTGCTTCCGGAAGGATACACCATGGCGCAGGCCGCGCTGCGCTGGGTGCTTGATCGGCCGGAACATCATACCGTCTGCATGGGCGCCAAGCGGATCGAAGACTACCGCACCGCACTGGCGGCACTTCAGCTGCCGCCGCTGACCGCCGAGGCCTGCGCGGCGCTCGAAAACTGCGCCGCGGCTTTGCGCGACCGCTGACGGTTCCAGACATTGGAAAATTTCCGCTTCATTTTTCCAATGTCTGGAAAATCTGCTGTCCGCTATTTGAAAATATCCTGCCAGTTGCCGGAGGTTGAGGCCTTGGCATATTCAGTGGCGCGGTTCTCGAAGAAGTTCGTGTGTTCGACGCCGTTGAGCATGTAGTCGAGCCACGGCAGCGGGTTGTCCGGAACCGTATAAATGCTTTTCAGTCCGATGCCGATGAGGCGGCGGTTGGCGATGTAGCGGATGTACTGTTTCACTTCGTCGGCGGTAAGTCCTTCGACATTGCCGAGTTCAAAGGCGATATCAATGAAGCTGTCTTCGAGTTCAACGGAGCGCTCGGCGGCGCAGTAGATTTCATACTTCAGTTTGTCGGTCCACAGTTCCGGGTGCTCTTTGATGAAGGCTTTAAAGAGCATGGACATGGATTCGACGTGCAGGCTTTCGTCGCGGATCGACCACGTTACGATCTGGCCCATGCCTTTCATTTTATTGAAGCGCGGAAAGTTCATCAGGATGGCGAAGCTGCTGAACAGCTGGATCCCTTCGGTGAAGGCGCTGTAGACGGCCATGGTTTTGGCCATGTCGAACGGGGTGTCCATATTGAAGTTGAGCAGGTATTCGTGCTTTTCCGCCATTTCTGCGATTTCAAGAAACGCGGTGTATTCCTCGTCGCCGAGACCGAGCGTTTCGAGCAGCAGGGAGTAGGCATCCTGATGGACCGCTTCCATGGCGGCGAATGCGCTGAGCATCATGCGGATTTCCGGCACCTTGAAGGTCGGCAGAAACAGCGTGCCGTAGCCGCCGGCGACGTCGACGTCGGCCTGCGTGAAGAATTTGAAGATGTTCAGCAGCAGGTTTTTATCTTTCTGCGGAAGTTTTTCATTAAAATCCTTCAGGTCGTCCGCAAGATTCACCTCGTCGGGAATCCAGTGCATCTGCTGCTGCATTTTATAGGCTTCGAAGGCCCAGTCGTATTCAAAGGGTTTGTAGTAGGTTCTTTCCTCAAGTAAAGGCATGGCAATCTCCAGTTGTTAAATTTCAAATGACGAAATACCCAATGACGAATGAAGTCCGAATGAGCAAATTTCGAAATCAGGTATTTTATCTTCAGGTTTTTCTTAGTGCTTAGGTGGTTCGTACTTCGTCATTTGATTAGCCTTCACAGGCTAAACATGTACTTTCCTTGTCGTAGTCGAGAATGAACTCGCGCGGTTTCTGTTCCGAAACGACGTCGGCGCGTTTGATGGCTTCGCTGCGGACATAATACAGGCTCTTGAGTCCTTTTTTCCATGCGAGCATATGCGCATTGTGCAGTTCCTGCTTGCTGACCTGGGCCGGGAAGAACAGGTTGACGCTCTGCGACTGGCAGACAAACTGCTGCCGGTCGCCCGCGAATTCGACAACCCAGCGCTGGTCGATTTCGATGGCCGTTTTGAACACGTCGCGCTCCCAGTCGGTCAGGAAGTCGAGGTGCTGCGCGCTGCCGCCGTGCGTGATGATGGAACTCCAGGTTTCGTGGGTGTTTTTGCCGTAGCGTTCCAGCACTTCTTCCAAATACTTGTTTTTCATCAGCGAAGAACCGCTTTTGGTTTTCTGCGTGTAGGCATTGGCGCGGAACGGTTCGATCGACGGACTTGTGTTGCCGCAGATGATGGAGCTGCTGGCGTTCGGTGCGATCGAAAGCAGGTGGGCGTTGCGCACGCCGTAGCCTTCGGCGTCGGGGCACTCGCCGCGCTCGTCGGCCAGCTGACGCGTTGCGGAAACAGCCTGTTCCTTGATGTTCTGGAAAATCTGAAGGTTCATGCCTTTGGCCATCGGGCTTTCAAACGGAATGCTGTGGGCCTGCAGATAGGCGTGGAAGCCCATGGCACCGAGGCCGATGCTGCGCTCGCGCTGCGCGCTGAAACGGGCGCGGCCGATCTCGTCGGGCGCATTGTCGATGAATGACTGAATCACGTTGTCGAGGAAGCGGACGAGGTCGGCGATGAACTGCGGATTGTCTTTCCACTCGTCATAGGTTTCCAGGTTGACGGAGCTGAGGCAGCAGACGGCCGTGCGCTCTTCGTTGGTCGGCAGCGTGATTTCACTGCACAGGTTCGACTGATGAACCCGCAGGCCGAGTTTTTTCTGGAACTCGGGCAGGGCGTCATTCACCGCTTTATCAAACAGAATATAGGGTTCTCCCTGTTCAATGCGGTTCTGGATCAGCTTGACCCAGATGGT
>JBFWJN010000016.1:0-24825 GCA_050253185.1 Kiritimatiellales bacterium | reverse complement strand
CTCGACCTCGCCAAAGTGCCCGTCCCGCTTCAGGGAACCGCCATCGGCCTGATCACCGCCGGTATTCTGGCCATGGTCTTCATGGGGTTCTCCGGCTTAGTTTAATCAACGGTTGAAAACGCTATGACAATTATCCTGACAGCTCTCATCTTTGCCGCCGTGCTCGGCGCACTGCTCGCCCTCATCATCGGCGCGGCCGCCAAAGCCTTCGCCGTCGAAACCGATCCGCGCATCGAAACCGTCACCGACATGCTGCCCGGCGCCAACTGCGGCGGCTGCGGCTACGCCGGCTGCGCCGATCTCGCCAAAGCCATCGTCGAAGGCCGCTCGATCCCGACGCAGTGCCCCGTCGCCTCGCCCGAAGGCTCCAAACGCATTGCCGAATACCTCGGCATCGCCGCCGAAGAAAAAGAAAAAAGGATCGCCGTCGTCAAATGCAGCGGCAGCGCCTCCGTCACCGTGCGCTCTCCTTATAATGGAGTCGGCGACTGCCGCTCCGCCGTTGTCGTCGCGGGCGGCGCCAAAGGCTGCGACTACGGCTGCATCGGCTTCGGAAGCTGCGCGCGCGCCTGCCCGTTCGACGCCATCGAAATCCGCGACGGCCTCGCCGTTGTCCATCCCGACCTCTGCGTCGGCTGCGGCAAGTGCGTCAGCACCTGCCCGAAAAACCTGATTGAACTCGTCCCGGCCTCCATCGACGTTCACGTCTACTGCAACTCGCCGGAAAAAGGACCGGTCAAACGCAAAGTCTGCAAAACCGCCTGCATCGCCTGCCGCAAATGCGTCAAAGCCGCCGACAGCGAAGACCAGATGGAAATCAAAGGCTTTCTCGTGGCGGTCAACAGCAGCAACCCGCCCCTGCCCGATCTCGTTGAAAAAACCGGCTGCCCGACCACCGCACTGCGCCTGGCCTCCAGACAGGCCGCCGGCGAATACGAAGGAGCTTCGAAATGAGCGACAACCCGCGCAAATTTAAAGGCGGCGTCCACCCGAACGACAGCAAAGCCCTCTCGGCATCCAGCCCCGTTCAGACCGCGCCGCTGCTCGACAAATACACCGTCATCATCAACCAGCACATCGGCGCGCCGCTCGAAGTCGTCGTCAAAAAAGGCGATACGCTCAAAAAAGGCGACCTGCTCGCCAAAGCCACCGGCTTCGTCTCCGTTCCGCTGCACGCACCGACCAGCGGCACCGTTACCGCGCTCGAAAAATGCCCCGGACCGGCCTGCGTCAGCGTCCCGTCCATCGAAATCACCGCCGACGGCGAAGACACCTGGGGTGACTGCATGGAACCGATCGCCGACTGGCAGAACGCCGATCCGGCCGTTCTCAAACAGCGCGTGGCCGATGCAGGGATCGTCGGAATGGGCGGCGCGGGCTTCCCGTCGCACGTCAAACTCTCGCCCACCAAGCCGGTTGACCACCTCATCCTCAACGGCGCGGAATGCGAGCCCTACCTCACCGCCGACCACCGCCTCATGCTCGAGCAGGCCGAACAGGTCGTTCTCGGAGCCGCCATTCTCGCCCGTATTCTCGGCCTGAAAACCGCGATCATCGGCGTGGAGAACAATAAACCCGACGCCATCGAAAAGCTCAAAGAGATTGCCGGAAAATACAACATCACCGTCCAGGGCCTGCGCGTCAATTACCCGCAGGGCGCCGAAAAACAGCTCATCTACGCCCTCACCGGCCGCGAAGTGCCGATCGGCGGACTGCCGATGGACGCCGGATGCGTCGTTCAGAACGTCGCCTCCGCCGCCGCGGTTGCTGAGGCCGTCATCAACGGCCGCCCGCTCATCGAGCGCATCACCACCGTCACTGGCGAACCGCTCGTCAATCCCGGCAACTGGCGCTTCCGCCTCGGCACACCGATCTCCAAGGCGCTCGAACTCGCCGGCGGCATCAAGGTTCAGCCCGCCAAGCTGCTGCTCGGCGGACCGATGATGGGCTTTGCGCAGAATTCGCTCGACGTCACCGTTATGAAAAACACTTCGGGCATCCTGCTCATTCCGGTTGAAACGGCATCGCAGTACACCGCCGAGCCGTGCATCCGCTGCGGCCGCTGTGTCGAAGCCTGCCCGATGGATATCCTGCCGGCCACCATCAGCCAGGCGGTGGAAAACGAACGCTTTGACTGGGCCGCACAGCTCAACGTGCTCGCCTGCATCGAGTGCGGATCGTGCAGCTACGTCTGCCCGTCGCACCGCCCGCTCAACCAGCACTTTAAACGCGCAAAGGCTGAAATCATGGCGGCCCGCCGCAAAGAAAAGAGTGGCAAATGACAAGTGGCAGGTGGCGAGTGAAGAATGGAAGGAACCGTGCTGAATGAGCAGCGGAAATCTAGAAGATTTTGTGACGTATCAAAAATCGCTGGAGCTGTTCGATTTTGTCGTGGAAGACATGAACAGCTACATCCAGTCTCCTGACTTAAAACGCCTGGTTAGTCAGCAGATCGCCAGCGCAGACTCGGTTTGCGCGAATATTGAAGAAGGATATGGACGGCAGAGTTCCGCAGAATACCGCCGATTTCTCATTATATCGCGTGGGTCACTGCGCGAAACACGGGGGCGTTATCGGCGCATGAGGCACTGGATTCCGCATGACATCGTCAAAGCACGTATGGCACTGGCAGAAGAAATCAACCGCATGCTCAGCGCAGCAATCAAGAGTTTAGAAGGACGATAATATGAGTACGGATTCTACAAACCAAATTCCACCCGCCACTGGCCACCCGCCACCTGTCACTTTACCTGACGCCACCAAACTGGTCGTCAGCAACTCGCCGCACATTCGCGGAAACGAAACCATCTCCAAAGTCATGGTGCAGGTGCTCATCGCCCTGCTGCCGGCCGTCATCGCCGCCGTCTGGTTTTTCGGGCTGCACGCGCTGCGCGTGATGGTGCTCTGCACGGCGGGCTGCATCGCCGTTGAGGAAATCTGGAATAAATGCGCCAAACGTAAGCCGACCTGGAAAGACGGCAGCGCGGCCATCACCGGGCTGCTGCTGGCCATGAACCTTTCCTCCGGCGCGCCGTGGTGGATCTGCCTGCTCGGCTGCGTGCTCGCGATCGGCCTCGGCAAACAGATTTTCGGTGGCCTCGGCTTCAATCCGTTCAACCCGGCGCTCGTCGCCCGCGTCGCCCTGCTCATCGGCTTTCCGTCGCTGATGACTTCATGGGTTGTTCCAAACCCTGGAAACTGGACCGCCTGCGATGCGCTGACCGGCGCCACGCCGCTGGCTGCAGACGGCGCACACCTTGCATCGCTCTCCGATCTTTTCTTCGGAAACGTCGGCGGCTGCCTCGGTGAAACATCAGCCCTCGCCCTGCTGCTCGGCGGAGCCTTCCTGCTCATCCGCAAGCTCATCAAATGGCAGGTGCCTGCCGCGTTCATCGGCACCGTCGCTGTCATTACCGGCATCACGCACCACTTTAACCCGGAACTCACGCCGCCCGCCGTTTATCACGTTCTCGCCGGCGGACTGATGATCGGTGCCTTCTTCATGGCCACCGATATGGTCACTTCGCCGATGACCGCCAACGGCGCCCTGATCTTCGGATTCGGCTGCGGCATCATCACCAGCGTCATCCGCATCTGGGGCGGCTATCCGGAAGGCGTCAGCTTCTCCATTCTCTTTATGAACGCACTCACTCCGCTCATCGACCGCTACACAATCGGCAAGCCGTTCGGCTATATCCGCATCAAAAAGGAGGCCGCCCAATGAGTAACGGCAAAGTCAATATTCTCCAGCTCACCGTCGCGCTCGCTCTGATCGCCGGGCTGGCCGCCGCCCTGCTCGGCTGGGTCTACCTCGCCACCGAAACGCCCATTGCGGCCGCCATGCAGGAAAAGACCAACGCCGCTCTTCGTGAAGTACTGCCGGCCTTCGACAACCAGCCCGGCGAAGAAACCGCCAGCCTTAACGGTGTTACTTTCTACGTCGGCCGCAAAGACGGACAGATCACCGGCTTGGCCGGCGAATTCGTCACCTCGAAAGGCTACAACGGCGACGTCACCGTACTGGCCGGCCTCAAGCCGGATGGAACCCTCACCACGGTCCTCGTCACCAAACAGTCCGAAACCCCCGGACTCGGAACCGTCGTCGCGGAACGCAAACGTGAAAAGACCCTGTCCGGCCTGATGAAAGGCGTCAAAGAAACCGGCCTGCCGCCGAACCGCATCCTCGACCAGTACAGCGGCAAAAGCGTTCAGTCCGGCGATGCCGAATGGAAAGTGAAGAAAGACGGCGGCGACTGTGATGCCGTCACCGGCGCAACCATCACCAGCCGCGCCGTCTGTGGAGCCGTCTTCACAATCGCCGACACCTTTGCAAAAAACCGTGATCAACTCATTAACCGATAACCCATAACCGGTAACTGCCATGAACCTCGTCAAAGAATTCAGCAAAGGGATCTTCAAAGAAAACCCGACCTTCGTTCTGCTGCTCGGCATGTGCCCGACCCTGGCCGTCACGAACAATGCGGTCAACGGACTCGGCATGGGCGTCGCGACGCTCTTCGTGCTCGTCTGCAGCAACATGGTCATCTCTATGATCCGCAACATCGTCCCGAAAAAGGTGCGCATCCCCTGCTACATTGTCGTCATCGCCTCCTTCGTGACCGTTGTCGACCTGCTCATGCAGGCCTATGCGCCGCGTTCGCTCTACGAAGCGCTCGGCATCTTTATTCCACTGATTGTGGTCAACTGCATTGTGCTCGGCCGCGCCGAAGCCTTTGCATCGAAAAACGGCATCATCGCCTCACTCGTTGACGGACTCGGCATGGGTGTCGGCTTCACGCTGTCGCTCACGCTTATCGGCGGCACGCGTGAATTTCTGGCCAGCGGATCCCTCTTTCAGGTCAAGCTCATCGAAGGCTGGTCGCACAGTTTCATGCTGATGGGCCAGGCGCCCGGCGCGTTCATCCTGCTAGGAATCTTCCTCGGCATCATCAATTGGAACGCCATGCGCAAGGCAAAGAAAAAAGGCCATGACTGGACTCCGCCCGGCCTCGACTGCCGCCAGTGCAACCTCTGCGACCTCGGTAAGAAATAAATTAAAATATTAAAAAGGCCTCGGGAACTCTGAGGACTTTTTATTGCCGAGACTGAATCCCTATGCTATTCAGCCTGCATGTCAGTATTTCTTGATATGATTCGTACTGTCTTGATCTTGGTTGGAATCCTTCTGTCCCCAATGTGGATCGGCGTCATCTCACGAATTTTTATCCAAAAACTCCCACGAAAAGAACTGGCAGGTCTGATCAGCCTGCCATTTGTTGTACTTCTCGAATTCCGTAAAAGGAATATCGATGATCTTACAGGAGATATTCTTGAATGGCCTATGGGACCAACGCCTTCTTTCCAGAGTATTACCTTTCACCTGATCAGCCTGCTGATCGGAATTATTTTGGTGTTTCTCATCGTTCGCGGAATCGCCGAAGGGGGAATCCGAATTGTTGATGCCATTCGGAATCGTAAAAACAAAGACTGGATTACCGTCTGACGACCTTTCTCAAAACGCCCGCCGGGCGAAGTGCTGTTTGACCAGCTCGCGGGCCTGACGGAGTTTTTGGATGAATTCCGTGAAGTAGGTTTCATCCTTCTTTGCTGAAACCATCGGGATATGAACCGGTGGCGGCGTGCGGCTGAGCGTCTGCGGTGTGACATAGCACACGTCCCGTGTCACCATCACACCGATAAATTCGCCGCGATCACTGAGCAGGTAGTCGCCGACCGACGGTTTCTTTCCGCTGGACGAGCGTACGGTCAGGTAATTCTGTCCAATCATCGGACTGATTTCGACCCGGCCGTTTGCGTTGACATCGTCGGGCTTAAACAGCAGTGCGGTATTCAGCCGCTGTTCTTTCAGGGTGTTCATGGTGATCGACTGAAGCGCGCCTTCCACGGAGCCGTCGAACTGCACAAAGCAGACCTGCGGCTCAGCACCCGGCACGATGATTTCGCGGATCGGCAGCGCCGGCCCGCGCTGCGCCACCGACGACAGAACGCCTTCGACATCGGTAACCCGATCGGACAACCCGCTGAAAAACGAGTTGTTCAGACCCAGTGTCCGGAAATCGGCCGGAATCAGCACGGCCGTGCCGACGCGCACCAGCGGCATCGTCAGCTCTTTGCGCGTCGTGTAGGAACGGTCACTGGACGGATTATATTCGGTGTATTGGACGATCACACGGCGAAGGGATTCATCACGCCGCACCCAGACGGATTTACGGCTTTCCTCTTCCGCCAGCCGCTGCTGTTCCTCCAGCTGGGCTGCCGTTTTTTCAGCGGTTGCTTTCCGGACCTCCAGCGCAGCCATCTGCTCACGCAGGCGACTCAGTTCCTCCGCGGTCTGTTCGCTTTTTTCAGTCAGCTGCTTGCGCTCTTCGGTTGCCACGGCGGCGCGTTCGCGGGCGGCGGCGGCGGCGGTGCGCGCGGCAAGCAGTTCATCCTCCCGTCGGGCAAGTTCCGTTTCCAGGGTCTGGATCTGTCCTTCGGAAACCGTCACTTTAGACGCGGCATTCTGCTGGGCGAGACGGACTTTGGCGACTTCCTGTTCGAGAGCGGCACGGGCCGCTTCGGCCGCCGTCACATCGCGTTCCGCTGTGCGGGCGGCTTCTTCGGCGGATTCAGCTTTGGAAAGTGCTTCTGCAGCCCGCGCCCGGGCTTCGGCTTCGCGCTGTTCGAGCTCGCGGGTCCGCTGTTCGGCGGCAACCGCCTGCTGCTCGGCCAGTGCGGCACGGGAGCGGGCGCGTTCGGCGGCGAGCTCCGCCTCGTGCAGGCGCGACTGCATTTCGCGGTTGCCGGCGCGTTCGCGGCCGGCGTCGCTACGGGCCGACTCGGCCTGTTCCATCGCCTTGCGGGCGATTTCGGAGGCCTCGGCGAGCTGCGCCTGAAGCAGAGCGACCTGATCCTGGAAGTCCTGCTCCTTGCGGAGTCCTTCTTCGATCATCGTCGACCAGCGATAGAGCGGAACCGGAATGTTGGTGCCGGCGCCGCCGGAGCGCAGGCCGGAGGTCAGTGCCAGCACCGACAGCACCATTACATCGAGCATCACGATAAGAATAGACCGACGCATCGCTCTCTCCTCAGTTGGCGGTCACATCACACGCATGCAGCAGTTCCTGCTTAAACGGCGTATGGTAGCCGAGCCGCAGAATGACGGATACGATGATGCCCATCGCCGTCGAGGCATAGGCGAACATCAGCCCCGCATCCGGGAAAAAGGTAATGACGATGAAACTGCAGACCGAACCGAGCAGTCCGAAATAAAGTGGCAGGTCAAAATAAACGTCGATGGCTTCCAGCAGTTGAAGCTTTTTCTCCGCGCTGACGGCAGCGGTTTTGACCGTGTTCATTTTCAGCACCGCCGCAATCCAAGCTCCGAGCTGAAGCACGGCCGAAAAAAGGATCATCACCCACGCCATACGCCGCCCGATCCGCGCCGCCATTTCCTGTGCATGCGCCATCATTGCCGGACTGATCGCTCCGGCGCCCTGCTCGACCGGCGCGCCGGACGGTTTAAACAGCAGGGAAATCCCGAAAACCAGAATGGCAACCAGTGCCAGCACACCCAATGAGAAGAAAAACGTTCGTACACCTTTCATTTCGTCGTCTCCTGTTTCGTTTCAAAAAGGGTTGATTACTCAAAGCGAGTGTCAATGGGTGGTAAGTATAGCATGGGGGCTGCACTTGGGCAATGTCCGGTTGTGTCAGAGCCATGTCACGTGTTGGGAACCGGAACTTTCATCTAAAAAAGATTGCCCTGCACACCTGAATCCGGATGATGGCCCGCTCACTGAAGGGACCGACGGTCTGCCGCCGGTCCCTTCTTTTTGTTTTCAGGAGGGAGCCGGAGAGATGATGGATTTTTTTCAGCGCAAACAGGGAACGTTTAAAAATGATTTTTTATCGGGGATTACGGTGGCTCTGGCGCTGGTTCCGGAAGCCGTGGCGTTTTCGTTCGTCGCCGGAGTGGAACCGCAGATCGGCCTGTTTTCCGCTTTTATGATGGGACTAATCGCCTCCGTATTCGGCGGCCGGCCGGGCATGATCTCCGGGGCCACCGGCGCCGTGGCGGTCGTCGTAGCGCCGCTGGTGGCTGAGTACGGGGTGGAATATCTGTTTGCCGCAGTCATCCTTGCCGGGATTCTGCAGGTCGCTGCCGGCCTGCTGCGCTGGGGAAAATTTATCCGCCTCGTCCCTCACCCGGTCATGCTCGGCTTCGTCAACGGGCTGGCCATCATCATTTTCCGATCCCAGTTCGAGGCGTTTAAAACCGAAAATCTCGATGGACAGACCGCATGGATCTCCGGGACGCCGCTGTTTGTGATGCTCGGGCTGATCGCTCTGACCATGACAGTGATTCACGTGCTGCCGAAACTGACGAAAGCCGTGCCGTCCGCACTGGCAGCGATTGTTCTGAGCACACTCGCAGTCGCGGGGCTGGAGCCGTTCGGCCTGCACACCCCCACTGTGGCTGAAATGGCTGGAGGCTCGCTGGCCGGCGGGTTTCCGCCCTTCCACATCCCGCAGATTCCGATTAACTTCGAAACTCTGAAACTGCTGCTATCCTTCGCGGCGCCGGTCGCGGCGGTCGGACTGATCGAGTCGCTGATGACACTCAGCCTGATCGACGAAATCACCGGAACCCGCGGCCGCGGCAACCGCGAGTGCATCGGCCAGGGAAGCGCCAATATCTTAAGCGGGCTGTTCGGCGGCATGGGCGGCTGCGCCATGATCGGCCAGTCGATGATCAACATCAGCTCCGGCGGTCGCGGGCGCACCTCCGGGATTACGGCGGCCGTCAGCCTGCTGCTGTTTGTGCTTCTCGGCTCCGACCTGATCGGACAGATTCCGACGGCGGCGCTGGTCGGCGTTATGTTCATGGTGGTCATTGGAACCTTTGAATGGACCACCTTCCGGATTCTGCATAAAATCCCGAAATCCGACACGCTGGTTATCCTCGCCGTATCAGTCATTACGGTATTCACCAACCTGGCCGTTGCCGTTGCCATCGGCATCATTATCAGCGCACTGGTCTTTGCATGGGAAAAGGGGAAAACGATCAACTGCGACACCTGTACGGACGAACACGGCACCAAGATCTATAAACTCAACGGCGCGCTTTTCTTCGGTTCGGCACATCATTTTGCGACCCTGTTCACGCCCGCAGAGGACCCGGCAGAGGTCGTCATCGACTTCGAGCGGTCGCGCGTCTACGACCACTCCGCCCTGGATGCCGTCCATAAAATGACGGAAAAATATGCGGCCGTCGGAAAGCATCTGCACCTGCTGAACCTGAGCAAAGAATGCCGCCAGCTGCTCGGCAATGCCGAGGGCGTGGTCGAAGTCAGCGTGATTGAAGATCTCGACTGGCACCTCGCCGTCGATGAACTGGCCTGAGCGGCTTTTTCCAGAGCCTGGAAAAGTCCTGCGAAAAGCGCGTTTTTTAGGTTGCGTCGGGCAGGCCGGCTGTGTAGCTTACCCCGCTCGCTTTATAAACGAATAAGCCTTTGGAGAAGAAACATGAGAATTCGCAGAGCCATGCGCAAAAAACCGCTTCGCCGCCCGATCAAAAAGGCAGGCCCCAAGCGTTACCGGATCGCCCAGCAGAAAAAACGCCTGGCTGAAGCCGGTCTGTCCGAAGCCCTTCTTCGCACGATGAACAACAAGGACATCCGCGAAGCCCTGCAGAAACACAAAGTCTAACGCGGGTTCCGCGGTTTTGTTTTTTGTATGACGCCCCGGACTCCGGGGCGTTTTGTTTGCCGGAGAACTGCGAATGAACAAACGGAATATCATCCTGGTCGGGTTCATGGGAACGGGGAAAACCGTAACGGGCCGTATTCTGGCGGAACGCACCGGCATGGAGCTGGTCGATATGGACTCGCTGATTGAACAGCGCCAGGGCCGGGCGATTTCCGAGATCTTTGCCACCGACGGCGAGCCCGCCTTCCGCGTGATGGAACGTGCCCTCGTTCAGGAACTCGCGCAGCGCGACGGACTGATTATTTCCACCGGCGGCGGCATTGTCCTGAATCCCGATAATATTGCCGATTTCGAAAAAAACGGATTCGTCGCCTGCCTGACCGCTTCGCCGGAAACGATTTTCCAACGTCTGGAAAGCGACACCTCCCGCCCGCTGCTCTCCGGCGATAAAAAAGAGCAGATCGGCGCCCTGCTCGCCAAACGCCTGCCGCTTTACAGTGCCGTGCCGCACCAGATCGACGGCGACCGCCTGGGCCCTGAAGAACGGGCCGATGAGATTCTGAAACTGTACGAACTTGAAAAATAAGCACAGGAGGCTAGACTGCCTCCTCATTTTTTGAACCCGGGAGCAAGAGTATGCATGATCCGAAGAAGAAGCAGGAACTGGAACAGCACGAAGTCACCGAAGTCCTCCGCTTTTTAATCCGCTATGGAAAACTGATCGGTGCCGGCGTTGTCGCGGCTGCAGTCGCCCTGATTGTTTCCAAAGGATACGCCCATCACCAGTCGGTGCGGATGGCGACTGCCGAACAGATGCTTCGCGAATCCCGGACGCCGGAACAGCTCGAAGAACTCGTCAGCAAATATTCCTCCACGCCGGTGGCCCCGGTCGCTCTTCTGGATCTTGCAAAAACCCTGTTTAACAGCGGCGATACGGCTCAGGCCCGCGAAAAATATCAGCAGTTCCTCAAAAAATACAAGAACCACGAACTGGCTCCCGTGGCCCGGATCGGTCTTGCCTACTGCACGGAAGCCGACGGCACGTTCGGCCAGGCGGCAGAAGAGTTCAAAGCCTTTCTCGCGAATTTCCCGGACAGCTACCTGCAGCCGATCGCCGTACTGAGTCTCGCCCGCTGCCTGCAGCAGGCCGACCGCACGGATGAAGCCCGCATTGTGCTGGAAGACTTCCTTGCTGAACACGGAAATTCCCCGATGGCCGGCTCGGCCGAAGGAATGCTCGATACCCTTCAGTAATCCGAAGAGTTCTCCCCGTCGTCGTCCCAGGTTTCCTCCAGCAGTGCGTGGCGCGCATTGATGTAGGGCCCGGGAAACAGCTCCAGAAACTCGTCCGAATTTTCACGATACATCGTGCGGACGTTGTGATAGGCCGTGCGCGGATAGCGCAGAATATCCTCCAGCGCTCCCGTCTGCGCATCCTGAATGGCAAACAGCAGTTCATCCGCCGTCGAATCCTGGATGTTCAGCAGCAGCTGTTTGGCCAGCGGCGGCACGCGGTTCATGTTCTGCGTATGGATGGTGTATTTGATGTATTCCACCACCCGTTCGTCCATACCGGCTTCAATCAGAAACAGCAGTTCGACCAGTTCCGTCCGGTTGAAAACGAGTCGAACGCGCGGCGGTTCGATATCTGCCGGAAGCGCTGCCCTCAGGTCTTCCATGTTTTTATCGAACTGGTCGAGAATCTCTTCGCGGGAAATGACGGAATCGGGCATCCAGTGAATCAGAATGTCACGGTCGGGATCGTGATATAGAAGCGGCTTGTCGATGCGGAACTGCGCGTCGCATCCCGGACACTGCACCTGGTTGAGCGTGTTCTCAAACAGGGCGGTTTTGAGTTCGGGCTGCTGCGATACATTGATCGAATCATACAGTTCCACGGTCTGTTCGCGGCCGCATTCCGGGCAGCGGATCGGATAGGTCTTGCTGGCACTCATCAGAAAATCCTCAACGTCTGGTTCGCTGTAAAGCCGGTGACCATACGGCAACCGCCCGTTCGAGTCAACCGGCCGTCCGGCGGCGAATGCTTATTGAGACAGCCTCCAACCTTGACCTGAAGAACGATCCTGACTACAACGCTCGGCTTCAACGGTTCACAGGGCCGCTTCCCTGTGTAGAAAGAAGAGTCGACATGACGATTAGTTCCGCGTCGATCCAGTGGCTTCAGCTGCTCGGATCCACTCCGCTGGAAATCATTGCCACCCTCAGTGCCGTAGCCGGCGTTTTTCTGATTGCCCGTCAGAATATCCTGGGATGGCCTCTGGGCATTCTATGGGCTGCATTGTCCGCCTGGCTCGCCTTCGTCGAATGGCAGCTGGTGTCCGATGGCTACCTCGCCTATATTCCGATCCAAGCCTATTGCTGGATCGTCTGGGCGCGCAGCGGCGCACAGGAAGAAGCGCCGTTCGTTCCGGTCTGGCTGCCGCGAAAGGCACAAGGGGTATTGCTCGCCGCCGCCGGACTGTCCATCGCGGCATGGGCGTTCGGCATTTCGGCGCTGGCCGCGCAAGTGAGCTGGATTCCCGAACCGGCCCTGCTGTGGCGCGATTCCGCGACCACCGTCCTGAACTTTTTCTCGCAGTTCCTGCAGGCGCGCAAACGGATGGAAAACTGGGTCGGATGGCTGATTGTCAACCTGCTCGGCATCCATATTTACTGGGTCAAGGACTCCCCGGTCTATTCGATCCAGTACGCCTTCTTCCTCGGCCTCGGCATCTACGGCTGGATGCAGTGGCGTAAATCCATGAACCCCGCAAAATAGAAAGATCCCTCATCATGAAATTCATTCGCATTCTGTTTACCCTCGCTGCACTGTCTGGAGCCGCACAGGCGTCTTCCAATGTCTGGAACAGCCTGAGCACCACCGTTACCCTCGGCTACGAGAGCCGCTATGTTCTCTACGGCTACCGGCTGAGCAGCAACCTCTATCATGCCGACATCTATGCCAGCCTGCCCGTTACCGACCGACTCACCGTCTGGGCGGGCAGCTGGTACGGCTACCTGACAGACGGCACCTACCATGAGGTCGACTTTTATACCGGAGCCGATTATCAATTGACCGATCACTTTTCCACCGGACTGGCCTACTCCATGTTCAACTACCTCAAAGTTCCCTACCTGATCAGTCGCGAAGCGCACGAAATCTCCGGGCACGTCACCTTCTCCGCCGGGCCGCTGACGCTCTCGCTGCGCGACCTCTACGACAGCGAAGGCGAAGGCCAGCTGGTGCGCGGCATCGCCTCCGTCTATCAGCCGCTGAACGACACGGTCGCCCTGTCGCTCAGTGCCGAATACGGGTATTCATTCGACTACTTCGCCGTCGGCGACGGCCCCAACCATGCGCTGTTCAAAGCCGCACTGCCGGTTCAGCTGAACGACACATTCAGTGTCGCGCCGTTCATAGCGCAGTCGCTGGCACTGGACGTCATCGACTCCTTCGAAGAAGACCAGACCTACGGCGGCGTATCCGTCAGCATGGCGTTTTAACATGAACACGCATCGCATCATCCTGACCGGTGCCGAATCCTCCGGCAAGAGTAGTCTCACCCGCCATCTGGGTGAGACGCTCAATCTGCCGTATGCCCTTGAATATGCCCGCTTTCATCTCGAAAAACACGGACCGCAGTACGACTACGAACTGCTACGAAAAATGGCCCGCCTGCACCTGACCTATCAGATGCAGCAGGTTCCGGCCGCCGCGGCGCTGGGCGTATTCGACACGGATCTGGTCAACTACAGAATCTGGGCTGAAGAGATTTTCGGGCAATGCCCCGGGGAAATCCTTGCCGGAATCAACCAGGAGAAAAACCATATCTACCTGCTGTGCGAACCGGACCTGCCGTGGGAACCGGATCCGCTGCGTGAAAATCCGAACGACCGCCGGCGGCTGTTCGAACGCCACCGCGAGGAAATCGAGAAACTGGGGCGCCCTTACGAAATCGTCCGAGGCACCGGAGCGGAACGTGAAGCCTGCGCCGCAGCCGCCCTGCGCAGACTTATTCTCTCAATTCCTAACACCTGAAATCTAAAGCCTCACCGGCGAGTCACCTTCGTCTCGTCATAGCGGTATTCCGGTTCGAGATTCTCCGCCGGTACACCGATCGGAAAAATCGCGAACGGCATCAGGGTTTCAGGAACGTCGAGCACCTTGCGGCAACCGTCCACACGCGGTGGGACGTGAATCACCGCCACCCAGACCGACCCGAGGCCGAGCGCATGCGCCGCCAGATGCAGATTCTGAGCCGCACAGGCGCAGTCCTGCTCGCCGAACCCTTTAAAACCTTCTTTTTCGGGATCAAGGCAGATCAGCACGGCGGCCTGCGCCTGCCTGAACATCGCATTGCCTTCATCCACTGCATCCGCCAGCGCGTCTAGCTTCGCGCGATCCGTCGTCGCAAAAAAATGCCACGGGCGCCCATCGCCTGCGCTCGGTGCATTCATCGCCGCTTCCAGCAGCGTTTTAATCTGTTCTTCCGATACCGGCGTGCCGTCAAACTTCCGGATGCTCCGGCGCGTCATGATGGCTGTCTGCATATCCATAAATTCACCTCTCTGTTTTGCGGTATGTGTTATCGGTTATCGAGAGCCTGTGCAATACGTTACCGTCGAAAGAACGTTCAGCAGCCTATTCCACATAAATCATTTTCTTCGTCATCCCGCCGTCGGCCGTCACATTCTGGCCGGTCACAAATCCGGCGGAAATCAGATAGTCCGCCAGTTCGGCAATATCCTGCGGAACGCCGACGCGGCCGACGGGATGCTGCATTCGGTCCGCCTCGCTGTGCACAGCAGCCTCATTCGTCTCGATCCAGCCCGGACTGATGCAGTTGACGCGCGCATCGGGCCCGAGGCTGACCGCCAGCGCATGCGTCAGCGCAACCACACCGCCCTTCGACGCGGCATAGGCTTCGCTGTCCGGCTCAGACATCTGCGCACGGGTCGAAGCAATATTCACCATGGCACCTTTTGTCTTCCGCAGTTCCGGCGCCGCGTGTTTGGCCATCAGGAAATAACCGGTCAGGTTGATTCCAAGCACCCGGTTCCATTCCTCCAGCGGCAGTGTTTCGAGGTTGAATGCTCCGAGTGTTGAAACCCCGGCATTATTAATCAGCGCATCAAGCCGACCGAATCGCGCCACCGCGCACGCAACGGCCCGCTGCGCCGTTTCCTCCAGCGCGGTATCGCCGTTGACGAATTCAAGATGATCCGACGGCTCCATCGGCTGCACATCTACGGCCGTCACATTCCATCCGCGACCCAGAAAATGATTCACGCAGCCTCGCCCGATGCCGTGCGCACCGCCGGTAATCAGAATGGTTTTCATATCGTTCCCCGTTATTTCCCGATGCAGAACCGCGAAAAAACACTGTCGAGCAGTTCGTTATGGTACACGCGGCCGGTCACTTCGCCGAGAGCCTCCAGCGCCGTGCGCAGATGTTCGGCCGCCGCGGCAGCGGCCGCTTCGCCGCCCGCCACAGCGGATTGAGCCAGCACGAGCTCGGCGCGCGCCTGTTCGAGCAGGTTGCGGTGCCGCTCGGAAATCACAGCGTGCGCCGGAGTTCCATGGCTGAATCCGGCCTCCAGTTTTTCTGCGACGGCGGCTTTGATCTCAGCCAGTCCCCGGCCGGCGGCCAGGGAGGTTTCTAGGGGTTGGAAATCGGAAACAGGGAACTGAAAACCGTCATTGCGCCGATCGCATTTATTGCAAACCACAATCGTCTTCAATGGATTCAGTTTCCCGAGAAGCTCCCGGTCTTCCTCAGAAAACGGCTGTGACGAATCGATCAGGTACACGGCGATATCGGCGGCAGCCGAGTGTGCGCGAGCGCGGCGGATGCCTTCCTGCTCGATCAGGCACTCGGTCTCGCGCAGTCCGGCGGTGTCTAGCACGCGCAACGGAACGCCGTCGAGTACAAAGGATTCCTCGATCACATCGCGCGTTGTGCCGGGAATGTCGGTGACGATCGCCCGGTCCTGCCCGAGCAGCGCGTTGAACAGCGTCGATTTGCCCGCGTTCGGCCGGCCCATGATAACGACTCGCGCGCCTTCGCGCAGAAGCCGTCCTTCGTCCCACGTCGCCAGCAGGTTTTCCAAGGTTTGGAAACTGTCATCAAGTTTTTTTCCAAGGTTTGGAAAAACATCTTCCGGCAGTTCCTCTTCGACGAAGTCGAGCGTTGTTTCAATATCGGCGGCGACTTCGACGAGGCTGTCGTACAGCCTGTTGAACCGGCGGCTGAGGCCGCCTTCGAGCTGTTCGAGCGCGGCTTTTGCGGCGCGGTCGCTCTGCGCGTGAATGAGATCGGCGACGGCTTCGGCCTGGACGAGGTCCATCTTGCCGTTTAAGAAGGCGCGTTTGGTGAATTCGCCCGGTTCGGCCATCCGCGCGCCGGCGTCGAGGCAGCGGCGCAGGATTTTTTTCAGGACGACGGCTCCGCCGTGTCCCTGGATTTCGACGGTGTCGTCGCCGGTATAGCTGCGCGGTGCGCGAAAGATCAGGCAGAGTCCCTCGTCGATTTCCGACCCGTCGGCCGCTTTGATTTTGCCGAAAAGGAAAGTTCCGCCCGGGGCGGCGGACGGTTTTTCCAATGTCTGGAAAATTTCGTCGGCGATTTTCCAAACATTGGAACCGCTGACGCGTACGATGCCGACGCCGCCTTCGCCGGGCGGGGTTGCAATTGCTGCAATCGTGTCTGTGGTGCTGTTGTTCATCTGAAGCGTTGTAGCAGAAGTTAATTTTTGAGGCCACGTAAATGAAAGGGTTCCCGAATTTCTGCATCTGCGTAGGGAAATACCCGACATTCGAACGCGGGACGATTGGGCTGTCTGTTTGGAGAGCATGGACTATAATGCATAACTTAAAAAGTAAGGGTTTCGGAAATGGGGTATCGTTGGACTTGGATTGGATTGGGCGCAGCACTAATGCTTTGGATTGCATCGGTGACGCTGAATCTGGATATTTTTGAGGCATTCACCTACTGCCTGCAGCACCATGAACGACTGGAGTTCGATGAACTGGTTTTCCCGCTGACCCTATTTTTCATCTTTTTCATGATTGATCTCGTTCGTCGGCGTCATCGGGCGGAGCTGCACATGGAAAAGCTGAAGGTCTACCGGTCGACGGTCCGGGTGATGAACCATATCCTGAATAATTTCCTTCAGAAAATGCTGCTGTTCAAACTGACGGCCGACGAAACGGAGGGATTCGATCCGGAGGTGCTCAGGCAGTACGATACGATTATCGACGAGGCCACCGCACAGATTAAAGCGCTGAATGCCTGAATCAGCCGGATGAAGAAACCATTCTCAAAACGGTTGTGCCCGACACGAAAGTGAACTGACGGAGTTCTGACTTGCAGTGACGGATCGGTGAGGAATACAGTCTGTTTTATTATGAAACGTCTGATTCTACTGTTTTCCCTGTCGGCCACGTTCCTTTTTGCTCAGGGACCGGTTCCGAAAAACATTATCCTGTTTATCGGTGACGGCATGGGCCCTGCGCAGGTCACGGCAGGTAAAATCGCCAAAGGCACACTCGAACTTGAACGATGTCCTGTTGCAGCACTGGTGACAACCTGGTGCGCCAACAAACTCGTAACGGATTCCGCTGCGGGCGGAACCGCGCTGGCCACCGGCTTCAAAACCGACAAAGGAATGCTGTCACTGAGCCCGGATGGAATTCCGCTGAAAACCGCGGCGGAAACGGCCCGGGAAAAAGGAAAAGCGACCGGGCTTGTCGTCACCTGCGCTTTAACGCATGCCACACCGGCGGCATTTGCCGCTCATGTGAAACACCGCAACCAGACTGAGGAGATTGCCGCGCAGATCGCCTCAAGCGGTATCGACGTGCTGTTCGGCGGCGGGCTCGACCACTTCCAGCCCTTTCTTCCGGAACTTCAGGAGGACCGTACTGTTGTCACCTCGGCCGAAGAATTCCGCACACTCGGCGAGCCGGAAAGGGTCGCCGCCCTGCTTGCACCGGAACACCTCCCGCCCGCAGCAGAAAGGGAGATTCCGCTGAAGGAAATGACGCAGAAAGCCATCGAACTGCTTTCCCGCGATCCTGACGGGTTCTTCCTGATGGTGGAAGGTTCGCAGATCGACTGGGGCGGACACCAGAACGACGCCGACTATCTCATCTCTGAAATGGTGGATTTTGATGATGCCGTCGGTGCCGGACTCGACTTTGCTGAACGGAACAGCAATACACTGGTGATTGTCACGGCCGATCATGAAACCGGAGGTTTTGCGATCCTCGACGGATCACTTGAAAAAAATACCGTTACAAAAACCGGATTTTCAACGGATTACCACTCCGCCGGCATGGTGCCGCTCTTTGCCTTTGGACCGGGAAGCAGCGCGGTGCATGGGATCATCGATAATACGGATGTAGGCCGGACAATGATCCGGTTTCTTAAGTGAACCACTCCCCGGACTGAAGTCCGGGGCTTCTGGTCTTCGCATAATCTGCCACGCCCTCTGCTCACGAATATACCTTCTGATCATTCGTTCATCCGAAACACCAACTGATTCGGCAAGTTTCCCGATCAGAACTCGTTTTCGATAGTTCGGAATCCATACGATGTGATATCTCAGTTTGTGTTTCGTATGCGCGCCCGTCCAACATGCACTCTCTGTCATACCGCAGATTATGCCTTTTTCCTCCGTCCTGCCAAGGCAGTCCGGAGGGCCGGAACCATTCATCCCCAGCCTTGAAAGGCTGGGGTTTTCTGGCACGTGTTATAAATCCCCTACTTTTTCTTCTTTTTGGCTTTGGATGGAACAATCTGATATTTGTCCATCCACTCGTCTTTCAGAAACCGGGAGGAATTGCTTTTTTTGGCAACGATATGTCCGTCCTTTTTCAGCAGAACAGTATACCCCGCATATGTATCGCCGCTGCGCATTTGACGGGAGCGGTCTCCTCCGCCGTTAAGTTCCGAATTTATTGATTTCACGGTAAAAACAAACGGCTTCGCGGCGATCGTCTTCTGGATTGTCTCTTTGGCATCCATCTGCAGATCTGTCCGGCCGGAATCCGCCACAACCAGCTCCTCCGAAACTTCCTTTGAGGTCCGCTTGGCGATAAAAAACCATTCCAGCTGATAGTCTTCAAACTGATCGGAGGAGTTTCCTACATCTACCGTCAAAACACAGTGATCCGTTTCCGTCGAGGTTTCTGTTGTGACAATCGCCCTTGATTTGTTCTCGGTTTCTTCCTGTTTGTCGCGCTCGGTTGATACATCAGCACGGACTGACAATGAGGAAGAAAACGTATTACACACAGGGAAAACAGCCATTAGAAAGATCGCGACCATCAACGAACCCTGAACCCGGCCTTGACTCGTACTCATGTCACCTCCCGTCAACAGTTATTTCATCTGCACTATGATACAGAACAGTAAATGATTGCAACCCAATGCAATAAGAGCTGCCAGAAAATCGTCAATCACAATGCCCGTCCCGCCTTTGATCGACTGAAGCTGCCGGATCGGCGGCGGCTTGGTGATATCAAAAATCCGGTGCAGCACAAAGCCGCTCAGAATCACCCATGGAGTAAACGGCAGCCCGAGATAAACAATCGGCAGCGTCAGATACTCATCCGCAACGATACAGCCCGGATCCTTGCCCTTTCCCAGTTGCTTTTCCGCCGCCGCACAGACCGGAATGGCCAGCACAGCCAGCAGCAGGCAGACGGCCGACTGCATCCAGATCGACGGCAGCTGAACTACGGCCCACGCCAATGGAATTCCCCACAGTGTTCCGACGGTTCCCGGCATCACCGGACTCAGGCCGAGCCCAAACCCTGTTGCAATTGTTTTTGCGAACTGTTTCATCAGGATGCAGACTGTAGCGCAAAGCGCGAGAGCAATGCAACACACGCCGTATCCGTCCGCAAAATCCGCGGCCCCATTCCGACCCGCCCAAAACCCTGCGATGCAAACAGGTCGAGCTCATACGACGTCCAGCCGCCCTCGGGGCCGACAGCGAGCAGCAACCGGGTTTCCAATGATTGGAAAAAATCGACCGCGCCCGACGGGTCGGCAATCAGCTTTTTTCCAATGTCTGGAAAAACCGTATCGAGCTCGTCTTCTAGAAACGGTTTCAGTTCTTTCACGATCCGAACTTCGGGCAGCAGCGTGTCGCAGGCCTGCTGAAGGCCTTCCATCAGGCGTGCATTGTAAAAATCCGGTTCCAGCACATGGCTGTCGAAATAACAGCGTTCCACCTTGTCGGCATTGGTCAGCACAATCCGCCCGACGCCCAGCGCGGCGAGCTGCGCCCAGAGCCGTTTCATCACCTTCGGCCGGGGCAGTGCCAGCAGCAGGTCAATCTTCGGCCGTGGAGGCGTTTCCGCCTCAAACTGACAGCTCAGACGAACTTCCCTCCCCGACATCTGCATGATCGTACCGGTTCCCCTTGGACCATTCAACAGGCCAATCCGCAGGCAGTTGCCCGGCGCGGAACGAAGCACCTTGCGAATGTGTTCGGCGCGCCCGTCCTGCAGGCAGACCGAGCTGTTTTCAGACAGCTCTCCAGGATTAATCAGAATCAGATTCATAAGAGTGCGATTTCTTACCACATTGAACTTGCTAAGCCGAACGGCTTTTTCTATGTTCTCAAACCTTTCGGAGGCTGAGTAGCTCAGTTGGTCAGAGCAGCGGAATCATAATCCGCGTGTCGGGGGTTCAATTCCCTCCTCAGCCACCATTTTTGGACAGTAAAAAACCCGCCGGCCGGCGGGTTTTCGTGTTTCCAGGCATTGGAAAACTTATCCCTGAAGCGAGATCAGCATCGGTTCCTCCATTGCATCGACAATCCACTTCAGGAAGCGCGCACCGTCCGCACCGTCAATGATCCGGTGGTCGTAGGACAGCGACAGCGGCAGGCGGAAATGCTTTTCTCCGTCTTCGAGCCCCGGCTCCCAATACGCGCGACCGGTTCCCAGAATCGCCACTTCCGGCGCGTTGACGATCGGCGTGAAGAACGACCCGCCGATAATGCCGAGGTTGGTGAACGTAAAGGTCCCGCCCTTCAGGTCATCCGGCGCAATACGTCCTTCGCGGGCCCGCGTCGCCAGCTCTTTCAACTCAATCGCCAGCTCAACAATATTCTTTTTGTCGCCGTCGCGAATCACCGGAACCAGCAGGCCCTTCGGCGTATCCATTGCAATGCCGATGTTGTAGTAATTCTTGTAGATGATCTCTTCCTTGTCCGGATCAATACTGCAGTTGAACTTCGGATAAACCTTCAGCGCAGCAGCCAGCACCTTGATCAGGATCGCCGTCATCGTCAGCTTGGCGCCGGCGGCCTCGGCCTTCGGCGCGTATCTCTTGCGCATTTCTTCGAGCCGGGTGATGTCTGCCACGTCATGCTGGGTCACGTGAGGGATCGTCGCCCAGCAGTGCGCCATATGCCGCATCGTCGCCTTGCGTATGGACGTCATCTTCTCGATGCGGGTGCGCGACGCTTCATCCGGCCCAGCCGCACGGCCGGTTTTCATGCTCTCGCGGGCATACGCCTTCACATCCTCTTCGCTGATGTGCCCGTCCGGATCGGACGACGGAACCTCATGAATATTCACCCCGAGTTCGCGCGCCAGCCGGCGGACATTCGGAGCCGCCGAAACCGCCTTATAGGTTTTCTTCTTTTCGGCCTGAACCGGCTCCGGATCGGCTTCCTCGGCCGGTTCGGGGGCTTTTTCCACAACAGGAGCAAGTTCCGGCGCAGGTTCGGGTTTCTTTTCCACCTTCGGTTCAGGCGCCAGCGGTTCTGCAGCTTTCGGTTCCGGCTCTTTTTGAGGTTCCGGAGCAGGCGCAGATGCGGAGGCGCCATCGCCTTCAATTTCAATCACAAGCTGATCGACGCTCACCGAATCGCCGGCCTTTACATGGACCGCGCTTACGGTTCCGGCGACCGGCGACGGAATTTCCATCGATGCCTTGCCCGCTTCAATTTCGAGCAGCGTCTGATTTTTCTGGACCGCATCCCCGACTTTCACCGTCACATTGGTGACATCGCCGGACTCGATCCCCTCTCCCAGTTCAGGAATTTTAAATTCAGTTTTCATCATTACACTCCCAGAGGATTCGGTTTTTCACTATCCAGTTTCAGCGCCGATGCATCCTGTCCGAGGGCCGCCAGGACGGCCTGCGCAATATAACGTGCATCAACTTCAAAGAACTCGCGAAGCGCCTCGCGACCATCACTGCGGCCAAAACCGTCGGTCCCCAGCATCGTCAGCTCGCCGGGAATCCATTTGGCCAACGAGGCCGGCAGCACCTTCATGTAATCGGATGCCGCAATGACCGGCCCCTTCTCTTTTTCCAGACATTGGAAAATCCACGGGGTCGTTTTTCCAAGGTTTGGAAACAGCCGGTTCTGCCGGTCGGCGTCCAGCGCATCGTTGATCAGGTTTTTATAGCTGGTGACAGACCAGACGTTCGTTTCGATCCCGAACTGCTCTTTGAGCAGATCGGCCGCCTTCACAGCTTCGTTCAGGATCGGTCCGCTGCCGAGGATCTGCGCCTGTGCCTTTTTCGAACCGCGGAACTTATAGATCCCCTTCAGGATTCCTTCATCCGAGCCTTCCGGTTTCGGCGGCTGCGAATAGTTTTCGTTCATGACGCTGATGTAGTAGTAGACCTGCTCGTTCTCAACGTACATGCGCCGAATCCCGTCTTTGATGATAACGGCCAGTTCGTAGGCGTAGGCCGGATCATAGGCGACCATGTTCGGAATCGTGAGCGCCGCAATGTGGCTGTGGCCGTCCTGATGCTGAAGCCCTTCGCCCGCCAGCGTGGTGCGCCCGGCGGTCGCGCCGAACAGGAAGCCTTTGCAGCGCGCATCGCCCGCCAGCCAGGCGAGGTCGCCGATGCGCTGGAAACCGAACATCGAATAGTAGATGTAGAACGGCATCATGTTGATGCCGTGGTTGGCATAGGCCGTGCCCGCGGCAAGGAACGACGAAAACGCGCCGGTTTCGGTGATTCCCTCTTCAAGAATCTGCCCGTCCTTCGCCTCCTTGTAATACAGCAAGTTGTCGGCATCGACCGGTTCATAAAGCTGGCCGGGCCGTGAATAGATGCCGCACTGGCGAAACAGCGCGTCCATTCCGAACGTGCGCGCCTCGTCCGGAACGATCGGCACAATGTATTTGCCGATATTGATGTCCTGCAGCATTTTGCTGAGCAGCCGCACAAAAACCATCGTCGTCGAAACCGGTCGCTCGCTGCCGCCGTTGAACTCCTCGAAAATTTTATCGGCCGGCATCTGCACCGGCGTGTATTCAGTACGGCGCGACGGCACGAAGCCGCCACGATCCGCGCGAAGCTTCATGAGATATTTCATCTCCGGCGAATCGTCCGGCGGACGGTAGAACGGAACATCGTCGATCTCTTCGTCGGAAATCGGAATGCCGAAGCGGTTGCGGAATTCGCGCAGCTCATCCTCGCCCAGCTTTTTCTGGGCGTGCGTGATGTTCTGCCCTTCGCCGGCCGCGCCGAGACCGTAGCCCTTGACCGTTTTTGCAAGAATAACCGTCGGCGCCCCCTTGTGTTCAACCGCCGCTTTATAGGCGGCATACACCTTGGCCGGATCGTGCCCGCCGCGTCGCATGGTGATGATTTCTGAATCGGACAGGTGTTCGGCCATTTTGGCAAGCTGCGGATATTTGCCGAAAAAGTGCTTACGGGTGTATTCCGCGCCGGCCACCGTGTATTTCTGGTATTCGCCGTCGACCACTTCGCCCATGCGTTTGACAAGCGTGCCGTCTTCGTCTTTCGCCAGCAGCGGATCCCAGTCGGCGCCCCACAGCACTTTAATCACGTTCCAGCCCGCGCCGCGAAATGCCGCTTCGAGTTCCTGAATAATTTTCCCGTTTCCGCGCACCGGACCGTCGAGCCGCTGCAGATTGCAGTTCACGACAAAAATCAGGTTGTCGAGGTGCTCGCGCGAAGCCAGCGTCAGCGCGCCGAGCGTTTCCGGCTCGTCCGTTTCCCCGTCGCCAAGAAACGCCCAGATTTTCTGGCCGGCCGGCTCGCGCAGACCGCGGTCTTCCAGGTAGTGAATGAAACGGGCGTGGTAAATCGCCGTGATCGGACCCAGCCCCATCGAAACAGTCGGGAACTGCCAGAAATCCGGCATCAGCCACGGGTGCGGATACGAAGAAAGACCGGGCGTGTCGTGCAGTTCATGCCGGAAATTGGCGAGGCGATCAGCGGGCAGCCGTCCTTCCAGAAAAGCGCGGGCGTAAACGCCCGGCGACGAATGGCCCTGAAAATAAACTAGGTCGCCGGGAAACGTATCGGTGCGTCCGCGGAAAAAATGGTTAAAGCCGACTTCGTAGAGCGTCGCAATCGACTGATACGTCGAAATGTGTCCACCGATGCCTTCCTCCTCGCGGTTGGCGCGTACCACCATTGCCATCGCATTCCAGCGAATCAGACTCTTGATTCGCCGTTCCAGTTCGCGGCTGCCGGGATACGGCGGCTGCTCATCGACTGGAATCGTGTTGATATACGGGGTATTGGCGGAAAACGGGAGCCGCACGCCCTTGCGGTGCGCGCTCACCTGTAAATCATGCAGAATATCTTTAACTCGCTCCGGTCCGGCGCTTTCCAGCAGTTCATCCAGCGCATCCAGCCAGTCCTGCTTCTCAGCGTCGGCGGTTTGTTTACCGAATTGTTCGGCTGCCATAGTCATATCCCTTTCTCTAATTCTTATTGAGAAACAGTCTAAAGAGAGCCCTATGGAAACGCAACCAGAAACCCGACTGCTTTACATATATTTTCAGGGTTTCGGTTCTCTTCTATATAAACGTAGGAAATACCAAATCGATAGACCATTTCCACCGATGCAACCCGGCGGGACACGACTTCCTTTGATCTAGGTGGATTTCGCGGTGCGGCTGTTTCAATCCACGCGCCCCGTGCGGGGCGCGACATGACAGGTCGATCGACTCGAGCGAAGTACACAAAGTTTCAATCCACGCGCCCCGTGCGGGGCGCGACGGCGCTGGCCGTCGGGCTGGGGCGGTTCAGCTGGGTTTCTATCCACGCGCCCCGTACGGGGCGCGACTCAATTGCTTGCGACGCGCCC
>JBFWJN010000015.1:0-25357 GCA_050253185.1 Kiritimatiellales bacterium | reverse complement strand
GGCGTACTCCTTTGGTTTGAATGCATTGTTCATTCAATGTTGGATAGGCCCCGGCCCGTCCGGGGCAGCCCACGAGACATCATCCCATGGAGTACGCCGCCAGTTTGAAAACAAAAGGCCGAAGCTCCCGCTTCAGCCATAAGGTCTGCTAGACAAAAGAAAAATCAAATAACTACATGAATAAAAATTATACAGGAGCGGCTTTTTGCGGTGGAGCTGGCGTACTAGCCGGCTTGGTTGGCATTATCGACAAACAAATGTCATAGCGAGGAGTTGATATTTCCAACGGACAAGTTATCGCTACAGGTTTGTTGTATATGACTATTGGCATAATCATTTTGTGGTTATTTTGCTTAAAGGATTTGTGCAGATCACAACCCAAGATAGCTCGACGAATATTGCTGACTCTTGCTCTTGGAGCCCTTTTGACGATGGTATTTAACACGATGAATCTTGGAACTTTGACCTTTGTCAGCGTCGTCCTTGTATCAATTTTGATGTCGGTAATAACTTCAAGAGGAACTCAGAAACAGATAAAGTGAACCACTCCCCGGACTGAAGTCCGGGGCTTCTGGTCTTCGCATATATTTGGAGAAATCACAGCGAATCCAGTCTGATAAACTTCTGGAGAAAAAAGTCACACAGGATGATTGGGCGCGCATTTTTACGGCCAGCGGAATCAGCAATGAGTCTTCCCAGAAATGGCACAGTATGCTTAAAAATCAGCATCCATCCGTATTCAAAAAACTCTCACGTTTAATCGATATCAACCCATCACAAAGATAACGGATTCAAATCGCATTCACTTCTATTGTGATAGTGAAATTTGTTCTTTAAAAAAACAAATAGCGAACGGCAGACACAACCACGACAACGATCAGCAGTATGCGAATAAACGGTGCGCCGCGCTTGGCGGCCTCATAGGTGGCGGCCCACGCCCCGAGCATACTGCCGAACGCCATCGTCAGGCCGAGATCCCAGCGCACCATGCCGCGCAGCGCAAAGACTGTCAGCGACGGACATGCAATGCAGAACACCAGCATCACCTTCACGGCGTTTCCGCGCACCAGATCAAACCCGACTGCCAGAACCAGTGTAGTCAACATGAACACCCCAACAGCAACCTGAACATATCCGCCGTACAGCCCGACCAGAAAAAACGCACCGACCTGCAAAGGTCCGGGATGATTCCGCAGTCCCGTGGAATCGCCCTGCAGCCAGCGGTCCGGCTTCACGAACAGCAGCGCGAGGATCACCAGCATGCAGATGCCGATCGACCGGCGCAGGATTTCCGCCGTCACCTGTTCGGCCAGCAGCGCACCCAAGATACCGCCGACGGCAACCGGCAGAATCATTCCGATATACGGGCGGATCGTCAGTCTCCCCTGCTTCCGGAACCGGAGCGTCGCCGTCGCGGTCTGCATGACAATGCCGACCCGCGTTGTCGCATTGGCAATATCAAGCGGCAGCCCGGCCAGGTTCAGCACAAACAGCGTCACGACCGATCCGCTGCCCGCCAGCGTATTCACAAACCCGGTCACAAATCCCGCCAGCGCCAAAAGAGGATAAATCCAGAAATGCATGGAATAACGATTACCGGATTGGCGGATTCATGGGCAGAGCAAAGTTTCCAATGATTGGAAATTTTTGCCGGCGTCATTCCGTGCTTTTTATCTCAGAGAACGGTGAGGATCTCCTCGACCGGCCGGCGCGCCTTCTGCGGCCAGTTTCCGGTTCGCTCCCGGCCGACAGCAATCAGCATCACGGGAATTTCATCCGGCCCCAGTTCGAATTCTTCCTGCACCTGCCGCGCGTCAAACCCGCCCATCGGGCCGCAGGCATATCCTGCGGACTGAACGGCATACATCAGCGTCATGGCCGCCAGCGAAGCGGAACGTATGGCTTCGTCCCGCTGCAGCGCCGGATTCTCGTGATGGCTGTCGTTCGCCATCGTCACCCAGCTTTCTGCAACCGATGCGGGGATGATATTCTGTTCCACCGATGCCTGAAGCCGCCGGGAAAGTTGCCGATATGCCGCCGTCTGCCCGCAGACGATAAACGTCACGGAGGCTTCGGTCACCTGCGGCTGACCGAACGCCGCCTGCTGCAGCACTAATTTCTGTTCGGCATTTTTCACAGCGATGAATCGCCAGTTCTGCAGGTTGAACGCGGAGGGAGAGCGCCCGGCCAAACGAACCCATTCTATGATGACGCTGTCATCAATCTCAACGCCGGGATCGTACCGGCTCACGGATTTCCGATTTTCGATCAGACGGATCATTGTATTTTTCATTGTTTCTTTTCCTTTCTGTTAAATGCAGAAAACGGGTTGGGGGTCAGGACAATTGCTCCTGCCGGGCCTGCGCCCACTGCACGACGAGGACACTGGCAACCACCAGAACCAGCCCGGCCAATGAGATGCCCTGGATCTGCTGACCCAGAATAAACCATCCTAAAAGAAAGGCCGTCAGCGGACTGAGCAGCCCCAGCGCCGACACAGCGACCGGAGACAGCCGGCGAATTCCATTAAACCACAGGACATAGGTCAGCAAGGTGCCGATCAGTGTCAGGTAAGCATACCCGAACATCTGAACCGCTGTTAACGACGGCAGCGCCGGTTCCATCCATCCGGCCAGAGGCAGCAGCATCAGTCCGCCCAGCGTCAGCTGCCAGCCGGTAAAGGCCGTCAGCGGAATCGGCCGGGTATTCGGTTCCGCCGAAGCAGACCAGGTTTTGGACAAATACGTTCCGACAGCCATACAGACAGCTCCCGCGAATGCAGCCACCAGTCCCGTTTTATCCCACGTCATCCCGGCAGATAAGCCGACGGCATTCGGCAGCAGAAGCAGTCCCATGCCGACAATGGATGCCGCGCCGGCCAGTGCGCTCAGCCGCACCGGCCGCTGTCCCAGCACAGCCCACGCCACCGCCATAACCAGCAGGGGCTGTATGGCGCCGATGACCGCCGCCACGCCGCCGGGCAGGCGATAGGCGGCGACAAACAGCAGAGACTGAAATCCGGCAATGTTCAGTGCGGACAGAACGATCAGCCGCGACCATTGCGTTCTTTCCGGCAGATAACGACTGAACAGCACCAGCAGCAGTCCCGCCGGAAGACAGCGAATCACCGCCGCCGTCAAGGGCCGGTCCTGCGGCAGAATCTCACTGGCGACAATATAGGTTGTGCCCCAAATCGCCGGCGATATGGCGGTGACCCAGGTCAGCAGGACCCGTTTCGACGGATTTTCTCTCGACAATGCGCTCATAACCATTTATCTCCAATTCAAGATAAATAAAACCTGTCACAGAACTATCTTGATATCAAGGTAAATGAGGCCGTTATGAAAAAAAGATCATCCATCGATTCCGTGGACCGTATCCTGCAGCAGTGGACCCGGGAAAAACCCGGTATTGAGCTGTCTGCCATGGAAACCATCGGGCGCCTGAAACGCTGCGCAGCATTAATCAACCCGAAGCTGACTGACGTTTTTGCGGAATTCAGCCTCAGCCGCTGGGAGTTTGATGTCCTGGCCACCCTGCGCCGATCCGGCGCGCCCTACTGCCTGACACCGACCGAGCTTTTCTCCACGCTGATGATCACGTCCGGAACAATGACCCACCGGATGATGCAGCTGGAAAAAAAGGGTTGGATCACACGCCTTGCCAATGAACAGGACGCCCGCAGCAGGCTGATCCAGTTGACCGACAGCGGACTGGCCGTTATTGACGCGGCCCTGCCCGCCCATGTCCGGAACGAAACCTCGATTCTTGACAGCCTCACGAAAGAAGACAGAAAACATTTGAACCTGGGGCTCAAAGCCCTGCTGGCCGCACTGGAAAACTAAAGGCTGCCGACAATCCAGCCGCCGCCGAGCACTTCATCACCATCGTACACCACGGCGGCCTGGCCGGGCGCGAGCGCGAACTGCGGCTCGTCGAAAATCACCGTGAAGGCATCTTCAGCGGTCTGCTCGATGCGAGCGGCAGCGCCGCGGTGACCATAGCGCGGCTGGACCGTGTAGGTTTTTCCAAGGGTTGGAAAATCGCCGGAGATCCAGTGCACGTCCTCAACGAAGCAGCGGCTGTGCATAACCTTGTCGCGCGGCGCGAGCGTCACTTCATTGCTCTCGCGGTCAATATTGCTGACGTAAATCCGCTGCCCGACCGCGACGCCGGTGCCGCCGCGCTGCCCGACGGTGAAGCGGTGCACGCCTTCGTGCTCGCCAAGCTCGTTGCCCTGATCATCGCGCAGCTTTCCTTTTTTCTTCACGTCCGGCACGCGGGCTTCGATGAACTCAGCATATCGGCCCGCTTCAACAAAGCAGAGATCCTGACTTTCGCCGCGCGGAACGATCGGCAGGCTGTGGTCGTTCGACCATTTCTTGACATCTTCTTTCACCCAGTTGCCGAGCGGGAAAATGATGTGAGCGAGCTGCTTCTGCGACAGGCGGTGCAGGAAGTAGGTCTGGTCTTTGGTGCGGTCCACGGCGCGGCCCAGATGCCACGAGCCGTCGCGCTGCTCGTTCTTCGCGTAGTGGCCGGTGGCAAGCACATCGCAGTTGAGCTGTACGGCGCGCGTCAGCAGAAATCCGAATTTGATGAACTGGTTGCAGGAGATGCAGGGCGACGGCGTGCGGCCGGCTGCATAGCCATCGACGAACGGATTGACGACCCGCTCGGCAAAACGGTCCTGCGCGTTGACGACGTAGTGGCGAATGCCGAGCGACGCGCAGACTTTCTGCGCGCGCGTAACGTCCTCGAGCGAACAGCAGCGCGATCCTTCTTTCCACATATGGGCGGTCAGTCCGATGACCTCATAGCCCTGCTCCACAAGCAGAGCGGCCGCCACGGAGCTGTCCGTGCCGCCGCTCATTCCGACTGCTGCGCGTTTTTTCATTCTTCTTCCGGTTCGATGTGTACGGTGACGTCCGCAACCGAGGGTCCTTTTTCCAGCAGGCGGAACTGCACCTGCGTGGCAATATCATGTCCATCGCGGACCGGCAGGCTGCCATCGACCAGCACGTGCAGATCGACAAACCAGCCGGCGCCGAGGCGGCGCGTGCGAATACGATGTACGGAATGAACCCCGTCGACGGAACGGGCCAGCTCCTCGATCAGCTGCACGTCTTCACCGGCCGCCCCGCGCTCGCTCAGTTCCGACAAAGCCGGCGAAGCGATTTCCCAGACCACTTTCAGAATCAGCAGTGCCACAATCAGCGCGCCGACCGGGTCGAGAAATGCCCACTTCGGATTGGCCGCCGCCGCGACAACAGCAACAAACGCGGGAATCGAACTGAGCGCATCGCTGCGATGATGCCATGCGTTGGCGATCAGCGCAGAGGAGTGAATCCGCTTCCCGACCGCGCGGGTTTTGCGAAACAGAATCTCTTTGGAAACAATCGAAACCAGCGGACCGATCAGGGCAATCGACAACGGCGGACAACGGACCGGCGCACTCAGCCGCTCAATCGCACTCCAGCCGATACCGAACGCCACGGCGGCGAGCAGGAAGCTGATCACCAGCGTAATGACGGTTTCGATGCGCTGGTGTCCGTAGGGATGACGATCATCCGCGGGCGCCGACCAGAACTTCAAACCGATCAGCACCAGCAGGTCTGTCACCATGTCCGACAGGCTGTGCACGGCATCGGCCACAACCGCCTGCGAGCGCCCGAAAATCCCGAGTACAAATTTGACCAGCGACAGCACCACATTCACCGCCAGCCCTGCGGCGGTGATGTTCCGGGCATCTCTACATGTATCGTTCGCGGTCATAGAAGTTGATAAACCTAATTAAAACAGTCCCCCTTTGCGAGGACTTTTCTGTTACGTCAGCGGAACGTTACTTCAGCGACCCAGCCCATTCCACTGACAATTGATAATGCGCGGCCAGTTCCAACAGCTCGAGATCGTGCGTGATCAGCAGCACCGCGCCGCCCGCCTCAGCAAACGCCAGCATCTGCTGCGCAATCACCTTCATATTCCGTCCGTCCAGCCCGCTCGTCGGCTCATCGAGAATCAGCAGTTCCGGCCGCTTCATCAGCGCGCAGGCAATCACCAGCCGCTGCTTTTCGCCGCCAGACAGCGAATGCGGATGCCGCCCCGCCTTGTCAGCTAAATGAAATGTCGCGAGCAGCGCCTCGGCTTTTTTCTTACGCTCCGCCGTCGGCATTTGGCGCGGCGCGGAAAACAGCAGTTCATCCAGCACCGTGCGCATATAAAGCTGAATCTCCATCTGCTGCATTACAAACGCCGTGCGCGCGCGGCACGCTTTGCGCGGCAACGGTTTCCCGTCAAACAAAACGTCTCCGGATTGCGGACGGCTCAGTCCGGTCAGCAGCCGCGCCAGAGTCGTCTTCCCCGCACCGTTGCGCCCGACCACAGCCGTCACCGCGCCGCGCGGAACCACTGCGTTCCAATCCCTGAAAATATCTTCACCGCGCGGATAGCGGAACGACAGGCCGCGCGCCTCAACCGCAAATTCCGGCGCGCGCTCCGCCGCCGGAAACGACGGACGAAGCACCGTTGGGCTGCGCAGGCCCCAGTCATTAAAGTTCGGATGCCGGGCCAGCTGATCCAGCAGATCGCTCTCGGACTGCTTCTCTGCATAAAACACCGCGCGACCTTCGTTCAGCACCAGCAGTTTATCGAGCACGCCGCGCAGCCAGTACAAACGATGGTCCACAATCACCAGCGTAATGCCGCGCGCCTTCAGCTGCTGGCAGACTTCCGTCAGTTCATCCGTCGCATCCGGCGACAGATTCGCCGTCGGCTCATCCATCACAACCACGTCCGGTTCCGCGGCCAGCACCGCCGCCAGCACGCACTTCTGCTTTTCGCCCTGCGACAGCGTAAAGACCGACCGGCGCGCGAGCCCGCTCAGATTCATCACCTTCAGCGCCTCACCGACGCGCGCCTCGATCGTCGCCGCCGGCAGCTCCCGCCACTCCAGCGCCAGCGCCGCCTCATCCTCAATCGTCGTCGCCATAAACTGGTCGTCCGGATTCTGCAGCACCGTGCCGACCCGTTGCGAAACCTGCTCCAGCGGCGCGGGACAGCAAATACCGTCCAGCGTCAACCCGCCGTTCAGCGTGCCCTTGAAATGGTTCGGAATCAGCCCGTTGATAATCCGCAGCAGCGTCGACTTGCCGCAGCCGCTCGGCCCGGTAATCAGCAGCGCCTCGCCGCGCGCCACCGAAAACGAAACATCCTCCAACGCGGGTTCGCTCTGGAACGGATACACATAACTCAGATTGCTCGCCTCAATCATCCCCGGCCTCCCATCATCGACGGCGACTCCGGAAGCTGAACCTGCCAGACAATCACGCCCGCCAGCACCGCGACCGCCAACGCAAAAACCAATCCGTCTGTTCGCCGGAAATGCAGCGGACGAAACGACGTCGGACGTCGCGCGTAGCCGATCCGTTTCATCTCCGCCGCCATCGCCAGGTTATCCGCCATACGCAGCGTCCGCACCGCCAGTGGAACCAGCGTCAGCCGCAACGTCCGCCCCGGATGAAACAGAAACGAGCCAACCGACACCGAGAAGCCGCGCAGCCGCACCGCGTCGCGCAGCTGCTGCACATTCAGGATGAACTCCGGCACAAACCGGCAGAACACCGTCAGCGGCAGAAACACCACGCGCGGCAGCCGCGCGCTCTTCATCGCGCCGATAAACTGCTGCACATCAAAATTCAGGCTGATCGCCAGCAGCACATTCAGCACCGGCACAATCCGCAGAAACGGGATATGCACACTCGCCATCATCGCCGATTTAAACTTTGCCACGTGCGCCGCAGCCGACGAGCCCGCCAGCGCCAGTGCGCTTTCCAAACCTTGGAAAAACAGAAACACAATCAGGACCGCCAGAGCCAGCAGCAGCGCCACCGCCGCGCAGGACACCGCAACCAGTTTGTAGCGCCGCGAAAACAGCACATACACATAACTCGCCACGGCCAGAGCCGCCAGCGGCCCGACATGATTCAGAAAAATCGCCGTCAGCGAAACGCCCAGCGAAATTAGAATCCGCGTGCGCACATCAAGCGGGTCGGCCGCGCCGCCCGAACTAAATTTCCCGGATAATTCCTGCATGACGCAGCTCCTTTACAAATCGAATTCCGCACGGCACGCCGATCAGCAGGCAGCCGATGTAACCGACCGCCACAATCGCCGCCCCGATCATGAACATCGCCGGCGACTCGCGCAGCACCAGCCACGAAAAAGACAGCGCCAGCAGCCGGCCGAGCAGGTCATACAGAACCATGCCGAACACCACCGCACTGAGTTTCCGATATCCTCCCGTCACCGCAATCAGCGTATCGCAGATCAGCCCGGACAGCAGAAACGCCGGCAGGAGCGAAATCATGTAGCCGCCCGAAACCAGAAACCCCACTGCGTGACTGATCAGCGTGTACAGCACCAGAATCCCGAAACGCCGCACGCGCGACACCAGCACAATCAGCAACGCCGTCGACACCGCATTTTTCAGGATCATCGTGATCGGATTCATCCCGCCGCCAAGCAGCGAAACCAGCAGCGACGCCACGCGGTTCAGCGCCGTAAACAGCCCGACGACAATCAGATCCTCCGTCTTCCAATAGAACGGTTTTTTCATTCCCCGCCTTTCAGGTTTTGCACCGCCGCAATATACGCATCCAGCGCCGGATCGGGCCGCAGCTCCGCCGCACGCCGCAGCGCCTTGAGCGACTCATCATAATTCCCCAGCTCCGCCTGCACCTGACCCAGCAGCCGCAGCGCCTCCAGTTCCGTATCCGGATTCCCCGCCGCCTGCTCCAGTCGCATCACCGCCTCTTCCGTCCGCCCGGCTTTCCGGTACGCCCGCGCCAGCAGCAGCAGCGCCTTGAAATCCATCGGATCGCGCGCGACGAGTTCTTCGACCTTCCGTACACCCGTTTTGGGATCACCGATCTCCAATTCAATCAGCGCCGCGTCGCGCTCAAAACGGCCCGCCAGATTTTCCGGCACCGGCGGCATCTTTTCGGCAAACGACTGCGCCTGTTTCCAATGTCTGGAATCGATCAGCCGCTCCAGCGCCGTGAGCAGTTCCGACGGATCCGGCGACGCGACCAGCGCGTCGAGATAACAGCCGAGCGCATCGTCCGGAAGCCCTTCGTTCAGATACAGATGACCGAGCAGCAACAGGCCGTCGGCAGGCAGCCGGCCGCGACGCCGCAGAAATTCCCGATTAGCAATCGCCTTGTCATACTGCTCCAGCATCATCCACGCATCGGACTGCGCCAGCCACAGCGAATCATTTTCCGGCTGCTGCTTCAGCAGGTCGCCGAGCAGCACGGCGGCATCGTCCGCGCGCTCCAGCGCCAGCAGCGCAAACGCCTCGCCCGCCGTCCACTGCAGCTCACCGGGCATCAGCAGCTGCGCCTGTCGATACGCCGCCAGCGCCAGCCGGTCGCGCCCGGCCGCCGAATGACAATAGCCAAGCAACCCGTAGGTCAGGCCGTCTTGCGCACCGAGCTCAACCGAGCGCGTCAGCTCCGGCAACGCGTCATCGGTTTTACCCAGCTGAATCAGCGCCAGCGCGCGGTTGCGATGCGCATCGCGGAAATCGGGATACAGATCAATCGCTTTTCCAAACCTTGAAACTGCTTCCTCGGCGCGGCCCGCCTCGACCAGCAGGCTGCCGAGCGTAAACTGCAGCACCGGACTCTGCTTCAGCCACAGGCTCTCCTGCAGCTTACCGACCGCCGCGTCGCGATTGCCGCGCTCCAGGCTGTCGGCAACGGAGTCGAGCACCGCCTGCTCTTCGCTGTTCACATGCGGTTCGCCCGGCGCGCTGACGGCATACGACGCCGTGAACGCCTTGCGGAACGTCTCCGATTTCCAAAGATTGGAAACCGACATCAGCTCGGCGGCGTTTGTCACAAAAGTCAGCAGCAATAGCGTGAAAAACAGTCTCATCAAAACATCCTCATTGTTTCAATACCATCGGCCAGTGGTAGACGGCAGTGACGGAGCGGCCGTCCTTCATCGGCGCAGTAAAGCGCGCGCGTTCGGCAAAGCGCCGCGCCATCGGTTCGAGTCCGGGATGGGTCGCCGAAATCACGTCGCGAACCGCAACGCGCCCGGCCGGATCAATCGACACACTAAGCACGACGAGGCCTTCCGTAATGCCCTGCCGCGCGAGCGCGACAGGATAGGAAACGGACGGGCGGTTGATCAGCGTCGGCGCGCGGTCGAGCTCATCGACCGTCCACGTTGTTTTAACCGGACCCGTCGCGGCAGCCAGTGACGCAGCGGTAGATGCGGTGCGGCGCGCCGGGTCCAGATCGAGATCCTCCAGCACCTGCCGGAGATCCGGCTGAAGACGCGCCGCCTTGAGCGGCGGCGCGAGCGGATCGGACGCCGGAGCAAGTTCCGGCAGGTCGGGCAGCTCCGGGCGCGACTGTGTCACCGACGGCGGGGGTGGCGGTGGGAGCGAGACCGGCGCCGCGGTTTCCAAGGTTCGGAAAACCTGCTTCGGCAGCCGCTCCATTTCGTTCCAGCGCAGCCAGCACAGAAAGAACAGCAGCGCCGCCGTCGCGGCGGCGGCGAGCAGCACGTGCGCGATTCGCCCCGCGATGCGGAGTGCCCGGCTGTGGAATGGATGTGCGGCAGCAGTCATAATCGGTCCGAAACAGTGGAAACGTAAACCTGCGGCGCGCCGGCGGCGCGCGCTTCGTCGAGTACGGCGACGGTGCGATCGGTCGGCGTGCGGCGGTCGGCCTCAATGACCACCGGCATCGGCTGCTGACGCATCAGCCGCGCGATGACGGCGTGCACGCCGTTGAGGCCGATTTCGCGACCATTATGGTAGACCGCACCCTGCGGCGTGATGCCGATGAGAACACTGTTGCGCTCAATCTCCCGCTGCGTGGCAGCGCGCGGCTTTTCAATATCAATGCCGGTCTGATCAACGAAAACCGTGGTAACGATGAAGAAGATGAGCAGGATGAACACGACATCGATAAGCGGCGAAATATTGATGTCGCCGCCGGCGCACGCGCCGCGTTCGTGATAGCGGGGAAATTTACGGCTCATCGGTCAGCTCCTCCCGGCGGCGGTTTCGGCGCGCCGGAATCCGGCGCGCAGCTGTTCGCAGCGGAAGTGCAGCAGCGAGCAGAACAGCAGGGAACTGACGCCGAGGACAAGCCCCGCCTGCGTGGTGATCAGCGCCTGCGAAACGCCGGTGGATACGGCATCAACCGAGACAGCGGTGCTCGAGCCCATGCCGCGAAAGGTGGTGAGCATGCCCGACACCGTGCCGAGCAGTCCGATGAGCGGCGCGGCGCTGATGAGCACAAACGCAAACGGAAAGCGGCGGTCCAGAACCGAAAAGAGGCCATGCCCGATTTCCGCCGAACCGGTCTGGCGAAGGCCATGCGCAAGCTGCCGCAGGGTGCGCAGAATCGAAATCAGGGCATAGGCAATGCCGAAAGTCAGCGCGACGAGCGCCCAGAACAGCGGACCGCCGGCCGCAGAAAGTTCAGGCAGTTCATGAAACAGAGCAGCCATCATTTTTCCGTCTCCTTCTGCGGGCTGAGTCCGTTGACAAACGCAAGGCTGACGAGTTCCATCGACGCACGAATGCTCTGCACGCGCCGCGCAAGCAGTGCGTGCAGGATGAGCGCCGGAATGGCGACAACGAGGCCCATTTCCGTCGTGACGAGCGCCTCGGAAATCCCCGAGGCCAGCGACCGCGCGTCACCGGTGCCGAAGACGTTGATAAGACGGAAGGTATAGATCATGCCGGTAACCGTTCCGAGCAGCCCGAGCAGCGGCGCTGTGGCCGAGGTAATGGCGATGAAGGCGAGCCCGCGCTGCAGCGGCGGCTCGGTTTCGAGGAATTTTTCATACATGCCCTCTTCAATGTCGTCGACGGGACAGTTGCTCAGCTCAATGCCGCGTTGAAGCAGCCCGCGCGCCGGGTGGCGCATGGCGGCGAGTTCATTTTCGGCCTCGTCTCGACGGTCCTGTTTCAGCGCCTGCAGGATGCGACGGACGGCGTCGGGGCGCAGTTCGCGGATGCGGGAAAGTTGGACGGCTTTGCCGACGGCGGCGCAGGTGGCGATGAGTGCCAGAAGCAGAATCGGCCAGATCCACAGTCCGCCTTTGCGCAGATGGTCGAACCAGGTTTCCGTGGTTCGGTTAAGTGCAATGGCGGAACCGAGAGTCGGATCGAAAGGCGGAGCGGCCGCCCGCCCGTCGGCCAGATCGGAGAGCGAACCCGGATCCGACGCACCGGGCAGCAGCTCCGCCAGAAGACTGCGGTTTTCAACCGTGAGTCCACCGGTTTTCCGATCATTGGAAAGAAACCAGACAACCGGTCCGGCCTGCAGGAAGGTTCCGGGAATCAGTTCGCCGGACGGGGCGAGCGCCTCGCCGGGAAAGCGGCGCAGGCCGAAGCTGTCGTTCAGTTGCTGAATGGATGCGGCGACGAGATCAATGCGGCCGGTTACGGATTGATCGGCCGCGCGCAGACGACCGGCCCACGTCTCGGCTTCGCCGGGCGGAAAAGCGGTCTCAGCCTGCTTGCGGGCATCGAGCAGCAGGCTGTCGATGTAGGCCGATTCCTGTTCGAGTTCTTCAATTCGTTTATTGAGCCGGTCGAGTTCCGCCTGCTGTTCGCGACGGTCGAGTTCGAGCAGGCGCATGGCCCGGCGGCGGGCGGTCAGGTCGGCCGCGAGCTGATTGGTTTTTTTGGCGAGTGCCGGTTTTTCGGCGGCGATCTGCGCACGCAGGTCCGCGAGCCGATTGAGCTCGGCGTTCAGGTCGTCGTCAATGGAAGCAGCCTGCACGCAAAGTGCACTGGCGAACAGGCAGATCATCCGGACGGCTTTCACTGCGTACCTCCGACGGGCTGGATCGGAAGTTGGACAAAGTCCGGCGTTTCCTGTTTGTCGGCGATGTCGATGGCGCGGCGAATCGGCGCGGCGAGTTCCGAACGGGATTCCCAGTTCCAATGATTGGAAACCGGCGCGCCGATGCCCGCCTGTTTGCCGGAGCGATCGACATACCACGCCTGCGCGAGGCCGAGGTAAAGCACATCGACGTCGATACGGGTTCCGTCAATTTCACGGATTTCGCTGGTAACGGTGATCGCCTGCTGAAAGTCGCGGATGGTGTCGAGCTGCGCGAGCAGATCGCGCCAGCGGTCCTGCAGCACATTGGAGTCCAAAGCGGTCGGCAGCTTTTTGATCAGCGGTTCCGGCAGCCGTTCGCGCAGCGAACGGAGCTGTTCTTCGAGCGGGCCGATGCGCGCCTGCAGTTCGGCGCGGTGGGTTTCCAATGCCTGGAAGCGGGCGATGAGTTCCGCCTTTTTTTCATCAGCCTGCGCACGCAGCGTTTCGGTACGGGCGAGCTGTTCGTCGAGCTGTGCAAGTTCCTGGCAGCGGATGGTATTCAGGTCAGTCAGCCGCTGTTTTTCTTCGACCCAGTCGGCGGCTTCGCGGCTGACGGTTTTTTTGACGTCAATCCACTGCCGCAGCGTTTCCTGCTCCGAAAAAAATTCTTTTTCGGCTGAAAAAACGGGCACAGAAAACAGGCCGAACAGGCTTCCGACCATTAAACCCCTTTTGAACCTGCTCTTATTTTTACTCACTGTTCTCCTTTGTTTACAGGGGTTTTCCAAGGTTTGGAATCCCGGCGCCCCGCTGTGAAAAATCGTTATTTAGATTTAATCTCATCATTTAGTTTTGACAAACATTTTTTGGTGGATAACGTTCGGGCTCATCAAAGGGCGGGATTCTGAAATGATTCGACATAGACTGAAAACGGATACCGGAGGGCTGGCCGAGCCCGTGTTTGACCGGCCGCAGAGGTATGACAAACGACTGCCGCACGGCTGTGTCCAGGGATACAGCGCCTGCATCCGTGCGGGCATTCGGATGTTCGATATTCAATTCCGTACAGAGTCTCCCTGCCGCCTGCCGATCGAATTTTCAAAAGATTCCGTCTGGCTGGGTCAGCTGCGGATGGGATCACAGACGGTTCAGCTTCCCGACCTGGGCTGTAAAACACTGGAGCGGGATCAGTGGCTGATCGGGCGGCTGAAGGAGCTGCAGGTGGTCGGACGACCCGGCGGCTATGCAGACCTGCTGGCCTTTGCGGTCTGTCCGCGGATGATGACTTCGCTGATTTCTCTGGCGGACTCGGCGACGGCCGAACCGCTGTACTGCTTCGTCTGCGCCAACCAGTACAAGCCAACACTGCAGCACGGTCCGGCGACAGCAAGGCTGACGTGGCTGGCGGAGTCGCTGCGCATGGAGAGCTGCGATTCGCTTCAGGGGCGGCTTGATCTGGAGGCGCGCTGCCTCGACTGGATCAATGAGCTGCTTCATCACCCGGCGCTCTCTCCGGCACGGGGCGTTTGCAACTGCTCCGGACCGGACGTGGAAACGCTGCGGTGCGTAGCACGGCATCTGGAAGAGAATCTGGCGGAGGAGCATTCGCTGGCGGACCTCTGCCGCCGGTTTTTCATCAATGAATTCAAGCTGAAGAAGGGATTTAAAGCACTGTTCGGCACGACGGTGTTCGGCTATCTGCGCGACAAGCGGTTCCAGCGGGCGGAAATGCTGCTGAAGGCGGGCGATCTGTCGGTGCTGGAAATCGCCAACGAGGTGGGCTACAGCAATCCCGGTCATTTTGCGCGCGGGTTCAGTGAGCGCTTCGGCGTAACGCCGAAGGATTTTCAGAGCCGGTTCCTCGCGAATGGAGCCGCGAAACAACCGTAACAGAAGGGCCTAAAAGCTAACCGGCAGATCAAACCGTACGTGATTGATTTCCAACCAAACAGTCGCTGACGGATGCTTTGAAGCCGCTGTTGCATTCGTGGCGCTCGGCGGGGTTGCTTGAGGGTGAGGTCCCACAGTTTTGCTTAACACCTACGGGTGAGTTCTGAACGGTGAACCTTCATGCTGACCAACGAATCAGAAGCTTATGCTTGCCGAACGAATTCCCCGGCACACAGAATATCTACAATAACTCCGCCTCTTCATATCCCAAGAGACCGGAATCGATGATGCTGAACGCCGTCAGACAAACATCTGTGCATTACCTGTCAGAGAAAACAGAAGCAGAAAATAAAATGTATACCTCATAAGATCACACAGGATTCAGGTTTCCAATTTTCGACAATCGGTAAATCTCTTCAAATGATTCAATTGTTTTCGCCTTGAACCGCTGCATAACAGCCTGCCAGTTCTGCTGAACCTCATGGGCATTCAGCCACTCCCGCCGCTGGGCCAGTTTTTCAGCATCATACGACATATAAATAATCACCCAGGTTCCATTCAGGAAACATGACATTTCCTGATACCCTGCCTGTCGATAAATCTCCTCCAGCTCCGGCCAAACGGACTGATACAGTTTTCGATATTCACTCACCGCTCCGGGTTCCAGTTCTACCAGAACAACTTCCCGTCTGATCATTGCGTCACCGGACAGGTTTTCAGATAATCGATTAGTTCAGGCAGGGAGCAGGTCGCCACTCCAACGTGCCGATCTGCTCCACCGTAATAGACAAACAGGGTCTCGTTAATGACCACGTTACCGCAGGGAAAAATGCAGCCCTGATACAAACCGTTGAGTTCGTAGTCCGTCTCGGGCTGCATCAGCCAGTCCGGGCTGCGATGCGTAACAATTGATGGATCCAGAAGATCAAGAAGCATGGCTCCAACCCTGTAATGGAGGTCGGACCCCACGGCATGATACAGCACCAACCATCCGGCATCCGTTTTAATCGGGGGAGTACTTCCGCCGATTTTACGCTCCCAGTCATATTCGGCTTTGGCGAGCAACCGGGATTCTTTCCAATCCATCAGATCGTCCGCGAATGATATCCACATGGCCGGTTTTTCCGTTCCGTATTCCGGACCGGTCCAGCTCATCGGGCGGTGAAGCATGACAAATCTTTCATTTATTTTTTCCGGAAAGAGAATGACATCCCGGTCATCGATTGTCGTGCCGGTTATACGACCAGCGCGCTTAAAACATTTGAAATCCTGTGTGACCAACAGTCCGGTAGAACTCAGATTCTCACGCAGAGAAACCGGCCAATCGGCGGTTGCATACGGAGGCGTCCACGCGGCATGCGGAGTCTGCTCCCAGTAGCGACGGGCCGGATACGGCCGGGAGGCGTATGTAATGAAATACCAGTCGCCGTATTTCACAATGCGCGGATCTTCCACACAGCCTTCATCAAATCCGTCAGAAGGGCGAACGGCCGGCTTGTCCGACATGCGCTTGAAATTATAGCCATCGTCGCTGACCGCATAGCCTAAACAAACCTGATGAAGGTCATCATCAGAAGCTGCCCGGTAAAGCAAATGCACTTTTTTATCATTTTCATCATACCATGCTCCGGGATTTGCTGTGACCATTCCCTCCCAAGCGCTTCCGTCAATCGGCGAAAGTACCGGATTTCCGTCATATCGTTTCAATTTCATAAATTATCTTTCTCTGCTACACATCAAATCGACCCCGTCATCATCCCTTTTCAGATCAGATGACATGGAAAACCGGGCACCCGGTCCGCAACTGTTTCCCGTCCGAAAACCCTTCCGGCCTTCCCCGAAGTTCTTTAATCAGTCGACTCCGCCAGAATTTGATTCTCTCCGGATTCTCCGCAACAAGATCATGCAGCTCCTGAGGATCGACTTTCAGGTCGAACAGCTGTTCTCGACCGTCCCCGCTCCACCAGATATATTTTTCAGTTCCATCGGTGAGATACTGGATGCTGTGCTCAAACAGGGGATGTTCTCCGTGAATAAATTCATGAATGTCCTGCGTTTTCTGATGAGCCAACGGCAGAACGCTTTTCCCTTCAACGGATTCCGGAATCGGCAGTCCGGCACAATCCAGCAGTGTCGGCATAACATCCTGCAGTCCGATAACCGCTTCATTCACCGAACCGGACAGAAGATCATCCGGATTCGGGCCTTTCAAGATAAACGGAATATTAGCCGATCCCTGATAGGGGAACCCTTTTCGAAACAGACGATGATCTCCAATCATTTCGCCATGATCCGATACAAACAGGATATATGTGTTTTCCAGATGAAATTCATTCAGGCTTTCAACTATACGGCTCAGCTGATGATCAATGTGGGTCATGTGTCCGTAATATCCTGCCCGGGCACGCTGCAGTATTTTCGGCGGCACGTTCTGTACAAAAGGTTCACAGGACCGGTCTTCGTATTTCAGCAGAAACTCAGCCCAGTCCCCAATCGGCGGCGGAGGCATTTGCTCATGCAGATACTGTTCAAATGCCCATGCCGGCGGATCGTACGGCGGATGGGGGCGGTGATAGGATACAAACAAGAAAAATGGTTGATCCTGCTCCTGTCGCTGCCGGAGATAATCCACGGTCTTCGATGTCACGAAATTCGTCGGATGCAGATATTCTTCTTTATCCCAAGGCCTTGCCACATATGAATTGCATGTTACGCCGTGTTCAAAATAGTCCGCATCCTGCCGTCCGGTCTGTTCGCGCAACCACGGGATATAGTCATCAATATCTTCAATTTTCTCAGCATGACGGCGTGCAAACGGCAGGTGCCCGTCGTGCAGGATTACCTCATCAAAACCCAGCTTCTCGCGTTCCGGGAAAACGTGCATTTTGCCGATGGCCTGCGTGTGATATCCATGGCGTGAAAATTCTCCGGCCAAGGTGACCGGGTAGTCCCACGGGACTCCGTCCCTGTACCCTACCCTGCCGGTCGTCCGCGGAGTGCAGCCGGTCATTAGGGAGGCCCGGGCAGCAATGCAGGTTGGGCATTCGGAATAAGCCGACGTAAACCGTACACCGCCTAATGCCAACTGGTCCAAATAGGGTGTTTGCACCGTGTGGTGCCCGCTGATGCTCACACAATCGCCGCGCCACTGATCCGTACAAATCAGCAATATATTCGGGCGTTTGCCTGACGGTTTTTCTTTTTGCTTCTGCATAAAACTGTACTCCATGGGAAAAAGGATTTATTTCACGGCAATGACCGGGACCAGTCGGTCACAGCGGATTGCAGACGTCCTGCAATCTCCGGATGTTCGCCGACTACATTCGAACGTTCTTCAGGATCCGCTATGACATTGTAAAGCTCCTGTCCCGAACCGTCCGGGCGACAAAGCAGCTTCCAATCTCCATCGCGTATCGCCAGCCTCGGAGAGGTATACCGGGGATCTCCCGGGATATCCCATCGCCATTCCCACAATATCGGTTTGTCGCGCTGAACAGGATGTCCTTTCCATGCGCGGGAAACATCTTCTCCGCTTAGATTGATGCCATTAAGGACATCGCCGGGAACTCCGGCGATCGAAGCAAGCGTCGGCATCAGATCCGCCATACACATGACCGACGAAGAGTCCACGCTGCCGGCAGGTGTCACTCCGGGCCAACGAACCATGAAAGGAACCCGAAGCCCGCCATCATAGAGGCTGCGTTTCCGGCCCCGGGATATTCCGGGGGAACCCATGCCGGCATTCCCGGAATTTCCGATATGATAATCTTCGGGACCGTTGTCGCTGGTGAAAACAATCAGGGTATTCCCCGCCAAGCCGGTTTGATCCAGATGATCCAGAAGCCGACCCAGCGCATTGTCCAGCCCAGTCATCGCGGCACAGTAAACTTTCATCTGGCTTTGAGGATCATTGGCGTTTTTCACATATTCACGCATCCAGCTTTGGAAATCATCCGGTGAAACTTTCAGGTCGTTATATTCCGCCAGTTCCTGCGGAGTTGGATTCAGGGGTGAGTGCGGAATCAATGTCCAGATATTGACAAAAAACGGGCCGTCTCCATGCCGGTCAATAAAGTCAATGGCTGCATCGACAAAAAGGCCGGATGATTCTGCCATATAGTACCGGCCCCGGTCTGTCCAGCGGGGCCCCTGCATCCCGCCATCCCCGCCGCCGATTTTGATCTCGTCAATTCCGTAATCGGCCGCATCCGGCGCATCGGTGACACCCCCGGACGTGAGATGCCATTTTCCATAATGCGCCGTCGCATATCCCCGGCTTTTCAGCAGGTCTGTAACCGTTGGAACATCCGGCATATACAGGGCATTCCCCCATTTCTTCGCCTGTTCCGTACGGATAAAAATATGGTGGGTTCCCAGTTCTGCCGGAAACTTTCCGGTATACAAAGATGCACGGGAAGGAGAGCAGACCGGACTGGTTGAATAGAACTGTGTGAATGTGGTTCCTTCTCTGGCCAACCGATCGATATTCGGGGTTTTTACATAGGGATGCCCAAAAATATGTCCGTCGCCGAATCCCTGATCATCCGTCAGAAAAACAATGATATTCGGCTGATCGGCAGCCGACGCCGTCTGACTGCAGGCCGTTTCCCCAAAAAATAAAAAAACCAGTGCCTGAACAACCGGCAGAAAATATTCTTTGGCCATGATTTCTCCAGAGCACTAAGAACATCTGTGCTGTTTCAATAACCTGACAATTTCATCGGCAAAACAAAACGCCATGGCGGTTACCGTATCTGCCGCTCCGTAATACAGAGCGATACGTCCTGTGTCGGCATCACATAAGGTCGCGCAGGGAAAAACCACATTCGGGACTTTGCCGACAACTTCATAATCACATTCAGGCGAAAGCAACGGCTCGGGAAGACGTGCCAGAACACGGGACGGATGTTCCCGGTCAAGCAATGCAGCTCCCATGCTATAGATAAAACCGTTACAGGTTCCAATCACTCCATGGTAGAAAACGAGCCATCCTTCCGAGGTCTCAATGGGAACCGGTCCGGCTCCGATTTTAACCGCGTCCCACCATTTTTCTCCGGTTCCCATCACAAACCGGTGCTTTCCCCAAAAACACAGGTCCGGGCTTTCACTGATATAGATTTCTCCAAATGCACAATGTCCCGTACCGCTCGGCCGACTCAACATCATGAAGTTTCCATTGATTTTTTTCGGGAAGAGCACCCCATTGCGGTTATAGGGAAGAAACGCATTTTCAAGTTGAGTGAATGTTTGGAAATCCCTGGTTTTCGCCAGTCCGATTGTTGGACCGTGGTAACCGGTGCACCATGAAATATAATAGGTATCGTCCACCCGACAAACACGTGGATCATAGGCGTATTCCATGCGACTGATTTCCGGATCAGCTCCCTCAAACTGAATTGGAGTATCCTCAATCTCCCAGTTCAACGCATCCCGGCTTCTCCCAAGATGCAGATGCGGCATATGACATTTATGATCAGCACGAAAGACTCCGATATATTCGCCGTTATACGGCACAACCGCACTGTTGTAGATTGTGGGAGCGGACGGAATCGGGTTGCGACCGATTACAGGATTACCGCTATACCGCCATACCGGATCACTGCATCCGGACGGGCGTTCTTCCCACGGCATATTCGACAGGGATTCGCAAAACAGCAAACACTCAGAATTCATTAATCAGACTCTCCTTTTGTGCACGAAACGGTGTGTGTCAGGCAAGCAAGGGTCTCCGCAGAGCGGAGACCCGCTTTGGATTATCTGCGGACTTTAAGCCGCCAAAGAGCAGCGGCTCCGATTCCCAGGAGGCCGAGCGTCGCGGGCTCAGGGATCGGCAGTACGTCATCAAACGTCGTGCCCAGTCGAATTTCATCAAAATCAACTTCGGAATTCCCACCGTTGACATTCAGTCCAAGTTCAGCAATCTGCCACCAGTTAAACTCAGCAGAACTGGTTAAATCCCAGGAAACAGGCTCACTGCCCGGACCTGAAGCTCCCGTAAACGCACTCACAGAAACCGTATCTGAACCGGAAGCACTTAGTGTGACCTTCCCGACCAGAGTCACAGCCGCCGCTGAATCAAACAGTGTGCTGCCGTTCACCTGGGATGAGGATCCTGCCTTCAGGCACAAGGCTTCCGTATCTGTAAAACCGGCATAAAGAATAGTACTTCCGTCACCGGCACGGAACACCAGCTTCGCCCCGTCAGTGGAGATACCGGAACTGTCCTGATTTCTGAGAACGAAACTGAAGTAATAGGTTGTGTCAACATGTGTCGCAATCGGCGACGCCAGACTTCTGAATGCCCAGGTATTGCCGGCCCCACCGCCGTTGATTTTCATATATCCATTCGTAGAGTCCAGCCATGACGGTGCATATGAACCAGCGGATGTTTCCACCAAACCGGCAGTACTGACAGTTGCATTATACTGCCTCCAGCCACTGGTTGATAATCCCGTTCCGCCTGCGGCACTCGAATTTGCCGTGTTATGCTCGAAATTGGTCAGATCGCCATAATTAAACCCTTCGTAGACCAACAGGTCTGCCGATACCGTCAATACGGACCATACGAACAAACTTATAATCATCATTGTCTGTTTCATAACCATTCCTCCTCCTTTTTTTATTCGTTTACCTATTCTCACTCCTACTCCATTTTCCTTCTGCTTTCTACAGGGATGCTGACCGATCAGCCGGCATCTCTGCATGAATTCAATTCGCGGTCCCGAAAACAACCAGTGAAATACGTTTATAAAGCGGCACGACATCCGCGAATGAAAATCCAAATCGGATCTCATCAAAATCAACTTCTGAATTTCCGCCATTCACGTTCATGCCGATTTCCGCAAACGTCGCCCATGCCAATTCTGTAGAAACGGACAGATCCCAAGAAACCGGTTCGCTTCTGGCGGCTGAATCAGAGAATGCACTCACATACAGTGTATCGGTACCGGATTCGCTCAGCACCAGTTTCCCGACCAGCGCGACAACCTTTCCTTTGGAAATTACCACAGCCCCTTTGACAGAACTCTCTCCGCATATCGCCAGCAAAGATTCATCATCGGCAAAACCGATCGCAGCGATGGTCGACCCGGTACCGGAACGAAGGAACAGCTTGGCTCCATCCGTTCCATGCGAGGTGTCCGTATCCTCATCTCTCAGAACGACGCTGAAATAATAGGTCTGATCTGTGTGCATCGGATAGGTTGGAGAAATTGATCTCAATGCCCATGTATTGCCGGCTCCGCCACCGTTGATTTTCATATATCCATCCGAGGCAGTCAGCCATGCAGAAGCATATACTCCGGTTGACGTGCCGACCAACCCGTCCGCCGTAACGGTGGCGTTATACTGCCGCCAGCCGTTCGCTGAAAAACCGACTCCCCCTGCTGCATTCGGATTGGCAACGTTGTGCACGAAACCGGTCACGTCTCCGTACCCAAATCCTTCGTACAGCAATGGATCAGCCGAAGAACTGAAGATCAGCGCCGCACATAAACTTATAATCTGTAATTCTATTTTCATTAAACTCAGTTTCCTGTCTGTACCGGAATGACATCCGTGAACGTTGTTCCCATGCGGACTTCATCAAAATCAACCTCTGAATTTCCGCCGTTCACGTTCAGGCCGATCTCCGCCAAGGTTGCATACGCCAGCTCCGATGAGGTTGAAAGGTCCCATGACGAGGGCTCCTGCACGGGAGCTGAACCGGTAAATGCGCTTGCATAGACAGTGTCCGGCCCGGATGCACTTAAGACCAGTTTTCCAACCAGGATTACGACACCGCCTCGCCGAATTATGGAACGTCCATTCACCTGCGGAGAAGTTCCGCATGCTGCGATCAGAGCCTCCATGTCTGAGAACCCTACAAAAGCTATTGTCGATCCCTTTCCGGAACGAAGAACAAGTTTGGCTCCATCTGCGCTATGCGAGGTATCCGTGTCTTCATCTTTCAGAACAACGCTGAAATAATAGGTTCCATCCGCATGCATCGGATAGGTGGGAGAGATCCGTCTCAATGCCCACGTATTACCGGATCCGCCACCGCTGATTTTCATATATCCATCTGTGGCAGCCAACCCAGGGGGTGAATATAAACCGGTGGATGTCTCAACCAATCCGGCAGCCGTGACTTTAATATTATATTGCCGCCAGCCGGCCGCTGAAAAACCACTGCCACCGGCCGCATCTGCATTCGCAATGTTGTGCTCAAAATCTGTTACAATCCCGTAATTGAACCCTTCATACACCAGCAGTTCTGCAGAAACATTGAATGCAAACCACACACACAACCCCACCAGTATTCTCATTTTCATTCGATCTCCGTTCTCTTCCGATCCATCATTTCCCTATTCGTCCTCTGTTAACGCCTGTATTCTTATATTATCCAGATATAGAACTGCCTGTTGTGTTCCACTGGAGCTGAAAATTATTTTCTGTAAAAACGGCACGGACTCCGCCGCAAGAGAAAGGGAAAATTCCGGCTGGAGTTCTCCATCTACAAGAAGTGCGGGGGAACCCGTTTCTGCGGCACTCAACGAAAGACGAAGCGAAACGGTTGCCCACTGCTCCAGAGCAACTTTTCCAACCACCATGCGGTCTTTCGACGAAAAAATCCGACCCTGATCTTCAATACTGATACAGGTGTCAGAGGTTCCCGGACCCGCGGAGATATTATCAGACCATTGAACAGTCAGTTGCGCATTTGTGCCAAGCCACACATCAAATGTTATTTCAGCTCCGCCGTTTCCTCGCAGAATCTGATAGAACCCAAACGGCTCGTACCGATTTCCGGCTCCGAGATCCTTGAAGCAGAGCGAAGATCCTTCACGGACCGGATCCTGTGCAAGAGAAACCAATTCCCCTGCGAAGACGAATCGTGAACGGGATACTCCATCCGACTCACATTCGAATGTTTCCAGTACCGGCTGTGTCGAAGGCCATAAATTCAGACGGGCCCCCAGGCGATCGGCCGATCCCTTCCGAAAACTTCTGGCACGAATGATTCCCGGCTGTGTAACAGAAAACGGCCCATGATACAGAGCGGACTGTTCATCCGGTTCTCGGCCGTCCAGCGTATAGCGAATTTCACCGTCCGGATCTCCACCGGTCATCGCAACGGTTACCGCACCTGTGAAAACCTGACTCTCCGGACTGATCATGATCTCATCAGGCGATGGCTGACAGACCTTTGCACGAAATTCGCCGGTCAGCCCAGTTGTTGAAATATCAATCGATTCAATACCCATCGCCAGCGCAGGCGATTCCGGTTTTAACCTGAAATCACCGGCCTGAATATCCATAAACAACGGATCAAGAGTTTTTCCATGAGCATCAAAACCGTACAGGTTGCGAACAGACGTCAGAACATTTGATGCAGCTGCAGGATTATGCTGCCACCAGAAAAGATTGGAATCAACAGACGCATCCTGAAGAGAGCCATTCCCGTCATCGGTCAAATAGTAAAACTGAGGTATTCTTTCCCCGAACTGAGCATAGATGTTCCGCTTCACTTCTATTCCACGGTATGGGCCGGTTCGTATAGCAAGTGAAATCGAGTTTGGAATCCAATCCAGAAACTGTTCCTGCTGATCGATAATAAAATTGTTCACGGCCCGATTAGGACCTTTCAGAATGATTCCGTGGCCGGTCGTCTTATAAACTACGTTACTTTCATACGTCACATTCCACTGTGCATCATCGGAACGAAGAGCAGACGCCGCATCACCCCGAAGATGATGAACGTAATTATGACGCACGACATTTCCATCTCCGGCACAGGACAGATAGATCGCGCACCCGTCTCCCAGTCCTTCCACAACCCGGAAAATTTCATTGTCTTCGATCCGGTTGTTCCGCCCATACAGGAACGGAACCGTATCTGGAAATTCCATAAACTTTCGTTCTGGAAATTCGTGCCACCGAATCAGCCGTTGGGACTCTTGAGCAGCGGCGTCAAACCCGGGATCAAACCGTCTTAACCCGGTCACAGTGATTCCGTTATAATTATAATCATGAATCAGGTTGTACCGAACTGTATTCCCGCCGCTTTGCGCCATTAAAATGGCTGAGGCATGCAGATATTCTTCCGATCCGTGATGAAACCAGTTGTTCTCTATGATGTTGTTTTTATTTACATCCTTTGTTCCCGGCCCATAGCCCGAAAGAATGACACCACTTTCACCAAGGTGGGCAAACTCATTCCCGCGAACAGTTATATTTTGTGCATACAAATCCAGTCGTACACCGGTTGCTCCACTGTTTACAAAGCGACAGTTTTCCACAACACAGTTTTCAGCACCTCGGAAACGGAGAAGCGCACTGGCCTCATCATATCCGGCCCAGTCATGCTGCCAGCGGGTTCCTTTATAGTCCGCCGGGAAGGTATAACGGGCTCCCTGTGTAAACGTCAGTCCGCGAAACACCAGTCCTTTAACCGGAATATCGACCGGTCCGTCATGATCAATCTGTCCCTCGACACGAATATACTCCATCAGACCGCAGGAAACTCCGACATCCTGCGGAGGCTGTCCGTCATTGGACCAGTAATAGATAGCCTCCTCGGTGGAATTCAACATCCATCTTCCCGGAGCCATTCCCCATGGAACATTTTC
>JBFWJN010000014.1:0-25524 GCA_050253185.1 Kiritimatiellales bacterium | reverse complement strand
ATTCGCCGGAAGAATTCATGGAAATGATGCAGACGCTCTATTGACACAGGCATTTTCATGAAAATACTGTTCCTGACCTCCAAATTTCCTCATGCCGAAGTGGTCGGTGGACACCGGATTGTTTATCAGCGGATCCGTTACTTGAACCAGACCGGACATCAGGTCGGTCTGGTTTCTTTCGTTCGCGGCGAAACGAAGGAACAGATGGAATCAATGCGTCCATTGCTGAGCGAGATGCATACCCTCCCGCACCCGAACCGTAATCTGGCGGTTCGCGCGTTTCATGACTACCTCGCCCTCAGCCGGCCCGCCGTTTTCTGGAAACTGTATTCATCGGCCATGACGAAAACCGTGGGAGACGTCGTCGAACAAGGAGGATACGACGTCGTCATCTCCGAGTTCTCCGAAATGGGGCAGTATCTCTATAAAAACCCCTATCTTCCGGCAGTTCGCAGAATCATGTCCTGTCATCGCTGCGTCACCGCGTCCTACGAAAAATATCAGGACATCGGCGAAGTCCGCCTTCGCCTTCACTACAAAAGCCTCCCGCAGATGCGCTGGCTCCGGCAATATGAATTCAACATGTACCGCAGTGCGGACCGCATACTGGTGATGACTCCGCAGGACCGCTTTACCATGCAGTACTACGCCCAGGATCTCGCAGTATCCATCGCCCCGTCCGGCGTCGATATCCGTTACCTTCAGGACTACTCCCCGATCGAAAAAAAGCCGATCGTCCTCATGACCGGCTATATGCAGGATCCCGCCAACGAAGACGGCGTCAAATGGTTCATGCATCACGTCTGGCCCGAACTGAGCCTGCGCCAGCCGAAAGTCAAATTCTACATCGTGGGGGCAGAACCCGGACCGCGCATCATGAGACTGGTCAAAGGCGATCCCCGCGTCATCGTCACCGGAGAAGTTGAAGATCTTCGACCGTATCGCAACCGGGCGATGGTCTTCGTTTCGCCCGTTCGGCTCGGGTCCGGAATGCGCCTCAAAGTGCTCGAGGCCATGGCCGGCGGCCTACCGGTCGTTTCCACGTCGCTCGGCATGGCCGGCATCGATGCACAGACCGGCGTCAACTGCCTTGTCGCCGACACACCGGAAATCTTCTCGCGCAGCGTTGAATGGCTTTTGACCGATCGCAGCCTCAACGAACGGATGGCCCAAAGCGCCCGCGAACTCGTTGAAAAAAAATACACGCTGGAAGACGGCCTCAGCCGATTCGAAAAAATCGTAAAATCCGTAGTGGAAGGATAACCCAATGACCTGCAACGTATCGTTTGATCAGATTGAATCCTTTATGATCGATGTTTTTCAATCCATCGGCGTGCCCGAAAACGACGCCCGGATCTGCGCCGATGTACTCATCACCGCCGATAAACGCGGCATCGACTCCCACGGAACCGGCCGCCTCAAAACCATCTACTACGACCGCATTGTCAAACAGAACATTCAGCAGCCCGTCACCGAAATTGAAATCGTTCGCGACAAAGCCGCTACCGCCGTTGTCGACGGCCACCACGGCATGGGAATGGTCATCTCCAAACGCTGCATGGAAATGGCCATCGAAAAAGCCCGCACCTACGGACTCGGCATGGTCGTCGCCCGCAACTCCACCCACTACGGCTTCGCCGCCTATTATCCCATCATGGCCTGCGACGCCGGGATGATCGGACTCACCGGAACCAATGCACGGCCCTCCATCGCCCCCACGCACGGCGTCGAAAACATGCTCGGCACCAATCCAATGGTCTTCGGAATCCCGACCGACGAAGACTTCCCGTTCACCAACGACTACGCCACCTCCATCATCCAGCGCGGAAAAATCGAACAGTACGAACGCGAAGGCAGAGACTGTCCGCTCGGGCTCGTCATCGGCCGCGACGGACAGACCAAAACCGACTCCGTACAGATCCTCAAAGACCTCGTCTCCGGCGAAGCCGCCCTCGCGCCGATCGGCGGCCTCAGCGAAGAAACCGGAGGACACAAAGGCTACGGCTTCGCCACCGTCGTCGAACTGCTTTCCGCAACCCTTCAGCAGGGCGCCTTCCTCAAGCAGCTCAGCGGCCTCGCAGAAGACGGAACGCGCAAACCCTACGCGCTCGGCCACTTCTTCCTCGCCATCGATATCGAACACTTCTGCGACCTTGTCGACTTCAAAAAAACCGCTGGCGATATCCTGCGCCAACTGCGCGCCTCGCAGAAAGCGCCCAATGCCGACCGCATCTACACCTGCGGCGAAAAAGAACATCTCGCATGGCTCGACCGCAAAGACAAAGGCGTACCGGTCAACGACGCCCTCCAGAAACAGCTCATCGCCATGCGCGACGAACAGAACCTCACCCAATATAAATTTTCATTCGAATCATGAGCACAGAACACTTCGACAGTCATGCCTTGGAATGGGACGACAGCCCCGTTCGGTGGAAAATGGCTAAGAACATCGCCGCCGCCATCCGTAATTGCATCCCGCTGTCCGGCAGCATGACGGCAATGGACTTCGGCTGCGGAACCGGACTCATCAGCCGGGAGCTTTTTCCAAACCTTGGAAAAATCACCGCCGTGGATACCTCGCCCGGAATGATCGAACAGCTTCAGAAACGGATTCAGGAAAGCGGCATCGCGAATATTCAGGCGCACTGCCTCGATCTGCTGACTGATCCGCCCGGCGAAACCTTTGATCTCATCTTCAGCAGCATGGCCCTGCACCATGTTCAGGATACCGCCGCCCTGCTGGATCGTTTCACCGAACTGCTCAACCCCGGCGGCCGGCTGGCGCTGGCCGATCTCGACCGGGAAGACGGAAGCTTTCACGGAAATTTTAATGGATTCCTGCATTACGGATTCAGCCGCGAAACCCTGACCAACTATCTCGACCGGCTCGGATACACCGGCATTTCGATCGAAACCGCCCATACCGTTCATAAAAACGCCCGCGACTATCCCGTCTTCCTACTCACCGCCCGCAGGTCGTAAACCGTTCTTTTCCAACCTTTGGAAAAGAATCTTCCAGTGATTGAAAAAAACAGCTCGCAATTTTCCAGCCATTGGAAAAAATGAACTCTATTTTTCCAATCATTGGAAACAGTTGAATGAAGCTTCCGTTTACACAGAAAATGCTGCAGGACTGGGCGGGCTGGAAGGCGTTTCGCGATGGCAAAACGCTGTTCGAGCGCGGCGTGGTCGATAAAGTCGAATACGATCATCCGTTTATTTCCGGCGAACTCGCCGTTGGGATTCGCGGCATGCGCAGTAAATTTGAGCTCACATCCGACGGCCTCGTCGAAAACCACTGTCCCTGCCGCGACAATCAGGAGCGCGGCCTGATCTGTGCACACCTCGTTGCGCTGGGAATGGCCGCACTCCGCCAGTACAGCGATCCGAACCGCGAAGTGCGCGAAAGCGAAGAGCAGCGCCGGGCCCGCCGCCTGGAACAGATCAAGGAAACCCAGTACATCACCCGCGTTCCGAAGGAGCATCCCAGGGCCGTGTCGGCAGTGCTGCGCCTGGAACTGAATCCCGGATGGCAGCAGATGGCTGAAGGCGGGCGCTTTCCCCTGATCTGCACAGCGGACTACAGAGACCAGCGTGTTCTTCTCGATCAGATTCCTCGGGACCTTCCGCTTTCATTTACGCCGCGTGACGAAAACCTGCTGTTTGTTCTGGAAGATATCAGTGAAGGACCGGCGAAGGGGCAGCTGACGGTCAGCGAAGTGGATTTTGTCAACCTGCTCAAACTCTGCATTAAAAAGCCGATTTATATTACCCGCCAGCCGAAACCCCTTCAGGTTTTTCCGGAGACGGTTGAAACGCGGCTGACAGTTCGGCTCGATCAGACCAGCGGCGACGTGAAACTGAAAGTGGAAGCGGATATTGAGGATTCCCTGTTTCATCCGCTGTTCGTGATGGGGTCCAGTGAAGCCTGGGTGTTTGACGGTGCGGCATTTCGTAAAATCACGCCGCTGCTTCCGCCGCCCCTGCGAAAAATCTACCATCAGCCGATCCGCATACCGCGTGCCGCAGTTCCGAATTTTATCCGCAACGAACTCCCCGGCCTGCAGGCGCTGATCGAAGTGGAAACCGATGTCTCGGAAGATCTGTTTTCCATCCGCCCGGCGGAGCCGCGCTTCCGGCTCGTCGTCAGCGGCAGCCAGGCCTCGCTGTCGGCCAAGCTTTACGTGGAATACAGCGGAACCGTTCTGATTGCCGGGCGCGACGAAGCCGCCGGCGGGTTTTCCATACCGGATCCGGACGATCTGCTCGGCTATCGCATCCGCAATTCCGCCGCGGAAAAAGAGGCGCTGGAAAAACTGGCGTTCTCCGGCTTTCGCGGACATCGCGGCGACCTGCTCACCGCGATTGTCGGGCAGCGCGATGTGCTCAATTTTCTCGGCGGCGCGGTTCCGAAAATCCGGCGGTTCGGCTGGCGCGTCGAACTCGAAGGACGCGTTGAGCCGTTCATGGACGGCGTGGAATCCATTACGCCGGTCATTCATATCAGCCAGGAATCCGGCGGTGGCTTTTTCGATGTCAGTTATGAATATGAAAACACCGGCGGCCAGAGCCTGAGCGAGGGAGAAATTCAGCGCGCCCTCAACATGGGCGAAGCGTTCGTAGAGAAAAACGGACGAACCATCCTGCTCGATATCGATGCCATTGAAACCGCCCGCGAGGTGTTCAGCGACTGCGCTTTCGGTGCCGGCGGCGCGCCGGGATCGTTCCGGATGAACGATATTTATTCGGCCTATGTTCAGTCTTCGCTGATGTCTCTCGACGGCGTGGATATCGAAGCGTCGCCCGACTGGCTGGAGCGGGCGAAAACCCAGAACCGCAATGCGAAAATCGAGCCGGAACCGTTGGGCGAAAAACTCGAAGGAACCCTGCGCGATTATCAGAAAGATGGGGTTTACTGGCTCCGCTTCCTCGACTAGAGCGGCTTCTGCGGCATCCTCGCCGACGAAATGGGACTGGGCAAAACTCTTCAGACGCTGACGTGGCTGCAGATGGAGCGTTACAGCGAAGCCGCGCGCGGAAAGCCGTTGCTGATCATCTGCCCGACCAGCCTGGTGGATAACTGGGGAGAAGAAGCGGCAAAATTTACACCGCACCTGAAGGTGATCCGGATGCACGGCTCAGATCGGCACGAAAACTGGGGAAAAGTTGCTGAAAGCGATCTGATTGTCACGTCTTACGCGCTGCTCCGCCGCGACCTTGATGAATACCTGAAACATGAATTTGCCGTGGCCGTTCTGGATGAAGCCCAGCACATTAAAAACCGCACAACGCAGAATGCGGTGGCTGCCAAAAAGATCAAGGCGCTGCAGAAACTGGTGCTCACCGGTACGCCGATCGAAAACAGTGTGGCCGACCTATGGTCGATCATGGACTTCCTGATGCCGGGCTATCTCAGCAACCATAAAGCGTTTCGCGAACATTACGAATTGCCGATCAGCCGCGGCGGGCCGGACGGCGATCTCGCGCAGATGAAACTGCGGCGCAAACTGCATCCGTTCCTGATGCGGCGCCTCAAGAAGGAAGTGGCGAAAGACCTGCCGGAAAAAATCGAGCGCGTTGCACACAGCACGCTCAGCAAAGACCAGTATATGGTCTACAAAGAGCTGCTCGAAACTGCGAAGCGTAAGATCAATGATATGGTCGAAGCGCAGGGCTTTAACCGCTCGCGCATGCAGATTCTCAAGACGCTGCTGCGCCTCCGCCAGACCTGCTGCCATCTCGACCTGCTCAAGCTGCCGAATCTCAAAAGCGACTATCCGTCTGCCAAAATGGAACTCTTTTTCGAGCTGGTGGACGAAGCGCTCGACGCGCAGCACCGCATCCTCGTCTTCAGTCAGTTCACCTCCATGCTCGGCATCCTGCGGACGGAATTTGAAAAACGCGGCCTGAAATACTGCTATCTCGACGGCGCGACCAAGGACCGCCAGAGCATGGTTCGCGAATTCAATACCGATCGATCCATTCCGGTTTTCCTGATCAGCCTGAAGGCAGGCGGAAGCGGTCTGAACCTGACCGGCGCCGATATGGTCATCCACTACGACCCGTGGTGGAATCCGGCGGTTGAGGACCAGGCGACCGACCGCGCGCACCGCATCGGCCAGAAAAACACCGTCTACAGCGTAAAACTGATCACCAAAGACTCTGTGGAGGAAAAGGTGCTTCAGATGCAGAAACGCAAGAAGAGCGTTATCGACGCTACGCTGGAAAAAGATGGGAACTTCACCAAGGCGCTGACGTGGGACGATGTTCAGGAACTGCTGTCACTGTAGTTTCCAAACTCTGGAAAAAATCAGCGAAAAAGTTCCAGACCTTGGAAACCTTTTATCTTCCAGCCTTCCGGCCCGTTCTCTCGTCAGCCAAGCGCGACATCGAGCATCATCATAACCGCAAAGCCGATCATGGCGCCCATCGTCGCGATATCGGTGTTTTTGTTGGACTGCGATTCGGGAATCAGTTCTTCAACCACCACGAAAATCATCGCGCCCGCCGCGAAGGACAGCGCATAGGGAAGAATGGGGCGCATCAGCAGAACCGCGGCGGCGCCGATTACTCCGGCAATCGGTTCGACAAGGCCGGAGAGCTGGCCGTACCAGAAGCATTTGAATCGGGACATGCCTTCACGGCGCAGCGGAACGGAAACGGCGGCGCCTTCCGGAAAGTTCTGAATGCCGATTCCGATGGCCAGCGCAATCGCCCCGGCCAGACTTGCTGATGGCAGATTGAAGGCGACGGCCCCGAAGGCGACCCCGACAGCGAGGCCCTCCGGAATATTGTGAAGTGTAATCGCGAGGACAAGCAGGACACTGCGGCGCCATGATGTATGAATCCCCTCCGCTTCGCTCATCGGTTCGCCGAGGTGCAGGTGAGGGAGCACCAGGTCGATACCGCGCAGGAAAATGCCGCCGAGCAGGAAGCCAACCACGGCGGGCACCCACGGAATGCCGCCCATCGCTTCCGACATTTCAATGGCGGGGGCAAGCAGCGACCAGAAGCTCGCGGCAATCATCACGCCGGCTGCAAAACCGAGCATGGAATCTAGCACTTTACGGTTAATGGTTTTGAAAAAGAAAACCATTGCCGCGCCGAGCGCGGTGACACCCCACGTGAAGAGTGTCGCGAGCAGTGCCTGCACAACAGGGTGCAGAGCAATGAACCAGTTCGTCATAAAAAATCTCCTGATACGACACTAATAGGAAGCATTCAATAACCCGTTAGCTGTCACAATGCGGTTTAATAAGGTCAACTCTTCTGCGGATAGATAATTTTTTGCGACCTCTACGTTCCGTTTTAACAGCACATTGCCGGGATGGCTGGTAATTCCCATATTTGGTTGTCCGGCATCGGCCCGCTGATAAATCAGTTCGGCCGCGGTATGGCCATGCGCCGCCCAGTGCATTTTGTTCTGAACCTGCTTGAAAAACAGTTTAGAGGTTTCTGCCTGCGGGTTGTAATCCACACTGGTGGCATAAATATCCAGCACCTTGCGCCAGAACACTTTTTCCGAAGAGCGAATGTCCCGGATACGGGACAGCAGTTCTTCAAAATAACGCCCGCTGTCCGGTTCTTTCAGCCGTTCGTCATTCAGCGTAAAACCCTTGACCAGATACTCCTTCAGCCGCTCCGTGGCCCAGATACGGAACCGCGTAGCTGTCGCGCTCTTCACCCGGTATCCGACCGAAATAATCGCATCGAGGTTATAGTAATCCAGTTCGCGCTGAACCTCTCGAAGTCCTTCCCGGCGAACTGACAAGAATTTCTTGTGAGTTGATGTCGGATCCAGCTCTTTTTCGTCGTAAATATTTAATATATGCTGACTTATATTCTGCTGCGTTGTCTGAAACAGCTCGGCCATCATTGCCTGAGTCAGCCATACCGTTTCATCCTGAAGTCGGACGTCCAGCCTGATATTTCCATTCGGCGACTGATAAACAATCAGTTCACCTTTTCCGTTCATGTTCCGTTTTCCAGACATTGGAACTGTTTTTATCTGTTTTTTGACGATTCTTCCAATCATTGCTTTTGGAAAGAACGCAAAAAGATCTTTTATTCCATCTGGATCCGGTTAATAGGAACCCTCCCAAGAATCGGATCTAACGGTCGGATTTCTTTAAACGGGATGAAAAATTACGCACCGCAGCACTTTTTATATTTCTTTCCGCTGCCGCAGGGGCAGGGATCGTTTCGGCCGACTTCGCGGCCGGAGGCGTGCCGAATAGGAGTCGGGGCTGGCGCGGGAGCCGCGGGAGCGGCTCCCGGAGGGGCGTTGTGTCCCGGTGCAGCTCGGCCCTGCAGGGCGGCCTGCTGGCGGGCGGCGGCCATGGCCGAAGCCTGCTGCGGCTGGCGGTTGCTGACCATCATTTTATTGAGCGTCTGCCAGAAGCTCTGCAGGGCTTCCATGGAGGACCCGGTGCGGAAGATGTTCTGCGCAATTTCGGTTTTGATGCGGTCCATCAGGTCGCCGAACAGATAGAAAGCTTCGCGTTTGTATTCAACCAGCGGATCGCGCTGGCCGTAGGCGCGCAGGCTGATCCCTTCGCGCAGGCTGTCCATGTTGCGCAGGTATTCCTGCCAGTGCTCGTCGACGGACTGCAGAATGATCATCTGCTCGATGTTTTTGATGCGCTCCGGGTCTTCGAGCGAAACCTTGAGTTCATAGGCGTCTTTAACGCGGCCGAACAGCAAGTCGATCCGTTCCTGCGGCTCTTCCGGGATATCTTCCTGACGGAGGCCGACCGGGAAGGTGATATTGGCCCAGGCGAGGAATTCCTCAACCGGAGCTTCGGCGTTTTCCGTGATGATATCGGTGATGATTTCGTAGAGCTGTTCGCGCGGTTCTTCGCTGCGCAGGATGGTCTGGCGGAAGGTGTAGATGACTTCGCGCTGCTGGTTCATGACGTCGTCGTATTTCAGCGTGTTTTTACGGATACCGAAGTTCATCTGTTCGACGCGCTGCTGGGCTTTTTCGATCGATTTGTTGAGCCACGGATGTTCGAGCACTTCGCCTTCCTCGATGCCGAGGCGTTCCATGATGCCGGCGATGCGGTCGGAACCGAACAGGCGCATGAGGTCGTCTTCGAGCGAAACGTAGAACCGGGAAAGACCGGGGTCACCCTGGCGCGCGCAGCGTCCGCGCAGCTGACGGTCAATGCGTCGTGCTTCGTGGCGTTCGGAACCGATGACGTAAAGACCGCACGGGCGTTCGGCAAGCAGTTTTTTGAGCGGTTCGCTTTCGCCGGCGGGGGCGGTGTTCAGGCCGAGATTTTTATCATGAATCTGTTCCTTCGTGAGCCAGATGACATCTTTGCCGAGTTTGATGTCGGTCCCGCGGCCGGCCATGTTGGTGGCGATGGTGATCGCACCGGGCTGTCCAGCCAGAGAGACGATTTCGGCTTCGCGCGCATGGTTTTTGGCGTTGAGCACGTTGTGCGGAATGTGCTGGCGGTCGAGCATCCGGCTGATGACTTCCGAGGTTTCGACCGTCGCGGTTCCGACGAGGACCGGTTGTTTGCGTTTGTAGCAGTCTTTGATCTGTTCGATGACCGCGTTGTATTTTTCGCGCTTGGTTTTGTAAATCTGGTCGTTGATGTCGAGACGGCGGATCGGCCGGTTGGTCGGGATCACGACCACGTCGAGTTTGTAGATCTCGTTGAACTCACCCGCTTCGGTTTCCGCGGTTCCGGTCATCCCGGAGAGTTTGTCGTACATGCGGAAATAGTTCTGAATTGTAATCGTCGCGAGCGTCTGGGTTTCGCGTTCGATTTTGACGCCTTCCTTGGCTTCGACGGCCTGGTGCAGGCCGTCACTCCAGCGGCGTCCGGCCATCAGGCGTCCGGTGAAGGTATCGACAATAATGACCTGATTGTTTTGTATGACGTATTCGACGTCTTTTTCGTAAATACAGTAGGCGCGGATGAGTTGGTTGACCGCGTGAATTCGTTCGCTGCGGTGCGCGAACTCATCCTGCAGTTTCTGGCGCATCACCATTTTTTCCTGCGGGGCGATGCCGACACGGCCTTCGAGCTCGGAAAGTTCCGTGGCGAGGTCGGGCATTACAAAATGCTCCGGATCTTCCGGATTGAGGGTTTCGCAGCCTTTGTCGGTCAGGCTCGCATCATGACCTTTTTCGTCGACCGTGAAGAACATTTCTTCGCGGAGCTCACGGGCCTCTTCCTTGTAGGTATCGGTGAGCATCATATTGTTCACTTTTTCGAGCAGGCGGCGCTTTGCGGGATCTTCGATCAGCTTGGCGAGCTGCTTGTTCTTCGGCATGCCCTGATGTACCTGATAGAGGCGGCGCTGAGCGGAGCTTTCTTCCCCTTTTTCGAGCAGGTCCTGCGCGTCCTTCATCAGATGTGTGACAAGATCCTGCTGGCGGCGGACCAGATTGTGCACAACGCCGCTGAGCGAACGGTACTGCTCGTCGGCGGAATAGGGGGCCGGTCCGGAAATGATCAGCGGTGTGCGGGCTTCATCAATCAGGATTGAGTCGATTTCGTCGACGATCGCATAGGCATGACCGCGCTGCTGCACCATATCCTCCACACGCATCGCCATGTTGTCGCGCAGGTAGTCGAAACCGAACTCGCTGTTGGTTCCGTAGGTGATGTCGCAGTCGTACTGTTCGCGACGGTCCGGCGGCGGCATCTGGCCCTTGAGGCAGCCGACGGTCAGGCCGAGGTATTTATACACATGGCCCATCCAGGTCGAGTCGCGTTCTGCAAGGAAGTCGTTGGTTGTCACAACATGTACGCCGCGCCCGGCCAGCGCGTTCAGGTAGACCGGCAGGGTTGCGACGAGGGTTTTTCCTTCACCAGTCATCATTTCAGCAATTCGACCCTGATGAAGAACAATCCCGCCGATCAGCTGCACATCGAACGGAACCATCTCCCATTCGAGGTCATGGCCGGAAACGTGGACCGAGGTTCCGCACAGACGGCGGCAGGCGTTTTTAACGGTTGCAAAAGCCTCGGGAAGAAGGTCGTCCAACGTTTCTCCCTTTGCGATCCGGTCGCGGAATTCCTGGGTTTTGGCTTTTAACTGATCCTCGGACAGCCTTTGATATTCCTCTTCCAGCGCATTGATTTTCTGAACCAGCGGCATCATTTTTTTAACGTCGCGCTCGTTCTTCGATCCGAAAATTTTCTTTAAAGCTGTTGTTATCATAAAAAGGTACTGGCTATTCGTTATCGGTTTAAAGGGCAGAGATTTAACCACGGTTCCCCGGGAATGACACGGAAAAAAGCATCCCTAACCGGAGACAAACAAAGCAGCGGGATAAGTCAGGCTTTGGACCTCAGGCGGTCGGATACCGAGCTCATCACCTCGCAGAGATCGTTGTGGATTGCTGCATCCGCCTCGCGGTCGAGTGGCGTCGGGTCACGATTCACAATCGCCAGCCGCGCGCCGGGCCGACGGTAGCCGGGCAGGGCCGCCGCCGGATAAACTGCCAGCGACGTGCCGAGCACCAGCACCAGATCAGCCAGCGACATCGCGCGAATTCCCGCGTTCCAGTCGTACTCCGGCAGCATCTCCCCGAAAAAAGTAATGTCCGGTTTAAAAACGCCGCCGCAGACGCAGTGCGGAATGTCCTTCCGCTCAATCGCTGGCAGCAGCGACTCCGTTTCGACACTCCGCCCGCACGACAGGCAGGTGCTCTGCAGATAGCTGCCGTGCAGGGTATACACCGGTGCCGATCCGGCGCGCTGGTGGCAGTCATCCACATTCTGTGTCAGAACCGTCACCGTTTTACCGGCCTTCTGCCAGTCCGCCAGCGCGCGGTGCGCGGCGTTCGGCTGGGCATCGCGCACGATCGGATAAAACCAGTTCGCAAAGCGGTAATAAATCGACGGATCGCGCCGGAAGGCGTCCAGATCAAACACATTCACATTGCTGTCGTCGGCATAAATCCCGGACGCCGAACGAAAATCCGGAATGCCCGATGCCGTCGAAATTCCTGCGCCCGTCAGCACCGCAATCGACTCTGCGGCGGAGACCATGTCCGCCAGCCGCTCAATCAGTTCATCATTCATCCCGCCAGCCTATACCCGTCCCGCCGGATTTTCCAATGCTTGGAACGGGTGCGGACTTCCGGTCGGGTGTCCTTCCCTTTGATGCGGGACATATTCCAGCTTCGTTTTTCCGGCGTGAGATGGTCCATGCCGAAAGCGTAGCGCGTTGTTAAAACGGTCGAAAGACCAAAGCGCCTCAGTTCACCCCGGCCGAGCGGTTGAGCGCATCAATCACCTCTTTGCGAAGTTCTGTGAGGATGGTCTGCTGTACGGAGCGGGATGCCAGCACTTCGGCCTCCATCAGCGGAAACTGTTCGGTTTTTGAGGTGTCGATCTGGGCGAGTGTTTTGCCGCTGTGATCCTGAACCCGAAGCCGCAGATGATATTCGGCGCGGGCGTTTTGGTCCTCGTGTTTTCGGTCAAGCGACGTGCTGATAGATCCAGTCACAGTCAGCAGGCCGTCGGCTGCGGGTACGAACCCGATTCCACGCAGCGTGTTTTCGACGGTTTTTTTAATGATGTCGCCGGAATCTCCGGTGATGTCGGTGCGGAATGTTACGGCTTGGGCATCATTCGCTGCGCCGTCAAGCACGTCGGAGATAGTGTAGCCGAGGTTAAAACCGCGAACAGCGGCGGGATAGAGCAGAGCGGCCTGCGCAGCAGGTTTTTCCGTCTGCAGTGCGCGCAGAAGGGCGGCGCGCTGTGATGCAAAACGGCTGAACGGTTCCGGAGCGGCTTTTGCCTGGGCGAGCAGTCTCCGGGTATCTGAAGCGCCTTTTTCTAAACGCGCAATGACCGGCCGGGCCGTTTCAGCGCGGCTTATATAAACGAGTACGCGGTGGTTTCCTTCGCGATCAGCAGAGCTCTTTCCGGTGCGAATGCGCGACAGGGAGGGGCGTTCCTTTGATTCGGGTGCCGTTTCGCTGAATACGGGGCGGAATCCGGCAGGAAAGCCGAGCTGTCGATAGGTTTGTACGGTGAGCTGGTCCGCTTCATCCATACGAAGTTCAAAAAGCTGGTTAAGCCGCTGGACGGCTTCTTTTTTTGCAATGCGACCGGTCGGGCCGCTGCCCATGGCAAAGAGATATTCAGCGGGGGCATACGTCCGTTCCGGAAAGAGAACCCATTCCGGGGTTTTGTCCGGGATGGTGGTGCATCCGGCCAAAAGAAGAAAACAGAGGGCGAAATAAAAACGCGGGACGGTTGTTGTGTTCATAAAAATTTAAGACCTCGGATCGGATGAAAAGTTCAATTTCGTGTTCAGGTTACTCTTTTTCCGGACTTTGGAAACCCTTCCCCCGGGAAAACCGTTTTGTAGCTGTCTATAACGAAAAATCCCCTTTTTTACTAAGACATATTTTAAGTTGTAAGCTGTTTTTAATAAGTATTTTATGATTATTATTCGTATTGATTAAGGCCCGGATTTTTAAAAATCTGTTTCTGCGCTGTGGTAGCGCAGGGGGTTTTTTAATTCTGCGGCCGTTTGTTTTTCCCTGTATTTTCAATCGTTTTGCCACCTGCCGGATTTTCCAGTTTTAAAAACTGGATGGAGAGAAAAGAGACCTGAACTTTCCCGTGCGGATTTTGAGCTTAAAAACATAATTTATTAAAATAAACTAAACTACACTAAATATAAAATATGGCACATATTTGAGCCGTATTTTCTGCTGATATATTTACTTAAATAGTTTATTATAAATAAATTATAAACATTTTTGGTAAATATAAAATAAGCTAAACTTTAGTGTACTATACTTTAATCAAGTAAAATAATCTTCCCTCGGTCTTGATTTCGTTCCGTGACTGATTCAACGTCGCGTCTTCAATTGCGGTGCGGTATCTGCCGCCTGCGGAGAAGAGGATTTTTTCAGGCATATGGATGATTTGTTTACAGAGCAGCTGACGCGGCTGAAAGAGTATCATTTCCTGATTCTCTACTGGGCCGCAGAGGCTGAGGTGAAAGGACTGAAATACAACATCACGAATGCGTTTGATGACCTGAAGGATCTGGGCATCACCCGAACAAAGCAGAGCGTGATGGCCTATGTCGAGTCCCTCTTTATGCTCTGTTTCATCGATGTGAAGGACGAACGCAACCGCAAAAACATCTATCTGGCCGACGCAGGGGCTCAGGCGCTTGAAGCGCTGGTGAAAACCGGAAAATTTAAAACCAGACAATCCAGGTTTATGGAGGGCATGAAATGAGTATTGGAATCGGTGGTGCGGGAAGCAAACTGGCCTCGCTGATGGATCCGCAGCGGGCAACGATCGTAAACGTGTCGCAGTCGGAACTCGATAAGGTCGAAGCGCACAGCAAAATCATGGCGGTGGCCCATTCGACCCGCGGGCAGTTCCAGGGCGCGGGCAAAAACCCGGACGTCGGCCGTGCGGCCTACATCTCGATCCGCGACGAACTCTACGAACTGATCAAAGGCGAAGTCGTCTTTTCTTCGACCGGCGGCGGAACCGGAAACGGGATCGCCTCGGTTCTGCTCGACGGCATCGCCGAACAGGAAAGCATTTCGCTGAACGACAAAACGGTGTTCGGCTTCATTCTGCCCTACGTGGAACGCGAAAGCGCTGAGTTCGTCCAGAACACGGTCGACTTTCTGATGGGTCCGGTCTCGCGGGCGATCGACTCGGGCAACACCGGCAACATTATGCTGTTTTCGAACAAGCTGAAATTCGAAGGGCGAATTGCCGAGCACGACTACAACACCATGATCGCCAAAAGCCTGAACGATTTCCTGTCGATTCCGAGCAAAGGCGACGAAATGGAGCTGGTCGACGGACACATCGACCACGAAGATTTCCGGGTCTATCTGTCGAAACCCTACTTCAACCACTTCACCCGCTTCGAATACGTTCCCGGCAAACCGTTCGCCGATCAGCTCAGAGAAAACTTCGGCCAGCTGCTGCTGCCGCCCGAACAGCCGATCGAGGCGATGTTCCTGCTGGAAGTGCCGACGCGCGAAGACGCCTCCTCCTTCTATGACATCCTCGACTACTTCGCCGAAGATCATGTGATTCCCTCCTACGGCGTCGTACTGAACCCGGCCGTCGAAAAACCGATCCTGACCGTTTCGCTGCTTTATTCCCGCAAGCCGAAGGAACTGGTGGACGACTTCTGCCAGCGCGTCGAGCGCATCACGCAGAAAAAACTCAAGAAAACCATCAACCAGTTCGTCAAGCTCGAGGAATACCGCGTCAACGTCGAAGACGAAGTCCGCAAAATCGAAGAGGAAGACGACAGCGGCAAGAGCGTGCTCGAAGTGCTCGGACGCCTCAAAAAACTCCGCTAAAACCCGCAGAACCCGCCGGCGCGCGTCGACGGGTTTCCAGGCATTGGAAACTTTCGCGCTGCGGCGGCCTGTTTGTTCCAATGTCTGGAAAAACAGGCGAGAAAGGTTCCAGACCCTGGAAAAATCTGCCCCGGCATTTCCAAACCCTGGAACCGGTTCGCCGCCGCACGGCTTCGGCCGCTGCCGCTGTACCCATCCCGCCGTCCATTTCCCTCACTAAACGCTGGCGTTTGCCCGTCGGCGCGGTTACAACCGTTGGCCTGATGAGCAGAATCGGCATAATCGATTACGGAATGGGTAACCTGGGCAGCGTGTCCAACGCCTGCAGGTTTCTGGGACTGGACGCGGAAATTATCACCGCGCCCGGGCAGATGGATGTGTGCCGCGCGGTGATTCTTCCCGGTGTCGGTGCGTTCGGCGACTGTATGGCGCACCTCACCGAACACGGTTTTGTTGAGCCGATCCGCCGGTGGATTGCGGACGGCAGGCCGTTTATGGGCATCTGCCTCGGCCTGCAGGCGCTTTTCCAGAGTTCGGAAGAAACGCCGGGCGTCGAAGGCCTCGGTGTGTTCAAAGGCTCCGTGAAAAAGTTTCAGCTCGACCGGGAACTGAAGGTTCCGCAAATCGGCTGGAACGCGGTTCGGCAGCAGCGGCCGGACTGTCCGGCTTTTGCAGGGATCGAAGACAGCACCTATTTTTATTTTGTGCACTCGTTTTATGTCGCGCCGGAAGACGACGCGATTGTCGCCGGCGAAACGGACTACGGAATCCGCTACTGTTCCGCAGTCTGGAAGGACAACGTTTTTGCCGCGCAGTTCCACCCGGAAAAAAGCCAGGCCGCGGGCCTGCAGATGCTTCGGAATTTTGCTTCCGGATGCTGATTTTTCCTGCCCGGCGGGCATTGCCAAAGCCGGGGCAGAGGAGTAGGGTTCGCGCCTCATGATAAAAATTATTCCAGCGATTGATCTGAAGGGCGGGCAATGCGTCCGCCTGCGCCAGGGTGTTGCAAACGACGAAACGGTTTATTCCGGGTCGCCGGTTGAAACGGCGAAGCAGTGGGTGAAAGAGGGCGGCGAATTTCTGCATGTGGTGGATCTTGATGGCGCCTTCGAAGGGCATCCGGTCCATACACAGATCCTGTGCGAAATCTGCGCCGCCATAAACATTCCGGTGGAAATCGGCGGCGGTATCCGTACCGATGAGGATATTAAAACGCTGCTGGCGACCGGCGTTTCCCGCGTGATTCTCGGCACCCGCGCCTGTGAGCATCCGGAGGAGCTCGCGCGGCTGGTCGAAAAGTTCGGCGGCGAAAAGATTGCGGTCGGCATCGACGCGCGCAACGGCAAGGTGCAGACCAAGGGCTGGGTCGAAACCACCGATGTCGATGCGGTTGAGCTGGCGAAGAAAGTTTCCGCCGCCGGCGTCGGCACAATTATTTATACGGACACGAGCCGCGACGGCATGCTGGACGGCGTCAACGCGTTCGAAATGGGCAAAGTCTGTTCCGCGGTTTCCTGCGATGTGGTCGCCTCCGGCGGCGTGTCGGGCGTAGAGGATATCAAACGGCTGGCCGCGCTCAACTGCGCAAATCTGATCGGCGCCATCGTCGGCAAGGCGCTCTATGAAGAAACCGTCAGCATCAAACAGCTCAAAAAAGCGGCGCAGTAAGGCCGCCCGGCGCGATCCGGCGCTCTGAAACATCAAAAATTAACGCATTTACGCTTGAAGGCGAGGGGGCGAAACGCCATATTTCGCCGCTCTTTATATTTTAGGGAATGGAATAGAAACAACCGCAGAGGGCAGAACCATGGCCAGAACAGTACCATTATCGAAAGTCCGTAATATCGGCATTATGGCGCACATTGACGCCGGAAAAACCACCGTTACCGAACGCATTCTTTTTTACACCGGCCGCTCCCACAAAATCGGGGAAGTGCATGACGGTGCCGCCACGATGGACTGGATGGTTCAGGAGCAGGAACGCGGAATCACCATCACCTCCGCCGCGACGACCTGTATGTGGCGCGACCACCGGATTTCGATCATCGACACTCCCGGACACGTGGACTTCACGATGGAAGTGGAACGTGCTCTGCGCGTGCTCGACGGAGCCATCGCTCTGTTCTGCGCGGTCGGCGGCGTCCAGCCCCAGTCCGAAACGGTCTGGCATCAGTCCGAGCGTTATGAAGTGCCGAAAATCGCCTTTGTAAACAAAATGGACCGTATCGGTGCGGACTTCTTTGATGTGGTCAACAGCATCCAGAACCAGCTCGGCGCCAATGCGGTGCCGGTTGTGATTCCGATCGGTTCCTCCGAGGACTTCGTCGGGATCATCGACCTGATCAAAATGATTGCGGTCTACTATGATGAAGACAGCAAGGGCACCACGTTCCGTGAAGAACCGATTCCGGCAGAACTGCTGGATTCCGCCAAGGAATGGCGCGCCAACCTCGTCGAAAAATGCGCCGAGCAGGACGAGGAAATGATGGAGAAATATTTCGCTGAAGGCGACTTGAGCGAAGACGAAATCTGGAAAATCCTCCGCAAGGCCACCTGCGCCCGCGAAGTGGTTCCGGTCTACTGCGGTTCCGCGTTCAAAAACAAAGGCGTCCAGCGCCTGCTCGACGGTGTGATCAACATCCTGCCCGCTCCGAACGAAATTCCGCCGATCGTCTGCACAAAAAATCCGGCCAATCAGCGCAAGGTCGACGATAACGAAGTGCTCTCTGCACTCGCGTTCAAAATCATGACCGACAAGCACATGGGGAAACTGACGTATGTCCGGATCTATTCCGGTACGCTGGAAACCGGATCGACCATCTGGAACAGCACCCAGCAGAAAAAACAGCGGATCGGCCGTATTCTGCGGATGCACGCCAATCGTCAGGAATCGATCGATCAGGCAATGGCCGGAGATATCGTGGCGGTGGTCGGTCTGTCCGAAACTAAAACGGGCGACACGCTCTGCACGTCGGACAACGAAATTTTCCTCGAAGCCATGGAATTCCCGGCACCGGTCATCAGCATTTCCATTAAGCCGGAATCGCAGGCCGATAATGAAAAGCTCAGCGAAGCGCTGCACAAACTGGCCGACGAAGACCCGACCTTTACCGTTTCCTTCGATCAGGAAACCAGCGAAACGATTATCTCCGGGATGGGCGAGCTTCATCTCGAAATTATCGTTGACCGTCTGAAGCGCGAATTCAACGTCGCGGCAGCCGTCGGCCGGCCGGAAGTGGCCTACCGCGAAACCGCCACGGCGGCTTCAAACGGTTCCTACAAACACGCTAAGCAGTCGGGGGGACGCGGTCAGTACGGTCACGTTGTTATGGAACTCGAACCGATGGGCCCGGGCGCCGGTTTCGAATTCAACAACAAGATCGTCGGCGGACGCATTCCTCAGGAATACATCCCGTCGGTCGAGAAGGGGGTCATTCAGGCCCTGCAGAGCGGTCCGTTCGCCGGTTATCCGGTGGTCGATATGCGCGTCAACCTCGTCGACGGTTCCTACCACGATGTGGACTCCAGCGACTTCGCTTTCCAGATCGCCGGTCGTCAGGGCTTTAAGGAACTCTTCATGAAGGGTCACCCGGAACTGCTCGAGCCGATCATGTCGATCGAAATCACCACCCCCGAAGAATTCATGGGCCCGGTCAACGGCACGGTCTGTCAGCGCCGCGGCCGCATCGATTCCATGGATGATCGCGGCGGCATGAAGATCGTCAAAGGCCACGTGCCGCTGAGCGAAATGTTCGGCTATTCCAACACGCTGCGCTCTCTCACGCAGGGCCGCGCCTCGTTCACGATGACCTTCGAGCACTACGAAGCTGTGCCGTTCTCGATCGCCGAAGAAGTGGTCAAGAAACGCCGCGCCGAGGGCAAGGTCAAAGGCGGCGAAGAGTAATCTCCGCACTGTTGACACGAAAAAGCCGCTCCGGATCCGGGGCGGCTTTTTTGGTTTCCAATGTCTGGAAAAAAGTTTTCCAAACCCTGGAAACTATTTTTTCTGGTCGGCGGCAATTACGGACTTGAGGTATTCCACATAATTTTCTGCGCCGCCCGGTTGATAACCGGTCCGTTCAATCGTCTTTCCCTGAGGGTTCTGGACCAGAACCGTCGGAAAACCCTGAACTCCGTATTTATTCGCCAGTCCCTGATTCGCCGCCCTCTGCTCTTCGGACTGGGCTTTATACTGCGGGAAATCGACCAAAACCATGATCAGATTCTCCTCTGCATACGCAATAAACTCCGGTTTTGAAAAAACCTCCCGCTCCAGTTTCATGCACCAGCTGCACCAGTCTGAGCCGCTGAAATCGACCAGTACATATTTATTCTCTTCGGCAGCCTGTTTGAGCGCCGCCGCATAGTCGGTCTGCCAGATCGGCGATGTTTCCGCCGCTGTACCAGCCTGTTCACAGCCGAACAGAAACAAGGATGCTATCATCAACAATCCCGTGAAACCTGCACGCTTCATAACTATTTCCTTTCTTTTTAATAAACGGGCACCGGGCCTTGTGAATATCCCGATGATTTATTATAAAAGACATCATGAATTTCATAGCGTTCGATTTAGAAACCACAGGAATTCAACCGAAGACTGATGCCGTCGTGGAAATCGGAGCCGTCCGATTCGATGGCACCGAACCGGTTGAAGCGTTCTCCACCCTGATCAATCCCGGCCGGCCGATTCCTCCCGAGGCCTCCGCCGTCAACGGAATCACTGACGAAATGGTCGCCGGTTCGCCGGCTATTGACAAGGTGCTTGCCGACCTCGCCGACTTTTGCGGCGAGCTGCCGCTCGTCGCCCATAACGCGCCGTTCGACTTCAAATTTCTGCTCGCTGCCGTCGAAAAACACCGCGCCCGCGCACCCAAAGGAATCGTGGTCGACTCCTGCGCGCTCGCCCGTGTGGTTTTCCCTGGAATGATCAACTACAAACTGGGCACGCTTGTCAGCCACTTCGGCTTTCCGTCCGGAACGTTTCATCGCGCGGAAGAAGACAGCGTCTACTGTGGCCGCCTTTTTGCCCGCATCCTGGAAGCGCTCGAAAAAGCCGGCCAGCCAGCCGGCGTTCCCGCACTGCTGGGCCTTGCCCGCCAGCCGGCGCTGAAATTCCCGCAATACGAAAAACAGCCGGAACAGCTGGGACTGTTCTGAGAAGGACGGATATGAAAAAAGGCATGTTCCTGCTGACGGGTCTTATGTTGCTGGCGGGATGCCGGTTTATTTCCGAGCGCTCTTCTTCGACGGCGACTGTTTATCTGGATTTTCCTCGACCGGGAACCTCTGTTCCATTGCTCAAACAGGAAATCGTTCGACAGGCTTCTGTTATGAGCTATCGGGATGAAGGCGGAATGTCCTGCCGGGATGCCGTTTTGGGCGATCCGCTTCCTGATCAGGTTTCTGTTCATTTGATTCCGAGGATTCAGCTGGAGGCTTCGGACCGAATTTCATTTGCGCTGCAAATCGCCGGGAGTACCAACGATCCGGCTTCAGCCGTATTCAGCGGAGAGAATTATCGTGAGCTGCTGAGTTCGGCAGAAAAATATTTTTCTGAAGTGCCGTATACCCGGGATTCCCAAACACCCCGGAGAGGCAACCGGAAACACAAGGAGCTCTCTGAGCTGTCGGTGGACAGTGGAAGCCTTCCGGATTTATTCGAAGCCTTGCGAGCCGCTCATGCTGTGTATGCACAGAAGGGCGAAAGTCCCGAAGTCTATGATGTTCTCGTTCGGGGATATGCCAATCTGGGAGTGATGACGTCTCACATGTGGAATCCAACGTACAAAGTGTATCAGGCCAGGGCACTGCTGTATGCGCAGAAGTTTGTTAGAACTCATCCGGAGGATGCTCGGGCATATTTTTTACGAGCCTACGCGTTTGGACTGTGTGGCCTGCATCAAGCCGCGCTGGACAATTTTTCTGCCGGAGTTCAACAGCAGTCCGATACGGTTCCTGAATGGGCGAAACTACTGGATGATTTACTGCACTTCCGTTCACAGGCGCTGGTCGATGCGAATAATACAGACAGCCCGTTTCGATATACCGCCGGGATGATGGCTCTTTTGAGCCTGGAGTATACCCCGTTTGTTTCCCGGACGTTTGATTTATACAAATCGCTGGGAAACAAGCCGCGCGTCGACCTCCGGACCTTTGACCAATTGAATGACATTGGCGGGGTCCGTGCGCTCCATCTGACGACGACGCTCGGCTTTCTTCAAATGTTTTACATGATGCAGTACGAACTGCCGAAACATGAACTTCTTCCGCAATCCGTGCGCGAGTCGTTGCCCGGCATTTCATTTTCTGATTTTTCGACTGCGATGCAGTCCGCGGTCCGCTCAGGAAAATGGCCGGGGCTGGCGAACCTTCCGGCATTACACCAGGCTCTCATCCGGGAGACGGGTAGCGGTCAGGATCCGGGAGACCCGTCATACGCGGCGTTCGGCAGCATCCTGGAAGAAAATATGTTTGTTGTTGTCGCGTGGCGTCAGCACTTTATGAACGACAAATGGTCCGTTGATGTGAAGGATTTCACGCAGAATGCTCTTCCGTATATTAAGGGTCACCGGTATCAGAATTTATTATCCGCTTATGCCGCGAAGCGCAGCGGGCAGCGGGATCGCTATGTCTCTTTATTGAAAGAGGTTGATATCGCTGAACTGCCGGCCGGCGGACACCTGTTTTTTACTGCCTTTTATGATGAAGATGCGCTGTACGGATCGGAGAAAGGACAAACCCTTCGCACGAAATATCTGAGTGAACTGGATGAAACGCATCGTGACCTGCAGCGGGAAGCCGATTTGATTAAGGATAGGGACGAGAAAGCTGCAGTGGCCCGCCGGATGCTAGCGGTCAGCCCGTATTCCCCGTACGCCCGAAGAATCCTGCTGGAGTATAGCAGCGACTGGGAAGCGCTGGGCAAACAGTATGAAAAAGACGGGGATTTCGGTCCGGAGCTTTCCCAGGTGATGGGCTGGAAATACGGCAGAAAAAAACAATATGCAAAAGCAATTCCGTATTATGAACAGGCCGTTGCGCAGATCAAAGACGGCTATGTTTATAGGGCTCTTGCGGATTGTTACCTTAAAGTCGGACGGGAAGACGACTGGCTGCGGACACTGGAGGAAACCCTGTCCCTGCCGGATTACAGACTGGACCATGCCAATACAAGAAAAGCGATCGCCACGCATTTTATGAAATCGGGGGATATCGCCCGGGCCTCTGTTTATGCGGATGCATCAGCCCGGAGTTATGCCCAGTGGGCTTTGTCGCTGGCTGAAGAATGTGCTGCTGCTTCCGGCGATCTCCCGAAGGCGCAGAAGCTGTTGAAAAATGAGATTCAGCGGTACAGCCGAAACGATGTTGTGCCGTGGGAAATGTACTATAAAGCTCGAATCTATCAGATTCCCGAGAACGAAGAGTGGTTTTCTCCAGTTCAAACCCGAATCAGCAACAGCCTGTCCAGTACACATCATCAGCTGATAGAAGATGTGTTTTGCGGCCTGTATTCCTGGCGGGAGAAAGACTTTGAAAAAGCCGCCGGATATTTCCATGAAGCGTTTCGGAAACAGGCAGACGTATGGTACTCGATCCTTGAAGCTCTGGTCTGGCTGAACGCGGGAAACCAGAACCGGTATATCCAGACTCTCGACAATATTATCGACGGCTTTGATTCGACGAAAGACCGGTCTTCCTCACGGCGTCAGATCCGGACCTTGGCGATCTGCATGAAGAACTTCTCGGAACAGGAAACAGATCCGGCAGCACTCGTAGAAGAACTTCGAAAAATAAAAAATAAAGGAACCTTGTATCCTGTGGATTATTTTTTCTTCGCAGGAAAATACCTGGCCTTGCTCGGACAGGAAGACGATGCCGTCAAATTCCTTTATAAAGGAGTTCTCCCGGGACAGATCGATCGCTGGGCTGGCCCGTTTCTTTTTCTGGAACTGCAGGATCGGGGGATTAACCCGTTTGATCGGTATGTCCGCACAGAATAATCAAACAAGAATTCTTACTGTTTTTCTCTTATACTTTACGTTAAACAGGAATCAGTTGAAGAAAGGGGAACGATATGAACTGGTATCTGAACGTACTCAAAAAATACGCCGTCTTCGAAGGCCGCGCGCGCCGAACCGAATACTGGATGTTCGTCCTGATCAATATCCTGATCGCCTTTGTCATCGGCCTGGTTGAAGGCGTACTCGGAAGCCCCGCTGTGCTGGCAAACCTCTACAGCCTCGCCATTCTGGTTCCGACGCTGGCTGTTTCCGTTCGCCGCCTGCACGACACCGGCCGCAGCGGCTGGTTCCTCCTGCTCAGCCTGATCCCGCTGGCCGGCCCGATCATTCTGATCATCTTCATGGCGCAGGACAGTGCGGCGGAACGCAACCAGTTCGGCCCCAACCCAAAAACCTCCGGCGACTACATCGACGTATAGGCATTATGGACTCAGAACAGCTCCTCGAATCATTTACATACCGGTTTTCCGCCTCCGGCGTACGCGAACCCAAACGCACGAGCGAAGAACTGCTCGCACATGTATTCGGCTGCAGCGTGCGGGAGGTACACAACCGGCCCACGCCGAACCCGCTTTCCTCCGGCACAAAAATGGCCATGATCCGCCAGCTCGAAGCGCTGGCCGAACGGATCGAAAGCGGCGAATCGCCCCAGGAAGTGCTCAACTGCGTCGACTTCTGAGAAGTTTCCAAACATTGGAAACAATCTTTTAACAATTCCACCGCTTGCGCCCGTATCTTCAGGTCGCTAGGATGCGGACATGAGCCGTCGCCTGATCATCCTGATCCTGCTGGCCGGAACCCTCCGGGGCCTTGCGGCTGTCGACGACGAAATCCGGTTTGTCGAAGGACTCACCGAACGCGGCTTTCCCAATCTCGCGCGCACCGTGCTCGACCGCACGCTCAAGCAGGTTCCCGACGCCGAAACCGCCGCGCCCGAACTGCGCATCCGCATCCTGATCGCCGAACGGAAATTCGATGAAGCGCAGGCACAGATTCCGGCACTCAAAGAAGACGTCGGACCGCTTTGGCTCTTTCTTGCGGAAACCGCGAACAGCGCACGGCAGCTGCCCGCCGCGGAAACGGCCTATCAGCATTATTTTGAGACGGTCACCAAAGCCGACGCAACCGTTCTGCAGGCCGCCTTCAACTACGGTGAACTGCTCGAAGACCGCGGCGACACCGCCGCGGCACGCGCGCTGTACGAAAAAGTTCTCGGTTTTCCAGACATTGGAAAATCCGCCCGACCCGTCAAAGCGCGCCTCGCCCGCCTGCTCGTTTCCGGCGAAGAACCGACCCCGGACGAACGCGCGCGCGCGCAGAAACTCTGCGAAGAAGTCCAGCTCGGCGGGCTCGACCTCTGGTTCGGACAGGCCGTCGTCACTTGGAGCCGGGTCATGCAGCTCAACGGCGAGTGGGACGAAACCGCATCCGTTCTCGAAACGCAGCTCGAACTGCTCAAACAGCTCGAAAGCGGCCTCGAAAAACAGGGACAGCCCGTTTCGCTCGTCAGTCCGCTCGCCGGCGCGCGCTACCTGCTCGGTCTCTGCTACGAACACGCCGGGAAAAAAACCGAAGCGCTCACGCAGTTTTACAACGTCTACGCCAAATACGGCGACAGCGAATGGGGACCGCAGGCGCAGGAACACGCGCAGGCACTGAAAGACGAATTCGAGGCACAGGGAAAAACCATCAAAATCGACCTCGGCGCCAACCTCGCCAAAATGGAAGAAAGCCGTTTCCGTGTCGCGCGCCGGCTCTTCTTCGATAAACAGTACGCCGATGCTGTGCCCGCCTATCTCACCGCACTCAACGATTATCCCGAAGGCGACGATGCCGTCACCGCACTGCGCGAACTCATACAGAGCTATATCAGCCTCAGCGACCCGTTCTTCGCCAAAGCCGTTGCCACCTACACCGGCGAACGCTTCTCCGCACGGCCAGCCGCGGCCGACGCGCTGCTCGCCGCCGGTAAACGCGCGCTCGACACAAAGCAGAACGATCTTGCCTGGTGGATGTACGATCAGTACCTCGCCGACTTTCCGCAGAACCCGCGTGCACCCGCCGTTCTTTACAGTCTCGCGGGACTTCGTTCCGGCGAAGACCAGGAAACGTATTACACCCGGATTCTGACAGAGTACCCGGACAGCCCCTATGCCGCCCGCGCGCTCGGCC
>JBFWJN010000013.1:0-25794 GCA_050253185.1 Kiritimatiellales bacterium | reverse complement strand
CTGGATCAGGTGTTTTAACAGACGGTGCAGTAGTGATGACAACTCAAAGGAATAGCAAGTTCCTGTACAGTTTGAGCGAGACATATACACTTGATTCGACAGAGACAGGAGCTGATCATCAAATTGCCGAGCTTTGGATTCATGCAAGACTCAAGCTCGGTGAATCAGAAATTACACATGCTGCTCGCTTCGGAGCTAACTCTTCTTCGAGCAGCTTAAATGCCAATGGTCGGTACGGTTCTGCGCAAATTTCGATGAGTGCGGGCGTACTGTCGGCTCTTCGCGCTAACTCACAAAACCTCTACAGCGATCTTAGCAGTTCACTTCCTGCATATGACGGAAGTTCTTACATCGATGCGTACACCCGATTAACTGATGATGGCAATGGCAGCTTAATCTGCGAGATATGGTTTAATCCATCTGATTTGGACAATCTCGGTGTGGCTGATGTGTCTCGCTCTGCAGCATATGTCGACTCTAAAGTGATTGATCAAATTGGCATAGAGACGTGGGGCGTTGCCAATGCAACTAGTTATGACAGTGTCAAAGTAGGCACGGAGCTAGGTGATGTGATTCCCGAGCCGGCTACACTCAGTCTGGTTATAGTTTCAAGTGCCGCTTGTTTTCTAATGCGGAGCGCATCCCAACTGTAAAAATCTTTATTTTCTGAGTTTCTGCCATGCCGCCGGGTTGTGCGGCATGTCTTTTTTCAAGAGCCGGATGTGTTTTGTATTATGCATGAAGTGAGTTCCATTAATTCCAGCTGGCGTTTTCATCTCGGGGATATTCATAACGGCAATACCTGCTGGGGTTTAACCAAGTCCGGCGTATGGAATCAGGGGGGAGCCCGGTCTCAGCTGGATGATTCGGCGTGGCGAATCATCGACCTCCCTCACGATTATGTGGTCGAGGGTCCGTTCGAAAAATCGGATGAAAAATTTGAGAACAATCATGCGATTCCTGAAATGTGGTCTATTGAGAACCTGCATGTTGCCCGTGGATCACAGCCGGCCGGCATCGGCTGGTACCGCCGCCGGCTGCGATTTGACGAGACGGACCGGGGAAAGCGGATTTATCTCCGGTTTGACGGGGCTTTTCGCGACAGTCGCGTGTATCTGAATGATTATTTTGTCGGGCATGAACCGAGCGGCTACAACAGCTTCACTTATGACATCACAGATTTCATCCTGTACGGCAGAGAAAACATTCTGGCGGTCCGTACGGATGCCTCTCAGCCTGAAGGGTGGTGGTATGAAGGGGGCGGAATTTACCGCGATGTTTCTGTGATCAAAACGGATCCGCTGCATATTGCACTGCAGGGAGTGTTTGTGCACTGTTCCGTTCATGAAGTTTCCACTCCGGCGGCTGCATCTGTTCATTTCGATATTCCGGTGAAAAACGACTATGCCTCGGATGCTGATATTGAAATCGTTGCAGAGATCCTCGATTCCGAACAAACGGTGCTGAAACGAACTGTAAGCGAACAGCGGATTCAGGCCGGTTCGCTGACGCGGGTTCAACAGACGGCGGAACTGGAGAACGTGCAGCTTTGGTCCTTGAAGCGTCCGTATTTGTATACCGCCCGTATTTCGGTACGCTCCGGCGGAGCAGTTTGTGATATTCAGGAGATTCCGTTCGGCGTGCGGACGACCGAGTTTACAGCTGATCGCGGTTTTCTGCTGAACGGTCAGCCGCTTAAAATCAAGGGGATGTGCTGCCATCAGGATCACGGAGGTCTGGGCGTTGCGCTCACATCCGGCGTTTATGAATACCGGCTGCACAAACTGAAGGAAATGGGATGCAATGCCTATCGGACGGCACATCATCCTCCGTCGCCTCTGCTGCTGGATCTGTGTGACCGGCTGGGAATGCTGGTACTGGTGGAAACCCGTCTGCTGAGTTCTGCGCAGGAGGATCTACACCAGCTTGAGAATATGATTGTGCGGGACCGCAATCATCCGTCCGTGATTCTCTGGTCGATCGGGAATGAGGAGGCAAGAACTCAGCGAAATGCGATCGGGCCGCAGATTACAAGAACCATGGTTGAACGGGCTCATCAGCTGGATCCGACCCGGCCGGTCACTTTGGCCGTCTGTTTCTGGAATCACTACCGGCTTGAAGAAGATCCTGCCGATCAGTTCATTCCGGTCGGGCGGGAGCTGGATGTGATGGGGTTCAACTATTCACCGGATCGCTGGGAGGAATATCATCTCGCCATGCCGGCGCAGCCCTTGCTGGTCACCGAAGCGTCATCAAGTCTGCGTACGCGCGGCTGCTATCGAACCGATCCGGTGCGCTGTCAGGTTTTCGGAGGGGAAGAGGGTCTCCATTGGCGCGATATGGCGGAAGAGCAGTGGAGTCGGGTTGCTGAACACGACTGGCTGAGCGGAACGTTTGTCTGGACCGGCTTTGATTATCGCGGCGAACCGACCCCGTATTCTTGGCCGGCGGTTGTTTCGCAGTTCGGCGTCATGGATCTGTGCGGATTTCCGAAAGACAGTTATTACTATTTCAAGGCATGGTGGAGGCCGGAAGAACCTCTGGTACATCTCTTTCCGCATTGGAATCTGGACGGACGGGACGGGGCGCCGGTGACTGTCTGGTGCTTCAGCAACTGCGATGAAGTTGAACTGTTTGTGAACGGGACTTCAGCCGGGCGCAAGGTGGTGCCGCGCAACGGGCATGTGGAATGGCCGGGGATTGTTTATAACCCCGGAGAAATCAGTGCAATTGGGTTCGGGGCGGGAGCTCAAACCGCCTCTTGCCGGCAGGAGACAGCCGGGCCGGTTACTGATATTCTGCTGGAAACAGAAATGCAGACCTGCGAAGGTGAAACGGTACTCTCGTTTATTCTGGCACGGGCCGTCGATGCCGAAGGGCGTTTTGTTCCGACAGCCTGTGATGAAATAGAAATCGCTGTTGAAAAGCCCGCAATGGTGGTTGGAACGGCAAACGGTGATCCGCTGAATCATAGACCGCATAATTCCTGCCGCCTGAAACTGTTCAACGGACTGGCTCAGTTTATTGTGAGAACACCGGACCATTTGTGCGGTCAGGTTACTGTTCGTTCAGATATAATCGCGTAAGATCATCGGGAGATTATGAGATGAAAAACGGAAACTTTATTAAGAACGTATCGTGCGGAATTTTCCTTTTCGGGCTGTCGCAGGCTCAGGCGGACACGCCTCCCAATTTTCTGGTTATTCTGGCGGATGACCTGGGATGGGGCGATGTGGGCTTTAACGGGTGCCGGGATATCCCGACACCGAATCTCGATCGGCTGGCATCGAGCGGTGCAGTCTGTACAACGGCCTATGCAACGCATCCGTACTGCGGTCCGAGCCGGGCCGGTCTGCTGACGGGCCGGATGCAGCAGCGTTTCGGTAACGTGATCAATCCTCCGTTCGCTCCTGCGGATTCGAAAATCGGTCTTTCCCCGAATGAAAAGACATTTGCCGGATATCTGCAGGATGCCGGCTACTATACGGGGATTATCGGAAAATGGCATCTCGGGGCTGCGGAGGAGTGCCAGCCGCTGGATCGGGGATTTGATTATTTTTTCGGGTTTCTCGGTGGAGGCCGTGATTATTTTCCCGATCTCTATCCGCCGGAGGATGCCGTCTGGAATAATCTTCAGGATGTCTGGTACTATTATAAACTTCCACTGTCACGCGGACGGCACAAGGTGCCCGATGCACGCGGTTATCTGACGGATCTTTTTACGGATGATGCGGTCGGTTTTATTCGAAAGAACAAGAACAATCCGTTTTTTCTTTATCTGGCGTACAATGCACCGCATACGCCGCTGACGGCAAAAAAAGAGGATTTGGCGCGGTTTGCCGGTATCGCTGATGAAAAACGACGGACCTATGCCGCCATGGTTTCCTCGATGGATCAGGGGATCGGGCGTGTCCTGGAGGCGCTGGATCAATATGACCTGCGGAAAAACACCCTGGTGATTTTTGCCAGCGACAACGGCGGCAAGCTGCCGCAGTCCGACAACGGTCCGCTGAACGGCGAAAAAGGGAGCTGTCTTGAAGGTGGATTCCGGGTTCCGTTGGCGGTCAGCTGGCCGGGGCATATTCCCGCCGGACAGAAATTCGACGGGATTGTTTCATTGCTGGATGTGGCGGCAACGGCCACGTCGCTGGCCGGAGCGGTTCCGGATACTGAACGCCCGCTGGACGGTGTAAACCTGATTCCATGGCTGACCGGGCAGAAAAGCGGAAATCCGCACGATACGGTTTTTGCCGAACGCTATTTTAATACCGACCCGGACGTTGGAACGTGGGCCTGCCGAAGCGGAGACTTTAAGCTGGTTCAGTATAAATTAGACGGGACGCCATGCCTGTACAATCTGGCTGACGATATCGGGGAAACACACAACATCCGGGCCGCATTCCCGGAAAAGGCGCAGAAGCTTCAGGCGGAATATGATGCATGGCGCAAACTGCATGTGCCTCCTGCATGGGGATGGAAGGAAGAGGGCGGCTATGATGTACGCTATACATCAATGCAGGAGTCCCGTAAGGCATTTGACAACTAACCGAATTCCAGGGATCTGAATATGGGCACAGCAGGCAGAAGTCACCACATAACAAAGCCGGAAGACAAAGTTTCGATCGGCAGCAAGATCGGTTATGGCAGCGGGATGCTGTCGTATCAGGTTATGATCAACCAGCTCATGTCGCTGGCGATGCCGATTTTCAATGACGGACTGGGGATTGATGCCCGGCTGATCGGGAATGTGATGGGCTGGTCGCGAGTCTGGGACGCTGTGACCGATCCGGTTATGGGGACAATCAGCGACAACACCAAAGGGCGATGGGGGCGACGCTGCCCATGGATCGCCGTCGGCGGACTGATTGCCGCGGTGACCGGCGCATTGATCTGGCTTTTTCCGGCCGGCAAATCCAGTTCGTTCTATGTCGGCTGGTTTCTGGTGACTTCGCTGCTGTTCTACATCGGGTTCACCGTTTTTTCTGTGCCATATATTGCACTGGGCATGGAACTGAGTCCGGATTATCACGAGCGCACCAGTGTGGTGGCTTACCGCAGTTTTATCGGTCTTTTCGGAGGCTTCATCGTGTCGGGTGTTTTCTGGGTGATCTCGTTGAGCATCTTTGACAATATGATTCAGGGAATGCGGTGGTGCAGCGGAGTCATTGCGGTGTTTGTTCTGGTGTTCTCGCTGATTCCGGCGTTCACATCACGGGAGCATCCATCTGTTCTGGCCCAGCAGAAGCAGAAGCCGCCGAAAGTGAAACTGATGGAAAGCGTTGCGGCGACTTTCACTAATAAACCGTTCATGATTCTGGTCGGCGTGACCGTATTCATTCTGCTGGGAGTGATGATGGTCAGCAATCTCGGCTATTATATTGTGATTTATTATATTTTCGGCGGAGAAAAGTCGGAGCTTTCCGGGCGTCTTCTTTTTCTGACCGGGAGCTGTTATCATGTGGCGACCATGCTGATGATTCCGCTGCTGACGTACGTGTCGAAACAGATCGGCAAAAAGGCGACCATGCTGTGGTCCATGGCCATTGCATTTGCTGGAGCCATCCTGACATGGTTCTGTTATACCCCCGAAGCGCCATACCTGGCTATTCTGCCGGCCTTTACCAGTGCGGCCGGTCAGTGCGCGATCTGGACGCTGGTCAATGCCATGATTCCTGAAACGGTGGACTACGACGAGCTTCGCTGCGGGCAGCGTCGAGAAGGCATGTTCAGTGCCGTGTACAGCTGGACCTTCAAACTGGCGGTCGCGCTTGCGCTGATTCTGGCAGGATATATTCTTTCATGGTCCGGCTTCTCTCCGGATATACAGGTTCAGCCGGAGAAAACCGTTTTTATGATGCGCCTGCTGTTTTCTGCGGTTCCGGCGCTCGTCATCGTCATCGGCTTCATTTTAATGACTCTGTATCCCATCAGTGAGGAACGGGCGTATGCCTTCCGCAGGGAGCTGGAAGAGTTTCGTCAGAAAGCAGAGGCCTCGGTGTGATTATGATGAAAAGAACAGTTATGGCGGGGTGTCTTTGCGCAGCGCTGATCGTCAGCGCTGACCGTACAGAAGTTTTCGATTTCGAATCGCGGGTGCGGGGTCTGGACAATGCGGCTCTTTCGCTGACTTCTTCGGATGGGGAACGCATTGACGGAACCTCGCTCAAGGTGGAACTCAACAGCACAAACGGGACTCCGGCTTGCTTATATACGTTTCCAACAGATCTGCTTAAAGCCGGCGGGCGGTATGAAATTTCCGTTCAGTTCCGTATTTTATCGCGCGGTTCCGGCAGCAGAGTCTATCTGCAGGTGAACTGCGACCAGAACTGGAAAACCTGGCCGGACCTGCTGATTCTGCGCGGCAACCGAACCAGCCAGGATGTCGGATATCATGGGACGCAGCGCTGTGAAGTGATTCTGAAGGAACAATCGACCGGCAATCACCTGTCACTCTATGGAGCCGGGAGAGCAACCGTTGTGATTGATAATGTTACAATTCGTCAGCGTGAACGTTTAGGCAAACGGGAACTGTACGGTAAAGAGTATCTGGTTCCTGTTGCGAATGATACCGCTCCTTATACACCGTACGGGCTGTGTACGCACGCTGACTGGTCACCGGAGCTTTCATTTCCGCCGGACTATGGAACCTATGCGGATGATGACCTGAAGAAGGCGGTTTCCATGTGGAAAGAGCTGGGAATTCAGTGGATTCGAATCTCTCCCGACTGGGCCCGCCTTTTTCCTCAATCCGCCGACAGCGTGTCGGAAAAATATCAGGCGCGCTGTGAGATGATCATGGATCTCTGTGATGCCGTCGGTATTCAGTATTATCTCCAGCTGGGCGCTACGCCTCGGTGGGCCTCTTCACATTCGGATGAATCTGATTTCTGGGCCTATGCCGAAACCGATCCGGACGATTGGGATCGATATGTCCGCTATCTTGTCAGGCGCTATGGGAATCGCGTGGATTATTACGAAATCGGCAACGAGACCGACTGGCATTTCTGGCATTCCAGCGATGAGGCTTATGTGTCGCGGCTGATCCGTTCCGCAGAAATCATCCGGAAACTGGACCCTTCCGCAAAAATTCTGAATGCCGGACTGTCTTCGGACGGGGTTTACGGAAGCAGCCACCCGGATATTCGGAACAACTACCTCCAGCGCCTGTTTGATCTGGGAGCCGGACCGTACATCGACATATTCAGCGAGCACATGTACACCGCCAATGTTGAAGAATGCCTGTATCGAATCAACCGGTTTTACCGGGTTATGAAAGAGAACGGAGCGGGCGATAAACCAATCTGGATTACCGAAATTGGTTATTCAACTCACAAAAACCGAACTGATGATCAGCAGTCAGCATATATTCGGGACATATGCACTGTTCTGCTCAGCCATCCCAAAGTGGACAAGGTGTTTCTTTACAATTTCCGCTGCAAAGGGACCGATGGCGATGAACTTGAGGACCGGTTTGGCATTGTCGAACACGATTTTACCCCGCGTCCGGCCTACACGGTGCTGAAGGATCTTCCCAAACGACGTCAGCGTCTGATCAATTCGTATTTTCTCTCGATTGATTTTCCGAATGCAGCGGGAAAAAATGAAACTGGTCTTAGGCGAGGAACGGAATGAAAAAAACATGTTAAGACGGGATTATCTTAAAATGAAAATGCAGGGATTCGGAATTGTTGCCTTATCTGGAACAGTTGCCCGCGCCAGCGGTTCTTTGGATAGAACTCGGCCGAACATAGTTTTTATCATTTCACATGATGCCGGGCGATATCTGGGGTGCTATGGCAACAAGGTGTATACACCTAATCTCGACGGTCTGGCATCTCAGGGAGTGAGGCTGTCGAATGCCTTTTGTTCTTCGCCGGCCTGTGCACCGTCCCGTTGCTGTGCGTATACCGGGCTGCCGGCCCATCAGCACGGTGTCATGGGGGTTACGCCCAGTGGATTTTCATTGAATAATGGCATGCAAACTGTTGTCGATTACCTAAATGCTGCTGGTTATGAAACCGCACATGTCGGGTTCCAGCATGAACGTCACCTTGCCCGGGAAAATCGTTATCAGATTGAGATGGGGGGCGCCGGTGATACGGTACTGGTTGAATATGCCGTAGATCATGCCATTTCATATATCAAAAATCGTGACCCGTCAAAAGGCCCGTTTTATCTGAACATTGGCACAATGGAGTGCCATGCGAGTGTCTGGCAGGACCAGCAGGCAGGTAATCGTAAAAAAATGTACGGCCAACTCCCCGCAGATGAGGTGGATTATCCGAAATGGTGGACGGATACCCCGGAACTTCGACGTGAAATGGGTAATTTTGAGGCCTGTATTCAGTATTACGATTTTCATATCGGCAGGCTGCTGCGCGAGCTGAACGAATCGGTTTATGCCTCCAATACGCTTGTTGTCGTAACGACGGATCATGGAATTTCCGGGGAACGATCCAAGGGAACATTGTATGATAAGGGTGTGGAAACTTATTTTCTGGCGCGCTGGCCCGAAAAAATTCCGGTGGGTGTGGTTCGGGACGAATTGATTGTCAATGTGGACATCGCTCCTACGCTTCTTGATGCTGCAGGCATTGATACTCCTCCTTATATGTACGGACGATCCTTTCTTCCGCTGTTGACCGGCGGCCCGTATACACCGCACGAGACTGTTTTTACCGAGCGCAATTTCCATGGGAGTGATGAGCGCGATATTATGCGGGCATGCCGAACGAAGCGCTGGCATTACATTCTGAATCTGACGCCGGATGTGAAACAGGAATGGATTAAAGGAACTGAACCCGGAATGAATCGAACGTACACATATTGGTTGAATGAACTGTGGCCGGAACGGACTCTTCCCCGCTCACGGGAAGAACTGTTCGATATGGAAAACGATCCGCTTGAAATGAACAACCTAGCTGATGATCCCGCATATGCCAAAGTGCTTCGGGATATGCGCAGTCGAGTCCGGGACTATATGGCAGGGACCTGCGATCCGGCGGCGTACAATGGAATTGTCAGTGTGCATGAATTGGAAGAACAGGCCGGGCGGCAAGTGCGATACCGACAGGAAGCAATGCCGAAATATCTTGACAATAGAGACAGCGGATATGAAGCGAAATAATCTTACTGCTCCTGCATTGTTTAAGGCGGTTCCTATCTTGTTCGAATCGGGGAATACTGTGAAAAAAAATTTCATTACCATTCACATTTCCATGAATGATGTGTCTCAGCGGTTTGCTAGCCTTTTGATCCATGAGCAGTAAGGATGGACGCGCATCCTTTTAATAAAGGAAAATCAATGAAAAAGAAATGGGTTTATATCTTCGGCTTGGCAGCATTTATGAATTCAGTCACAGCGTGTGTTGTGACTGTTTCCGGTGCACCGACAGTGTCTGATTTGCGGACTGAGTTTCTGACAGAACCTTTGTGTGTTGACTGTGCTGAGCCGCGACTGTCATGGAAAATCGTCGATAGCCGCCCGGGCGCTTCACAGACCGGATATCATATTCTGGCGGCCTCCACGCAGCAGCAGCTGGACCGGAATGAAGGGGACTTATGGGACAGCGATCCCGTGGCAGATAACGGCAGTCAACGGGTTGCATACAAAGGCATTCCTTTAGCATCGCGGCAGAAGGTGTTCTGGAAAGTACGCTATGCCGACCAGAATGGAAACTGGTCTTCGTGGTCGAAACCCTCTTTCTGGCAAATGGGACTGTTAAAACCGGAAGACTGGAAAGCTGTTTGGGTTCGTGTTCCCATGCAGACTCCTGTGGACAACACACTGACCCGTTTCTGGATCGACAGATCCCGGGTCGACGTTCCTTCGTGGAATACGAATCTCGTAAACAGACAGGCTAAAGGACTGGCAGAGCTGAAAAGCCTCTGTCCGGCGCCGCGTTTAAGGCGAGAATTTGACCTTCCGTTCATACCCCGGAATGCAACCATGTCCTGGTCTGCACTTGGATTTGCGGATGTTTACATTAACGGACAGCGCGTGACGGAGGACCGCTTCAATCCGGCGGAGGCATACAATCCGGAACAGGCCCATTATGTCGTTTATGACGTTGCCCCGCTGCTTCGGCAGGGCCGAAATGTCATTGCGGTTCAAATGGCGAACGGCCGCTATGTACACCGCCCGCGCGGCTGGCATTGGGCGCCTGATTATGCAAGCATTATGGGAGATGATTCCCTGGCACTTCTCTTTCAGCTCGAAGCCGCTTCGGCAGACGGCCGGGCGTTTCAGGTTGGGACAGACAGTCAGTGGCTGACAGGCAGCGGTCCAATTTTAAAGTCAAGCTGGGCTCTCGGAGAGTGTTTCGACGGAACGCTGGCGGGGAACGAGTGGATGGAACAGGAATTCGACAGCACCGGCTGGCTTGCTGTCGAAGCAGAAAACCCGCCGCGGGTGAAACGGATCATTCCGCAGCTGATCGTTCCGGAAAGAACTGTCGAGCGGGTTGATCCGGTGTCCGTCCGGGAGGTCCAGCCGGGCATCTGGGTGGCTGACTTTGGACGGGATCTGGTCGGTTCCGCTGCGGTTCGCATGGAACTGGAGCCGGAACAGATCATCGCTCTTCGATACAGTGAAACGGTTTGGGACGAATCATATAAACAGTATCAGTCGGAAGGATATGATGTCGGCAATCTTCGGCCGGCCTATCCAGTACCGGAGAAGCGAGTCGACGGCATGCTCTCTCTGAAATGGCGTGCCGGTCTCTTCCAGGGAACAATGCTCACATTCTGCGATGCACTGAGAGCGGGTCCGGACGGATTCATTCATTGGAACAATCAGTTTTCCTACCGCAGTTTCCGCTATGTGGAAATTCTGGGGTTGAAACATCCGCCGCAGCCGGGCGAACTCTATGCCGACGTTATTCATACAGACCTGCAGACAACCTATCGGGTACAAAGCTCGGAACCCCTGCTGGCGGAATTCCTCAAAGCATCTGAACGGACCATCCTCTATAATACGCATGCCGGGCCGTTTGATAATGTGAATGCCGAACGGGGATATTTTATGGCCGGCTTTGGACTGAACACCCTTGCCTACGGATATCTGTTTGATTCCGCTCCGATTGTTGCGCACACGCTTCGGTCATTCACTGCCAAAGCGCCGGCCGGCATAACGGTCACGGCCAACGGCATGCGCTTCACCCCGTTCTCAAAAGGCGATGAAGCCATGTACATCGCGCACAGCGAGCTGTTCGGGTACGTTCAGGCGTCAAGAGACTATTATCTGACGTCCGGTGACCGGCGAATGGCCCAGTCGTTTTTGCCGTATTCCGATGCCTATGTCCGCTTCTTTTCGGAAGACAACGCAACGGCATCAGACGGAGGGCTGATTCCCTATGACAAATGGGCGGATCATAATGACTTCGCCACGCTGAATATTTATGGACAGCACAAATTTGATGAAGCAAGAGCCGCGTCACCCTATAACCGGGAGGAACAGTCGCCGTGGTTGAAATATGTCCATAATACCCCGGAGGAATTCCAGGGGAATGGGCAGTTCATTTACTGGACCGGGGAACTGGCAGAATACGCAGAAGCACTGGGGCACGGGGATGCCGCCGAACGGTATCGACAGATTTCCAGGAGATTTTCCGGCCTGCTGCGGGAAAAGTTCTATGACGATGATCTGAAAACCTTTTCTCCGGGCGCCGTTTCAACCATGGGATCCAATCTGCTCGGACTAATCGGGAATGTTTGCCAAGGTGACGCCGAAACATCTGCTGTGCATGACAGCCTGATTCGTGAAATCAAACACTGGGGGCATTTGACAACCGGACTTCGAAACACTCCGCTCCTGCTCGGCTACCTGGCGGAATGTGGAGATATTGATCTGGCCTATCAGCTGTTCATCCGCCGGGACCCGCCCGGACTTGCCGCCAACCTGAAAATCGGATGCGGAACCTTTGGCGAAACATGGGCGTCCGGAGAGCATCCGGGAGTCGGGTCGGCCTGCCAGATCGAATGCATAAATGCAGTACCGATGTTTATTCCCGCCTATCTCGCCGGGATTCGCCCCCTGCTGGAGTATCCGGGATGGAAACGTTTTATGATCGCTCCCTGTATTCCTGCCGCACTGAACGATCTCGATTTTTCATTTGAATCTCCCTACGGCCCGATTCGGAGCGCATGGAGACGGGAGTCCGGTGAAATCAGACTGGATGTGACCGTTCCTCCCAATGCCTCCTGTGATTTGTATATTCCGCAAACAGATGCTTCCCGGATTCGTTTTGAAGGCGGGCCGGCTCCGGAACCCCGGCGCGCGGGCCGAACGCTTTATCATCTGCAGGCAGGGCAGTGGTCTGTGATATGGCCGGAGGCGTCGGATGCCGACTGATTTATCGACTCATCAACGTGAAAGGAGAATTTTCATGCCCAGACATATTTTAATCTTCGCTGTATATATGGCGGTTTCTTTGGTCACTCCGGCATTTCCTTCTTCACTGACCCTTTATCCCGTTTTCTGCAATGGGGCGGTTCTTCAACGCAATGCGCCGATCAAAATTTGGGGGAAGGGCTCAGAGGGTCAGGCCGTTACCGTTCGATTCGCGGATCAAACACTCGAAACAACGGTGAAGGATGAAAGGTGGAGTGTTGTTTTCCCGGCAATGAAAGCCGGAGGACCGTATGTGCTGCTGGTGCAAAGCAAAGATGGACAAATCCGGCGGCAGGACATTCTGATCGGTGATGTATGGCTGTGCGGCGGACAAAGCAATATGGAAACCACCATGCGGTGGTATGTTCAGCCGAACGGCCGCACGGGAGAAAAATGGGAACTGTTTCAAAAGGTTTTTTCCGGGGTACCGGGCGAATATCAAAACAATCATATTCGGCATATTAAAATAAAAATAGTCTCTTCCGATACGCCGCAGTTAGAACCGGAACTGGTCTGGTCGTGGAGGAATCTGACCCCGGAATTATCAATGGACCTTTCCGCGACAGCCTATTTTTTTGCCCGCCGGCTGCAGCCTGAAATCGGAGTTCCTGTCGGCCTGGTCGTTGCCGCTCTGGGCGGCACTCCAATCACAGCCTGGATGCCATGGAGTGTATTGGACTCAAAATCTCTATATCAGCCCATTCGTACGGATTGGGAAGCTGCGCTTGCCGCATATCCGGTGAAGAAGGGAAAATACGACGAACAAATGGCTGCGTATCGCAGTAAATACGGACTGAAACCGGGGGATCCGCTGGGCCCTTCCTGGAAAGAAGCCCCTCGGATTCCCTATGGCCCCGAACACGATTGGCGACCGGCCGGACTGTATAACGGAATGATTGCGCCGCTGGATGGGCTGAATTTCACCGGCATCATCTGGTATCAGGGCGAAGCCGATACGCTTACTCCGGATGCGGTAGATCGTTATCAGGAGCTGTTTCCGGATCTCATCCGTCAATGGAGAAGTGGTCTTGATCAGCCGGATCTGCCTTTTTTATATGTGCAGTTGCCGTCCTACCTTCGTCCTAATTCACAGGACAGGATCTGGCCGGCAATGCGGCAGGCGCAGGCCGACGCGCGCGACAAAGTGGATAACGCCTATATGACCGTCGCCATTGATGCCGGGCGGGCTGATGACATCCACCCCCCGTTCAAACGGGTTGTCGGTGAGCGTTTGGCCCGGTCTGCTCTGGCAAATGTATACCATAAGATATCGGTTGGCAGTGGACCGCGAATTCGCGGAGTGGATTTCAGCTCGGACACTGCGGAAATCAATTTTTCACAAATCGGCGGCGGCCTGATGATCGGAAGACTGGATTTAACCCAGGTGGTTGCTGCCTCGTCGGATACCCGGCTTCAGGGTTTCAGTCTCGCCGGCCAGGATCAGAAATTTTATCCGGCGAATGCTGTGATTTCCGGAGTTCAGGTGATTTTGACAAGCGGACAGGTTGAGGCTCCGGCGATGGTTCGTTATGCCTGGGAAGATGTTTCTCCCGCCAACCTTTATAACCGCGAAGGATTTCCCGCGGAACCCTTTGAAGCGCGGCGCTTCGGAAATTGACCGCACATGCGGAAAACTTTATGGATTCCATATGCACAAACTCCGGAAGTGACGGATTGCAAAAGCTGGCACGGGACGGGATTCCTGACTGGTCTGTTTGCGCTCCTGCTTTCAGGAAACGTATGGGGAGAGCCTTAAGCCACCGGTTTCTTACGAACCCGGAAAAGGAAAAGAAAACATGGTTCAGCAATCGAATATCGCATCTTCTGTTGATGGAGATCGTTCTTTAAATCTCGATCTCAATACGGCCGACGCCACTTCGGTTGTCCGTGCCGCATTGGAAAGCTGCAAAGACGGATCTATCTTCCGGCTGACAAAAGGTGAATATCACTTTTGGCCGGCGCATGCTTTTGAAAAGTATTATTACATTTCGAATAACCGCCACAGTCTGAAGCGGGTGGCTTTTCCAATCATTGGAAAAAAGAACATCACCATCGATGGCGGCGGTTCGCATTTTATTTTTCATGGCGAGATCATTCCGTTTGTGATCGAACATTCTGAAAACATTACCCTGAAAAACTTTTCAGTAGACTGGCATCGCCCGTTTTATTCGCAGGGAGTCATTACAGAAGTGGATAACAACGGCCTTGTGCTGAAGATTGACCGGGAGAAATATCCCTATCACATTGAAAACGGACAGATGATCTTTGACGGGGAAGGCTGGTCACACACCTTTAACGAGGGCGTTTTCGAAATGGATCCGAAAACTGGCGGCCCGGCTTATCTGAGCGGGGATTCAATGGGCGGGTATATTGCTCCTGATAAATTCCACGCCCGACAGATCAGCAGCACATCCGCCCGGCTCGATGCGCCGTTCAAACGCCGGGCAACGGTTGGTAACGTTCTATTGCTCCGTCATTATCCCCGGCTTTGCCCCGGTATCCACCTGAAGCAAAGTAAAGGAATTTGCATCGAACAGGTTGAACTCAACCATGCCGGCGGCATGGGCGTCATCGCTCAGTTCTGCGAAAACATTCACCTCAAAAACTCCATTGTACGCCCGGCGCCGGGAACGGGCCGTCTTTTTTCCGTCACGGTTGACGCCACTCATTTTGTCAACTGTCGCGGATTGATTCGCATCGAAGCCTGTTTCTTTTCCAATCAGATGGATGATCCCGCCAATATCCACGGAACCAACACCCGGATCAAAAAACAACTGGATGATTACTCGCTGATTACAGAACTGGTGCATCCTGAACAGCACGGCGTGGAAATCGCCTTTCCTGGCGATACACTGGGCTTTGCGCACAATGACGATCTGCTTACCTATGCTGCGGCAACTGTCAAACGCGTGGAGCCGGTCGATCCGCAATACAGCAAAATCGTTTTTGAAGAAAAACTGCCTGCCGCCCTGCGGCCCTCCGACGTGCTTGACAATCAAAGCTGGACAGCGGATGTGCACATCAGTGGCTGCACCAGCTGCAACAACCGTGCGCGCGGCTATCTGCTCTCCACTCCCGGGGAAATCGTCCTCGAAAACAACCGCATTTCCGCCGCTGGCTCCGCCGTCAAAATCAGCGGCGACGCCAACTACTGGTTCGAATCCGGCGCGGTGCGCGATGTCATCATTCGTAGCAACGAATTCGGTGACTGCTGTTACGGGCCGATCGAATGGGGCCGCGCCGTGATCGACATCGATCCGGAAATTTCCAATCCTTGGAAAAATTCTGAATGCTTTCATCACAACATACGAATTGAAAACAACACCTTCCGCACCTTCGATACAGGAATCCTCTACGCCCGGTCCGTAGACGGCCTGGCGTTTCGGAACAACATCGTGGAACGGACTGACACATATTGTCCGACGCGTCGGATGGGCGCGATGCTGACGCTGGACGCCTGCCGAAATATCCAGATCGAAAACAATTCGATAGAGCCCGCGATTGCCGAGCCTCTGGTCGCAATTCATGCGAAATATACCGATCTCCATCAAAATGGGAAACAGGGTTCACTCGACTGAATAAAGTGCTTGAACCCGCAGACGAAAAGTCAATAATCCTCCCTCATCTTCAGGGCAGGGTGCAATTCCCGACCGGCGGTTAAAAGTCCGCGAGCCCCGCAGTTGCAGGGCAGATGCAGTGTGATTCTGCAACCGACAGTACAGTCTGGATGAAAGAAGATAACGTGATGCAGAAACCTGTTTGCCCTGAAAGACGTACACGTCTTCAGGGTTTTTGCATTTTAAGGATAGATGATATGAGCAATGTGATATTCGATTCCGTCGAGGATATTCTCGACGCCCTCCGGAAGGGCGAGATGGTTCTGATCACCGATGATGAGGACCGCGAAAACGAAGGCGACGTGATCTGTGCCGCCGAGTTCTGCGATGCTGAAAAAATTAATTTCATGATCACCTATGCCCGCGGGCTGGTCTGTGCGCCGATTACGGCGGAGCGCGCCGCCTGCCTGGGCCTGAAGCGGATGAACGCGTCTCATGAAGGGGATAAGTTCAAAACGGCGTTCACCGTTTCGGTGGACGCGGCGGACAGCTCGACCGGGATCAGTGCCGCAGAGCGCGCTCATACGGTCCAGCTGCTGGTGGCCGGCAAGACCCGCCCGGAGGACCTTCTGTGTCCCGGGCATGTGTTCCCGCTGGTTGCAATGAAAGGCGGCGTGCTGGAGCGGGCCGGCCATACCGAGGCGACGATTGACCTGACACACATGGCAGGGCTTCAACCGGCCGGCGTAATCTGCGAAGTGACGAATGACGACGGCACAATGGCCCGCCTGCCGGACCTGATTGAGTTTGCGAAAAAGCACCGGCTGAAGATGACATCGGTGGCGGAAATCGCCCGCTACCGCTATCTGCACGAGAATCTGGTGAACAAGGAACGGCAGGTACGGATGCCGACCCACTGGGGCGATTTCACGCTGAGCGTGTACAACTCGTTTGTCGACCATAAGGATCATTTGGCGCTGTTCCTCGGTGAGCCGACGCCGGAGAAACCGTATCCGCTGGTGCGGGTGCACAGTGAATGTCTGACCGGAGACGTGTTCGGATCGCAGCGCTGTGACTGCGGCGACCAGCTGCACCGCGCGATGCAGATGATCGCGGAATACGGATACGGAGCGGTGATCTATATGCGGCAGGAAGGCCGCGGCATCGGCCTGACCAAGAAAATCCACGCCTACGAGCTGCAGGATCAGGGCTACGACACGGTCGAAGCCAACGTGAAACTTGGTTTTGCGCCCGACCTGCGCGACTACGGAATCGGCGCCCAGATCCTGGCCGATCTGGACATGCGGAAAATTCGGCTGATGACGAACAACCCGGCCAAGATCGAAGGGCTCGATAACTACGGCATTGAGGTTGTCGAACGGGTGCCGATTGTGCTTCCCTCAACGCCGCACAATGTCCGGTATATGAACACCAAACGTGAAAAAATGCATCATATGCTTTAAGAGCGGATGCGTGGAAGCTTGGAAGGCTGGAATCATGGGCAAAGGAATTTTAAAAACGGAACTGGATGCTGCCGGTCTGCGGTTTGCAATTGTGGTGAGCCGCTTTAATTCGGAACTGACGCAGCAGCTGGCGAACGACGCCTTCCAATGTCTGGAAGAAAACGGCGCAAAAGTTCCAGACATTGGAAAATTTGACGTGCCGGGAGCCTATGAAATCCCGGTGGTGATCAATGAGCTGGCGAAAAGCGGGAAATACGACGCGCTGATCGCGCTCGGTGTGGTGGTGGAAGGCGAAACACCGCATGCGCAGATGATCGGCGACTCGACCGGCATCGCGCTGCTGGATATCGCCCGCGAGCACGGCGTGCCGGTGATCAACGAAATCGTCGGAACCCGCAGCTGGGAGCAGGCCGTGGCGCGCTGCACCAGCAGCCGCACGAGCCGCGGCTGGTACGCCGCCGAAGCCGCCATTGAAACCGCGAATATGATCAAGAAGATAAAGGAATCTCATGAGTAAGATTACGGGTCGCCGTCTGGCGCGCGAATGGGCTGTTCAGTTTCTGTTCCAGACGGAATTCAATCCGGAGGACCTGGACTGCGCCCTGGCTGATTTCTGGAATGATGAGGAAAAGAAACCATTGGACCGCGACCGTGCCTATCTGGAGGAAGTGGTGCGCGGTGTGCTCGAAAAACGGCGCGAAGTGGACCGGACGATTTCGAAGTTTACGGACAACTGGGACATGGAACGCCTCGGCGTGCTCGATCGCACCGTGCTGCGCGTGGCGGTTTATGAAATGATGTTTCGCGGCGACATTCCGCCGGTGGTTTCGATCAACGAAGCCGTCGAAATTGCCAAAGCCTACAGCGGCAAAGGGTCGGGGCGCTTCGTGAACGGCGTGCTCGACCGTGTTCAGAAGGAGCTCGGCCGGCCGGGCCGCAGTACGTATACGACACAGTGAAACCGCACGAACCATTCATGCAGCGGGCCCTGGAGCTCGCGCGGCGCGGGGAAGGGCTGACGCGTCCCAACCCGCCGGTCGGCGCATTGCTGGTGCAGAATGGGAAAATCATTGCGGAAGGGTTTCATAAAAAGGCCGGCGGCCCGCACGCCGAAGTCAACTGTCTTTCAAACGTTCCAAAGGTTGGAAAATCTGCGGTTCTCTACGTCACGCTCGAGCCGTGTTCGACGCACGGGCGCACGCCGCCCTGTACGGATCTGATTCTGGAGCGCGGCATCCGTCATGTGGTGATCGGCGCGAAAGATCCCAATCCGGCGCACGCCGGGCGCGGACTGCGTCTGCTGCGCCGCGCGGGCGTTGAAGTCGTTTCCGGAGTCTGCCGCAACGAAGCCGAAGCGCTGATCGCGCCGTTTGCGAAGCGGATGCTGACGGGCCTGCCGTATGTGACGCTGAAGCTGGGCGTGACGATGGACGGCCGGATTGCGGACCGGACGGGCCGGTCGCAGTGGATCACCGGCCCGAAGGCGCGCGTGAAAGTGCAGGAACTGCGCCGGCGGGCGGACGCCGTAATGGTCGGCGCCGGAACGGTGCGCGCAGACGATCCGTCGCTGCTGCCGCGTCCCGCAAAGGGCCGCGCACCGTGGCGCGTGGTGGTCGGCTCGAGGGTTCCAAAGGGCTCCAGGGTCCTGACGGACGAGGCGGCGGACCGGACGCTGGTGATGGACGGTCCACTGGACGGAATTCTGCACTCGCTGGCGGCGCAGGGCATGATGCATGTGCTGTGCGAGGGCGGCGGCGAGCTGGCCGGTTCGCTGGTGCGCGCCGGGCTGGTGGATGAGTTTGTTTTTTTTGCGGCGCCGTCGATTCTGGGCGGCGACGGGTTTCCAATGTTTGGAAAAACGGGCTGGCTGATGGATGAAAAGCCGCTTCTGAGTTTCCAGACCTTGGAAAAAATCGGGAATGATGTTTTTATTACGGCCGTTCCGGCCGGGAAGGAGTAGAGGATATGTTTACGGGAATTATTCAGCGTCTTGGAACGGTTGTGGATGTGACCATGCAGGGCGCGGCGGGGCGGATTACACTGAAGCCGAACCGTCCGTTTGATGCACCGGTGAATCTCGGTGACAGCATTGCCGTGAACGGCGCCTGCCTGACGGTGGCTGCGTTTGACGGCGACGCGTTCTGTTTTGATGTTCTGAAGGAGTCGTTTGATAAAACCAATCTCGGCGAAAAAGGTCCCGGATCGATTGTGAATCTGGAGCGGGCGCTGGCGCTGGGCGATACGCTCGGGGGGCATATTGTGACCGGTCATGTGGACGGCACCGGAACGGTGGCCAACGTCGAGCGGGTGGAGCGCGACTGGAAATTTACCATTCAATGTGCACAGAACCTGCTTACGCTTATGGTGTATAAGGGCTCGATTGCGCTGGACGGGATTTCCCTGACGGTTGCGGAACTGACGGACGACGGTTTCTGCGTTCACATTATTCCGCATACCATCGAGGAAACCGATATGTCCGAGTTCAAGCCAGGCACCCGGGTGAATCTGGAGGCGGATATCCTTGGAAAACACGTTCAGCGCATTCTCGAGTTTGGAGGCGGGCAGGATTACCGTCTCAGTTTTGAGAACGGATAAGGGGGTTTGAAATGGACGCGAAAAAAATTTTACTGGTCGACGATGAAGCGGCCATTCGTAAGATGGTGAAGGCGGTATTAAACGATGCGCGCTACAGTTTCACCGAAGCGTCCAATGGACTCGAGGCTCAGGTTTTCCTGGAACGGGAGCACTACGATCTGATTATTTCCGATGTGATCATGCCGGACTGTGACGGGATCGAACTGGTGATGACCATTCGCCGGCGGTTTCCGGATGTGAAAGTGGTGATGATGTCGGGCGGTGGACGGGTTCGTGCTGGACATTATCTGGATCTTGCTGGAAAACTGGGGGCCGCAAAAGTTTTTGAGAAGCCGTTCGATACGGCGGAATTAAGAGAGGCCGTGAAGGGTCTCCTGTTTAATGAACCGATTGTGGAGTGTGAATGAACGAGACGGATCTGCTGAAACTGTTTGAAGATACCAAAGCCCTGCTGAACGGCCATTTTGAACTTCGCTCCGGACTCCATTCCAACCGGTTTTTCCAATGCGCGCTGCTGCTGCAGTATCCGCGGATCGCGGCGCAGGTTTGTCAAGCTCTTGTCGAAAAAATGCAGGCCGCTCCCGGCCTGACGGATGTCGACAGCGTGATTGCCCCGGCGCTGGGCGGGATTTCAGTCGGCCATGAAGTGGCCCGTGCACTGGGTAAACGCTTCATTTTTGTGGAGAAGAATGCAGACAAGATGCTGGAGCTGCGCCGGTTTAAAATTGAGCCCGGCGAGCGGTTTATTGTTGCAGAGGATGTGATTACCCGCGGCGGTCGTGTTCAGGAAACGGTGGACATTGTGGAGCAGCACGGCGGCACGGTGCAGAGCATCGGCGTGCTGGTGAACCGCAGCGGCGGCAGGGCACAGTTTACACGCCCGCTGGTCAGCCTGCTCGATATCGAACCCGTGACGTGGGACCCGTCGGAGTGTCCTCTTTGCAAAGAAGGACTGCCGCTGGTCCATCCTGGAAGTTAAGCGGTATTTTCTGTTGTCGAAACGATGCTGCCGCCGTATGCTCTCCGGTTCAATTTTGTTCTGTTGAGTTAACTGGGAGACCGTAACGATGGCGCATCCGCTTGAAGCACTTTTGGTATTGCAGGAAAAAGACCGTAAAATTGCAAAACTCAAACGCGAATTCCGCGATATTCCAGCCCGAAAGACGGACGTTGAAAAACAGTTAGAAGGTGCCCGGATCCGGCTCGAAGGTGCCCGTTCCGATCTGATGCAGATCACCTCTGATCTCAAGCAGGTTGAAGTCGATGTGGAATCCCGCCGCGAAAAAATCGCGAAGTACAAACAGCAGCAGATGGATGCCAAGACGAATGACCAGTATCGTGCGATGCTGAGCCAGATTTCGGCTGAAGAAAAAGAGATTTCCACCCAGGAAGACCGTGAAATCGAACTGCTCGAAAAGGTCGAAAAAGCCAAGGGCATCATTGCGGAACGTGAAGCCGAACTGAAGAACGAAGAAGACGGCATTGCGGAAGAACTCGAAATGCTGGACGAACGCTTGAAGGAAGTTCAGGAAGATATCGCTGCACTGATGTCGGGCCGCGAAAAACTGACGGCCGATGTAAATCCTTCCCTGCTTTCGAAATACACCCGTCTGTTCACGCACAAAGGCGATTTCGCCGTGGTGCGGGTCGAAAACGAGCACTGTTCCGGCTGTCACATGAAACTGCCGCCGCAGGTCGTCAACGATGCGCTGAATCCGGCGAAACTCGTGATCTGTAATTTCTGCGGACGCATGCTGATCAATCAGCGCTGAGCTCAGAGATACTGAGCAAACCGGGCGGTGAAAAGTTCGGTTGGGCTGAGACGGTCTGAATTGAAAACTTCCGTGGACCGCTGCTGTCCGTCGAGCAGAAGGTTTTTCGTAATCTCTCCGACGATTTCCGGATTGTCCGTGAACAGATTGAGTTCGTAGTTTTTATGCAGGCTGAGATCGTCGAAATTGGCGGAGCCGAAGCAGGCCCACTGGTCGTAGACGGCCGCCTTGACGTGTGTCATTCCCGGATAAATGAATACGCGCACGCCGTGTTCGAGCAGCCGGTTAACCGTCAACTTGTTGGCGCTGATGCCGATGCCGTGGTTGACGTCGCGCGGCAGGGTGACGCGTACGTCAACGCCGCGTTTGCGCGCCGCGCAGAGGTGGTAAAGAATCGCCGGGTTCCAGAGGTACGGATTTTCAATGTAGATCCGCTGTCTGGCATTTTGAATGGCGTGAATCTGTGCCCGGTAGATGTTCGCTTTCAGCGGCGTGGTTTCAATCAGATAGAGATCACCCGCCGCTGTATCCGGCACCGCGGGACGGCGGATCCGGCTGAAGAGTCCGCCGCCGGCGATCCGCCAGGCCTGGTCGAACCGGCATTCCAGGGCGTCAAGGACCGGGCCGTGCAGTTCAAACATGGCGTCGCGCCAGTCATAGCGGTATTCGCGGCCGATGTTCATTCCGCCGAAATAGGCGGCGCTGCTGTCGATCAGGATGTATTTCGAATGCTCTGACGTCAGCAGCGTATGGTTTGCGCGCCGCAGCTCAATCTGCGAATCGTCAGCAAGGTAGCGAATCATGTCGTCGACTTCATCGACGCTGTTCGTCGGTCGCGAGGGCGCGTCGGTTTTCCAGGCAATCCGCGAGCCGCCGGAGTCGTACAGAATCCGGATGTCAATTTCACTGCTCCGGGCTTTCAGTTCGTCGGCAACCTGTTTTGCGACGTCGTCGTTGTCGAAAATGTAGGTTTTGAGCAGGATGCGGTTGGTGGCCGCATGGATTGCGTTTCCAAACCTTGGAAAAAAGTTTTCGCCGTTCAGCAGCAGGGTTGCGCTGCCGGCGACGGGCGGGCCGGTTTTTTCGCAGAGCCATTCGGCCATGATGTCGCGATTCATGAACGTCGGCGCGTCGGTGTTCAGTTCCGGGACGGTGCGGCGGGCGAGCAGGGGAAAGCTGACTCTTCGCCGCCAGAGCGAGGTCATTTCTTCGGTCCAGAACGTCTTGACGCGCCAGCCGAATTCGGCGGTTCCGCTGAGCGGACGTTTGGTCACCAGAACGGTGTTGTCGTAAATGACCTGACGGCCGGTGGTGGAGCAGCCGGCGCAGAGCAGCAGAATCCAGGTGACCGAAATGGATTTGAGCAGACACTTCACACAGAAGACTGTAGCAGAGTTTCCAGATTTTCCAAGGTTTGGAAAAACTTAGGGTGCGAGGCGGTCGATCCGCCAGGTCGTGCCGTTTTTGATGAATCGGATTCGGTCGTGCAGGCGGCTGTCGCGCCCCTGCCAGAATTCGAAGGTTTCCGGGCGCAGCCGGAATCCGCCCCAGTTGTCGGGTCTGGGCACCGGGCCGGTTCCGAACCGCGCGAGGATTTTTGTCAGGTCGACCGGTTCGGGAATGACGCTGCTTTGCGGCGATGCCCACGCGCCGAGCCGGCTTTCGCGCGGACGGGTGGCGAAGTAGGCGTCGGACTCCGCAGGGCTGAGTTTTTCAAGCCGGCCTTCAAGCCGGACCTGGCGTTCCCGGGCGGGCCACCAGAAAGTCATGGCGGCATGCGGGTTGGTTGCCAGTTCCCCGGCTTTGCGGCTTTCGTAGTTGGTGTGGAAGACGAAGCCGCCGGGGCCGTGCTGTTTGAGCAGGACCATGCGCAGGGATGGGCGGGCGTCCGATGCGGCGGTGGCCAGTGCGACGACCGCGGCGTTGCCGGGATCGGCGGTTCGTGCCTCGCGGAACCAGGTTTCGAAAAGGGCAAACGGGTCGGTCCCGGCGTCGGCCGGGCCGAATGGAGTTGGGTTGTGAATGGGTCGGTCCATGGCGTTTCCAATGTCTGGAAAAAGTGTGCCCGGTTTTTCCAGGGTTTGGAACGATGAATTTCTTCGAATTAGTGCTTGTACGCAAAATGCGGGTCTGTATGATGAGCCGCTCTTAAAAATGGGTGATCGTGAGACTATTTTACTGGACGCTCAGTTGGAGGCCGTGATAGATAGTCACGCTTTTCGTGCCGTATTGGGCAATGGACATCGGTTCACGGCTTACATTGCGGTGCGGGATCGGGAGAAAAAGCCCCCGGAAAGCGGCGATTTTGTGAAGGTGGAAATGTCGCCTTACAATATGGGTGTAGGGCGGATAGTTATTTAGGTGAACTTATGAAGGTTAAGGCATCAGTGAAAAAGATCAGCGCTGACGATAAGATTGTTCGTCGTAAAGGGCGCGTGTATGTCATCAACAAACGCAACCCCCGGCACAAACAGCGTCAGGGCTAAGAAGGAGCAGTTCGATTATGCCTCGTATTATCGGTATTGATATCCCCGGTAAAAAGCGTCTTGAGTACGCTTTGACTTATATTTACGGCCTCGGTTTGGCGAAATCCCGTGAGGTGATTGCCAAGGCCGGTCTCGATCCCGCCAAGAAGGCCAATGACCTGACCGACGAAGACGTGACCAAGCTGACCGGCGTCCTGCGCGCCGAGTACACGATTGAAGGGGACCTGCGCCGCGAAGTCGCGCAGAATATTCGCCGCCTGATTTCCATTAACAGCTATCGCGGCAGCCGTCATCGCCGCGGTCTGCCGGTTCGCGGTCAGCGGACCAAAACCAACGCCCGTACCCGTAAAGGGAAAGCCCGTACGGTCGGCGTGATCCGCGGTAAGGAAGCCCGTTCGGCCGCCAAGGTCGCTTCCAAGTAATTTTTTTAAGCAAGGATTGATCGATGGCTGAAGAAACCAAACCTGTAGAAGACGTCGCGGCAGAAACCGCAGTGGAAACCCCGGTTGCCGAAACGGCTGAAAAACCGGCGAAGCAGAAAGATATTTTTGCTCAGATCGAAGGCAATTCCGAAGAGGAAGCCAAGCCGAAGCGCCGCATGAAGGGCGCAAAGAACGTGCCGTACGGCATTGCGTTCATCAAGACCACCTTTAACAACTGCATCGTGTCGATCACCGACATGAAGGGACAGGTTATTTCCTGGAGCAGCGCCGGTCGCTGTGCGTTCAAAGGTTCCCGCAAGAGCACAGCGTTTGCCGCAACAACGGTGGCTCAGGAAGCCGCCCGCGGCGCCATCTCTCACGGGATGAACGAAGTGGAAGTCCGCGTGCAGGGTCCGGGCGCCGGCCGCGAGTCGGCGGTACGAGCCATTCAGGCCGCCGGTCTCCGCGTTTCCGCCATCAAGGATACCACGCCGGTTCCGCACAACGGATGCCGCCCGAAGAAACAGCGTCGCGTATAACAAGCGCATATTGTAAACACACACCATACGAGCCGGTTAATGCCCGGTTCTGGGAGGAATAAACAATGCCGATCAGATTAGGTCGTTTCGAAATGCCCAAGCGGGTCGTCAAAGACGAAACCGCATCCACTGCCACGTACGGCAAATTCATTGCTGAACCGTTTGAAGCCGGTTACGGCCGCACCATCGGTAACTCGATGCGCCGCGTGTTGCTGTCGTCGCTGGAAGGAACTGCAATTGCTTCCATCAAAATCAACGGTGCGCCGCACGAATTCTGCAGCCTTCCCGGTGTTGTGGAAGACATGACAAATGTCGTGCTGAACCTGAAAAAAGTTCTGCTGAAATCCTATACCCGTCAGCCGCAGCGCCTGAAAATCAGCGTGAAGGGCCCCGGCGAGGTGACTGCCGGTGATATTCAGGTTAACGACAGCATCGAAGTGCTGAATCCTGACCACCACATCGCCACGCTGGATGCCGACGGTAAATTTGAAGCCGAAATTGAAACCCGCATCGGCCGCGGTTACTGCCCGGCGGAAGGCAACAAGAAGGATGAGCAGGAAATCGGCGTG
>JBFWJN010000012.1:0-25804 GCA_050253185.1 Kiritimatiellales bacterium | reverse complement strand
GGATCAGGATGAACCAGCCCAGAATTTCCCAGTGTGCCCTGGCCATTCCGCTGGAGGCTCCTGCACCGGCCAGACCAATCCGGTGCTCGGATCCGATGTTGGAGGCAAAGATGGAGGCTCCGATGGCCAGCCAGCCGGCACTGCGTCCCGCCAGAAAATAATCGGCCGACGATTCTTCTTTCTGTCGGGTGACCCAAACAATAATGCCGATAAGGGCAAGCGTAAAAAGACCCATTACCATCCAGTCTAACCAATGCATTGTTTCTCCTGTGTTGTTTTGTCTACGGCAGGCATTCGTTCCGGACTTCCGGAGATCATGCGTATTTAAAAATGATTACGATACGGTTTCATGGCGCTGGAGTTGCCAGTAGCGGGCTCATCATGGGAAATTCAGCAGCTTTAGAAAGATCGACTCGTCAACGGGGATTGGGCTTCCCTGCCGCAATCCCTGCGGGAATTTCCAATTGATCGGTTGTTTCAGTCCAGAGCTAAAAACTGATTATTAAAATATGTCCGGACGCATTATATAAATGCATCCGGACGATTATCTGTATTAGCAATCCGTCCGTTATTTCCGGAACTGGCGAAGTACAAACAGCGACGTCGAAGAAATGATAAACAGTCCGACAGTTGACGGCTCGGGAATGACATCTGTGAAGGTCGTTCCAAGAATAATATCATCAAAATTTATAACTCCACCGGATGTAATGCCGGTTCCCTGAAGTTTTGCGCGGGTGATTTGATTGTAGGGGGCAGCATACACAAGAGTAGTGCCTGCTGTATCAGATTCACTCGCAGGATCCACCCATACTGTTAAGCGTTCGTTTGTGGAGTCCGCATTGAATTCAAGCTTGCCAACAATTAAGTGTGTGGTGCCTTGCGTGTATGTTCCGAAAACAGTGGAGTTTGCATAAACTGAATTTGTCCCAATTCCAATTGCCGCAACTTGATAGTTCCCGTAATTCAAAGCAAATAACGCATTATAGTTATCGTCTGTTTCTCCGGACACATTGACAGTGAAGCTGAAATATACCGTGCTATTTACTGAAGAAAAATTTCGTGTTACTGTATTTACTCCGGATGCGGTTAGAGTGGCTACTCCATTTGATACGGTAAATGTATCATTTCCTGTCCATGCCGCTGTCCATGCCGATGTGCCATCGGTTCCCCCGTCGGCTCCCGCGAGAGTCCCATCAGGGTAAGAAAAGTCATCCGATACAAGCAAATCCGCCTGTGAAAGATAACTTACTGTAAGAATTGCAATGACCGCTCCTATTAGTTTGCTTTTCATTATTCATCTCCTTTAGTTCGAACAACTCCCATAGTTGTTCGTTTTATTGATCTACGCTTACTTTTAAGAAACTACAACTCCGTCCAGGTCCTGTCATGTCCCCAAATCTGTTACGATATAATCCGGCATTCAACGGACTGGTTTTATTTAACGGGATTTGTTCCTGTCTTAACTAAAACAACACCGTGTGATGGCACATCAGCTGAAAATTTCTGATCAAATATACCGATGTCCTTTTGTCTCCATAGGTCTCTGAAAGTCTGTTCTCCCTCCAGTCCGGCATCGCTCCAGTTCAGTGTGACAGTTTGAGGCGTGTCGTTTCGATTAAACAGACCAATGGCTTTCGTTCCGTTCGCAAGTGTTTTGACTATGATTTCCAGTCCTCTAACATTGTTGACCGTTTCTCCCGCAACACCTTTTTAAACCTTCTTAATATCAAGCACCTCCGTGTTTGTGTGGAGCCCTAAAGTAAAATTGTCGAGTTGATCAATCGGGCAGCCGATCAGCAGCGGGCATGACCAGAGTGCCCATAGAGAAATATGTGTGTACTGTTCATCAGCCGTCAGGCGGGACGGACGCAGAGCTTCCCCTGAGTTGCGCTCGACGACCTTCCCAATCACCAGCATGTCGGCATCAGGGAAATGTCCCGGACCTCCGCGTGTTCCGGCATTCAGCCACGCCCGATGCATTTCCCACGCCTGCAGCAGGTTTAAATTAGGCCCGTCACTGTTCCAGCGATCCTTGAGGTCCCCGGTAGTCCGCCAGCAGTGCGCCCGCTGGGCATATATCTTTGCCAATGCAGGATTTGCACTGTTTGAAAGGGAGAAGACAATATCCCTCCCGCAGCCTTCCAGGGCTTTTGCCATGGCAATGGTGTTCGGCCCGTCGTTCCCCTGCCAGTCGTACTTTAAAAAGTCAACGCCCCATTCGGCCCATTGTGCTGCGTCGTTTGTCTCAAAAGTATATTTACCGTAGCGGAAATTCCGCCCTCTTTCATAGAAGGTTTTCCCTGCATCCTGTTCTTTATCCCAGCCCCCCTCCTGATTATCACTTGATCCGCCGACATATCCTGTATAGGTGGTGACCCATGGAGAAGAATAGACGCCGATTTTCAGCCCAAGGTTATGAATTTCATCGCAGAGCTTTTTTATGTCAGGAAACTTCGCATTCGGCTGAATCGCGTTGTACTTGCCGGATCGTTCTCCCTGCCAGCTGTCATCAATGTTGATGTAGGTCCATCCATAATTGCACAGTCCTTTGTCAACCATTGCTTTGGCAGAGGCGAGCACCTTCTCCTGATCCACCTTGGCGCCCCAGCAGTTCCAGCTGTTCCATCCGAGAGGAGGAGTGAGACAGATATCCCTTCCTACTTTTATTTTAAATTCTTTTACGTCTTCTCCGTATGAATTTTTTGCATGGAACGTAACCGGATATGTTGTTTCGGTCGGATCGATAATCGTCCCGGATATTTTCCCGTTGGATTCGTCAACGGTCAGGCCTTCCGGAAGATTTTCAACAGAAAATTTTACCGGACGCTCTCCCGATACAGGAATTGTAAATAAGAACGGAGATCCGGGGCGTACGCCGAATACAGATGGGCTGTTAATTCGAACGGTCTTTGTTTCCGGCGGGGTGAGTATATACTGACCAGACTCCTGAGGCGGGCTATAGACCGAATCACCTTCATAGGCAGATGAACTCATGATGACTGCAAAGAGCGAAAGTATTATACGTTTTTTCATTAGCGGATGTCTTTCCCGGGTTGTTGTTAAGTTTGGTTTAAACTGTTTCGATTCGCTGTGATCCAAACCTTCAGGTAAAATTCAATACTTAAGGCGGCAAACTCCAGATGGCCTAATGTATAAAAAACAAACTATTTGTCATGTCCCCAAAACTATGACACACCTATGTTTTGATCTTTTTCACATGATGTATATCATTATCCAGTAGGTGGTTTCATAAACTGCGGGCTGCGGTTGTGATTTGAGACAGCATGAAAGTATCGCATTTTATTTTGTATCGTCTCATTGTGCTGCTATCGGCATTCAATATTTCTGCCGGTTTTGCGGACGTACAGTTTCTCGAAGGGAATACCCCTGTTGAAATCAGGTCGTATTTTATTCGCACCTGGCAGGTATCAGACGGGCTGCCGTTTGATCAGGTGCGGGATGTTCTTCAGAGAGACAATGGGTTTCTTTGGATTGCGACAATCAACGGCGCTGCCCGGTTTGACGGAGTGTCTTTTGAACGGTTTAATCTGAGAACCGCTCCCGGATTAGCCAACAACCGGATATCCAAACTCTATGAGGACAGGAGTGGAGTTCTCTTTCTGGGGCATGATTCCGGGCACGTGAGTATCCGTCGGGGAAGTTCATTCGTTTCGATAACCCCGCCACAGGAACTGACGGATGATCCTGTTGTAGATTTTGCAGAGGGAACGAATGCAGCTGTTTGGGCAAAATACCAGTCTGGAAAATGGCTGCTCGTGGGTCAAAACGGAAGTCCGGTATTCACAGGGCGGCCCACGCATTCTTTTCCGGCAGGGAAGGTTCTTCCCGGGAAAAGTAATGGATGGTGCGAGCAGGATGGGCATGTGGTGCAGGTGTTGGATGGCAGGGTGCTGAATGACTGGGGCCCGGTCCCGTGGGGAATAAAAAACCAGGAAGTTCATTTTTTCGAACTTGCAAGCGGAGACGTTGCCGCCGGAATGACGTTCGGGGGGCTGTACATCCTGTATCGGAACGGGAGTGTCACCCGGCTGAGTACCGGAAACGGTTTGGCATCCAACACTATTTTATGTCTGCAGGAAGATCGGGAAGGCACGTTGTGGCTCGGGACAACGGCAGGGCTGCAGTCCTTTCGGTTTAATCGTTATTCAGGAATAAGAGAAGGCTCCGCATATCAATACATGACGGCAATTACCTCCCGAAAATCCGGAGGGATATGGTTTGGAACCAGTCAGGAAACACTGCACGCCATCGAAGATGGGGAAGAGCGGCAGGTGAATAAACCGCCTGTGCCAAAGGGCGGAATCCGCGTGATGCTGGAAGATCACGAAGGAGTCCTGTGGGCCAATGTGGATAATGGGTTTCTACTTTGTCTGGACCAGAATGGATACAGGAACGTTTTTCCTGCCGGAGGAGAGCGTGACAATATTTGGGCGCTGTACGAAGATGAACAGAATACTTTATGGGCTGGTGGAGAAAAAGGATTATGGCGTAAAGACAGTACGGGCTGGCATTTGGCGGCTTCGGAAAAGAACGGGATAGCCAATATCCGCTGTATCGAAGGAGATCGGAATGGAACTCTTTGGATCGGAATGGAATCCGACGGTCTGGTCTGTTTCCAGAATGGAGAATTCAAAAAGATTTCGCCGGAAGAAACTATTTCCACGGATTACATGACCACACTGCATTTTGATCAGGATGAGAAAACCCTCTGGATCGGCACCTGTGGGAACGGATTACTTCGGCTTCGGGACGGTCAGATTACCGCGACCTTTCTGCCTCAACATACAGTTACGCAAATAATTGATGACGGTCTAAGCCGCTTATGGTTTATAACAGAAGAAGGCGTTGCCGTTGTTGAAAAGAAGTTGTTCCAGGATGCGACAGATGGTCAGGAGACGCCTGCTCCGATCATGATTGATAAAAATGAGGGGGTTAATCCTACCGTGCAGATTGATACAGGAGTTGCAACTGCCTGTAGAGATACCAGTGGCAACATATGGATTATCTGCGGAAAGAAACTGCTGACATTTCGACCGGAACAAATTAAACGGTGTACGGACTCGGCCCAGATGCTTATTCGCGATGTAGTGCTCAATGACGGCGTAACGTATGCCGTCAATGGGCAGTCTTCAATAACTCTTCCTCCCAGTGTTCAGCGAATGGATATCAATTTCTCGGCATTCAGTTACTTCGCGCCTTCGCATATTAATTTCCGGTGCCGCATGGTCGGATTAGATTCGGCATGGGTGGATTTAGGATCAAGGCGCTTTTCAAGTTATCAGCATGTAAAGCCGGGGAAATATGAATTTGAAGTGATCGCTTCAAATCGGGATGGAATGTGGAATTCGACTCCTGTCGCGTTACAAATCACGGTACAGCCCCATATATGGGAGACCTGGTGGTTTAAGACCGGCCTGTATATCGGCGGAACTGTTTTGATTGTTGTGTTCTCGCTGGGAGTGGCTGAGCGCATAAACCGGCGGAAATTGATTTTAACGGAAAAACAGCATGCAGTGGAACAGGAGCGTACGCGTATTGCGATGGATCTCCATGATGAGATCGGATCAGAACTGACCAGACTGTCGATGCTCAGTCATCGGGTCGCACGGGCGTTCAGGCGGAATGAACTGGACCGGGCTCCAGCCCAGGTGACCGAGATGGAATATGCTGCCCGCAAATTGGTTTGGACGCTTGATGAGATCGTATGGGTTGTCAGTCCCATTAATGACACGCTGGATAATCTTATTGCCTACATATCTAAATACGTGTCTGAATTTCTTCATGAGGCGGGAATCCCCTGCGAAACAGATATTCCGATAGAACTGCCTGATTACCAAATAAGCGGACCGGTTCGGCATAACATCTTTCTTGCCGTCAAGGCAGCCGTCAGTAATGCCGCAAAGCATTCAAATGCCACGCAGATCACCCTGCATGTTGAAATGCTCTCGGAAATGGTACAGATTACAATAGTGGATAACGGAAAAGGGTTGACGGATACGGAGGATCAGCGGTTCCAGAATGGAATCAAAAATATGCGGAAAAGAATGACTTTGGTAGGGGGAGAGATGTTGATTTTCAGCAACAGGGATAAGGGTACAACCGTTAAGTTCATGATTCCGTTAAAATGATAAAAATTTATGAATAAACCTATAAGCGTAGCCATTGTTGATGACCATCGAAGTACACGGGATCTGATTGCAGAATTGATTTCTGAAGAATCAAGATTTGCCTGTGTCGGCGTTTACTCTGATGCCGAGGATGCCATGGCGGCATTGCCGGGAATACAGCCGGATATTGTGTTGATGGACATTAATATGCCGGGGAAAAACGGCATTGAATGCGTTCGTGACCTGAAGCCGAAGATGCCGGATACATGCTTTATCATGCTCACGGTCTATGATCAGAGCGCGTACATTTTTCGAGCATTAGCCGCCGGCGCCATCGGATATCTTTTAAAACGTTCAGTGGATACTGAATTGATCAAAGCGCTTGATGAGGCGATTCAGGGCGGAGCTCCGATGGATGGACATATTGCCCGGCTGGTTGTGCAGTCATTTCAGAAAGCAGAACAAATCCGTTCTGAGGAAACAGAGATTGTTGTGCTGTCAGATCGTGAGCAGGAGGTGCTTACTCTTTTGATAAAGGGAAAGGTTCCTAAGGAAATTGCGGATGAATTGAATATTTCAGTCAACACCGTCTATACCTACACTCGGCGCACCTATGAAAAACTGCATGTCAACTCCCGTGTTGAGGCTGTCGCCAAATTTATCGGAATGGGCCTGCCGTATGCTTCCTGATCAGAGAGGTTTGCATCAGAATCTCAAACGACCCATTGCAGGACAGGCCTGATTTTCTTATCTGCAACGATGGAAAACGCCGTGTGTAGTATATTTGAGGACATGACAAAAATCTCCTGTGCATCCATCATACTCATCTGCGTATCGGCAGAGAATCCGGGGTTTGGACAACAGGGTAATGAAATACATAAAAAACAGTTTTTGGCGGATTGGGTTTGCCGGTCTGATTTTGTCGTCCGTTGTTGAAGCGTCTATAACCGTAGAGTCAACGGTGTTAGGGGCGAGTGTATCTGCACTGGATCTTAATATTGGAATCGATGCCGGTTTGGCCAGTTCTGAAAGCACGAACTTTAATGTGTCCGGGGCTGTCACAACGACAACCGCTTTCGGTCGAACGATTCACTTAACGCTTGATGCAATGAAAAACGTTTCAACCAATGCTTCTACGCGGGGAGATAAGCTGGTTGATGGAACCCTTAACGGCAGTCTCGCAGGTTTAGGCGTTTCCTCGGATCCCAATACCGGCGGGATCGGCTGTGACTCAGTCTCCAGAGAGGGCATACAGGTTGCATTCACAGATCTGTCCAGTTTGAATTCTTCGCTGACTGTGCAGATTACTTTCATTAACGTTCAGAACGTATTTAATTCAGGCGAATCCTTTTTTGTTGTGAATTCAGCTACACGCGATTTTGTTGAATTCAGCTCCGGTGCTTCCGGAAATTTTGACGTATCAGGCCTCGGTCTCACGATGACAGGTGGAACGTCAGGTCCAATCGCAGCGATTTATTCCGGCGATACAGGCGGGTTCCGGGTCATGGGCATGACCCTTGAGGTAAATGATGGCGGTAATAATCTGATGGTCGGCAATCTCGACTTTGTTCACTCCCCCCGAGATAAGGCCAGTATTGCGGTCAATGCCCTGATATCTGAGGAAAATTTATCATCCATGGATCTGGAAATTAACATTGATTCCGGCACGGTCAGTTCAACGAATACCAACTTCGATGTGGCAGAATTCTCTCCGGGAACGGGGAGTGCCTTTTCAGGAACAATCGGATTAATATTTGATGCGGCAAAAAATGTCTCAACCAATGCAGAAATCCGTGGTGATAAATTAACTGACGGCACGATTTCAAGCGACAGCAGCAGTTTGCTGGGGGTTGGAGGGGACCCAAACGGCGCCGGAATCGGTGCCGATACAACCAATCGGGAGGGCGTAATCATCTCATTGGACAACCAGCTTGCCGGCAGTTATGAGGCAACGGTTCAAGTTAATGAGATCAATATACAGAATGTATTCAATGCGGGAGAATCGTTCGTCGTTGTTAATCCTGTTACGCGTGATTTTCTGGAATTCCGGTCCGGCAGTCCCGGAAATTTTGACGTATCAAGTTTGGGATTATCCATGGAGGGTGGAGCTTCCGGTGAAGTTGCTGTGATTTATTCCGGCGATACAGGGGGCTTCCGTGTCAAAGGCGTCACACTCGACTTAGTCCATCCGGAAGGAGTGGTTGTGGCGGGCGAGGCAACAGCCGGCGGTGTATATACGCTTCAAAAAACGACAAATCTTCTTTCCGGTACATGGATCGATCAGTCAGTTGCCGTTGAAGATTCCGAAGGGCACGCCTCGTTTGAAACCACTGCGGAAGCAACGCAGTCGTTTTATCGTGTTGTAACTGCGGGTGGATTCAACCGTTCTCCGGTCGGCATGCACATGGGGACAGACTGGGGCTATAAAACAGAGCTGCATGACCTGGATCCAGGATTTATCCGGCTCAGTATTAAGACTCTGGGCGGACTTTCGAAGCCGGACTTTATTCAGATGCTCAAAGATAATAAATCACGTATTATCTGTTTAACTTTGTTCAATCTTCAGGATGATGACATTGATACAACGATAAATATTCTATCTAAACTGATCCGGCGGTATCCGAATATCAGATATATTCAAACGGATAATGAAAGTGACCTTTTTGTAAAATGGCCGGAAACAGAAGAAGAATACGACGAATATGCCGCGCTTCATGCTCTTGTGTACGATCGTTTAAAAACAAAGTTTCCCGGGATACAGGTCTCTGCCAGTTTTTCATCTTTACTGCCGGAAACTGCGAAAGCCATCCGGCGATGTAATATGGCATTCACCTCTTTTTCGAAGTATGCGCCGGGAAAGGTCGATTCCATTGACTTTCATTACCATCATTTCTGGAATGAAGCCGAAGGCATAGGCGGTGAATTTTCAGGAGCACAGAACTACCTGCTTACTTACCCTGCAATGGGGAATGCGCATTTCATCGTTACCGAAAACAGCACATGGAGCGGAGACCCTGAAAAGCCGGAGTATCAGGAAGTCCAGCCCCAGACGACTGAAGAACAGGCCATCTATTATTTTCAAACCGGGATTCTGGCGCTGGCACATGGAGCTCATCATATTGTCATGGGGCGTCTATATGATCGTGAATCATATAATGGATTGCCCATGCATCCGTCGGCCTTAAACGGCCTGTTTTATCTGGATGGCAAGGAGTATCCGGACGGACCCCATTCCGGGCCGAAACCGGCTGCGTTTACCGCACGGCTTCTTATCTATCTGACAGCCGGACTTTTGCCTGGGCACGCCGAACTGCGTAAGACGGGAAACGTGTATGATGTCCAGTTCACAGGGCCCAGACCCTTCCGGGCGGTTTGGTTTGCAGATGGGGCCACCCTGAATGCGTCTGAAGAAACCTACCGTGTAAATGGAAAAAATGGTGAAGAATACACCATTCTGACTCCGATTCCTTCGGAATCAGCGGTGTGGCCCTTATCCGATGTTCCCTCAGGTTTTCCTCAGCAGACGGTCACCTGCACCGACGGTACGATCGAACTGCTGTTAAAGAATCGTCTGCCGCTCGTTCTGATAGAATCGAAATATCTCTGAAAATAATCTGAATAGAAAGTTCTGATGTTTAAACGATACTGTATATCTGCATTGATCTTATTTTCAGCGCAGCACGTCGCTGCCCAGGATTTCCCGGCAGAAGGGCGCTGGTCGGTTGGATTGGGCTGGACCAATGAATGGCCGGCACAATGGAGGCATGTTCAGGTTTCATCAAATGAAACGGTCGGCGAGTGGACGGTCTCTTACGGCACCCTGAAGCTTCCGGAGGGCGAACTGGCCTTGCGTGATGTCGAGCGCCGCCGGGCCGATGGACTGCTTGAGGTGCGCCGTCGCTGGGAGTGGCATGGTGACGTTGCACTCGACCAGGTCACACTCTCTGTTCGGGTGCAGCTGCATTTGACTGACGCCCGGCCGTTCCTTCCGGCAATTTCTTATTACAACAACCCGGCCGGCCAGTCCGTCGATCCCAACCCGATTCCGGTCATTGCCAATACTCCGGGCGGAAAAGGCTTCTATGAAGAACACCGTTTTTCTATGCCGGCGGCGGCCGTCGAAGGACAGAATGACAATCAAACCGTTGTTGCCGCTCTGCATAGCCTGCCCAGTCCGCTGCTCTATGGTCACCGTGAAGACCAGTGGTGGTCGCTTGGCCTGGAATACCTTAATAACGATCAGGTTGAATTCTCTCTGTTGTCCGGTCCCGTTGCGTCCAACGGTCGAACCGGCATTATTAAGGCCAAACAGCGTGAGTGGTTTGAATATCCTGACACCTGGTGTACTCTGAAACCCGGAGCTGTCGTCGAAAAAACATTCTTTATTCAGCCCATGTCGCCAGCCCGGCGGGGGGCAGGGTTCGAGCAGGTGGTATCCGCCTCTCTCAGACTGTTTAACAACACCTCCGTATCAGGCTATACGCCCTACCGGGAAATCCTGCAGCTCAAATTCAACGACACGCTGAGCCGTTGGCGGGAAGGCAGCGGATTTGCAGGCATCGATGCATTTCCCGGCGACACCCGGCCGTGGATCGACCTCGGCTGGGCCGGGCAGTCCGAAGCAGCTCCTTATTTCCTGATCCTGCTGGGGGAATCCTTCGGCATTCCGGATGCGAAACAGAAAGCACAGAAAGCCATGGACTTTCTCTGCACATCTCCCTTCACAGAGGACGGCTTTTCGATCCGTTACAATTATAAATCGCAAAAATGGCTGGATCGTCGCAATCCGCTCTCGCAGGGCCAGGCCATGAACAACATGCTCAACGCCCTGCGCGCTGCCCGAGAAACCGGCGGCATGGACACGGCGGCGTGGGATATCTTTCTCCGCCGGGCCTGCGACCTGCACGCAGCGCGTATTCTTTCCAATGATTGGAAACCGGTTTCTACCAGTGAAGCTGTTCTGATTGCTCCGCTGGTTCAGGGTACAGACCTGCTCGGTAATTCCGACTATCTCACCGCTGCGCGCAAAGCCGCAGATCATTATATGCAGCGTCATCTGTCCATGGACGAACCGTATTGGGGCGGAACACTGGATGCCCGGTGCGAAGACAAGGAAGGCGCGTGGGCCTGCTTCCAGGGTTTTCTGGCAATGTACGATGCCACCGGAGAGAAGCGCTATCTGGATGCGGCGGAACATGCGGGCAGCGTGGTGCTGAGTTACATGTACGTCTGGGATGTCCCTCTGCCGCCCGGTCGTCTGGCCGACCATGCATTCCGGACCCGGGGGTGGACTGCCGTTTCCGTGCAGAATATGCATCTGGATATCTACGGGGTGCTTTTCGCTCCGGCGTTCTGGAAACTTGGAGAGCTGACCGGGCATGAGGAATACAAGGCGGTTGCGAAGATGCTGACGGTTCCCTGCGGACAGTTGACGGATCCGTGGGGCAGTGCCGGCGAGCAGATCCACCAGACTAATTATGCGCAGTATTATAAGAACTTTACGACACTCAAAGGGGTCCGCGGGGACTACATAGAAAAATGGAGTGTCTACTGGATTACGGCGCATTTTCTGAGCGCCGCCGCTCAGTTCAAGGAAATGGGAATCGATTGTACCACCTGGCAGTGACCGGAAGATCGCGAGATGGGAATCCAACGGGAGATGTAAGATGAAGTTGTTGAAGTGGCTTATGTTTTTGTGCTGTTGCGGCAAAGCGATGGGATCTTCTCCCAATATTCTTTTTGTGCTGATTGACGACATGGGATACGGCGACTTGGCCTGTTATGGAAACGGAAAAGTATCGACTCCGAATATTGATCGCCTGGCTAAAGAAGGGATCCGCTATGGACAGTTCTATGTCGGATCACCCATCTGCTCTCCGTCACGGGTTGCGTTTACAACAGGACAGAACCCGTCGCGCTGGGGAATTACCAGTTTTTTATACACTCATGAGATGGATAAAGAGCGTGGAATAAAAGACTACCTTGATCCCACTGCTCCCAGTGTGGCCCGTTATCTGAAAGCCGCCGGGTATTATACTGCGCATGTCGGCAAATGGCATATGGGCGGACAGGGCGATGTCAAAGAGGCTCCTATGATTCGCGACTACGGATTTGATTCCGTATTGACGTCTTTTGAAGGGCAGGGAGACCGGATATTGGCAACCTTCGATACGCTGCCGCAGAAAGGGGCGAAAATCTTTACTGCAGAAGATGGACGGCGCTATCGGCTGCTCGAAAAATATGCCATGGAACTGGGCAGTGGCACCGTAACCTGGGCAAAGCGTGAGAATATCACACAAATCTTCACAGACCGGGCGATCGAAGAGATTCGGAAATCCCGTTCGGAAGGCAAACCGTTTTACATCAATCTCTGGCCGGATGATATTCACGCTCCGCTTGAGCCGCCGGAAGCACGGCGGGGCAGCGGCTCGCAGGATGACCGGCTTGTCGGGGTTGTCAATGAGCTGGACCTACAGCTTGGCCGGATTTTTGATTTCATTCGCAGCGATCCGGATCTGGCGACCAATACACTGATCTTTTTTGCAAGTGACAACGGTCCGGCCTGGGGCGTCAACGACGCCGGGCCTTTACGCGGACACAAGGCCTCTCTTTATGAAGGCGGGGTTCGCGTTCCCTGTATCGCATGGTGGGCGAAACAGGGAGACAGTGCCGGCACGGTTGATTTAAACTCTGTTCTTTCGGCTCAGGATATACTCCCTACATTTCTGAGCGCGGCCGGAGTAAGTCTGCCGGATATTGAATTGGATGGGCAATCCTGTCTGAGCGCGTTGACAGGGCAGGCTCAGATCGCACGCGATAAACCGCTGATGTGGATACGTCCGCCGGATCGGTTCGCCAAATTACGGGGCGGAGAGATTTATCCGGATTTGGCAATTCGTCAGGGCAATTTCAAACTGGTGATGGATGTGGACGGCGGAAACCGCAAACTTTACGACATTGTAGCGGATGAGAGCGAAACCACCGACATCTCAAAAAACTTTCCGGAGGTCTCCGAGCAGTTGGCGAATCTGCTGATGAAATGGTATGCGACCTATCCGCATCAGATCGATCGATCGGTTTACACGGAAATGCTGCATCTGCAGGCGCGGTGAACTGAAGGAGGCGCGGAGCATGCATATGTGCAAGTTTGATATTGGAAAGAAATACTATCGAAAAAATGCGGCATGGGTTTTTTCTGCTGTACTGGCGCTGTCAGCAGGAGGCGCGATAGCGCAGGACAGGCGTCCAAACATTCTGTTCTGCATTCTGGATGATGCCTCGTGGAAACACATGAGCGCGTACGGCTGCAAATGGGTCGATACGCCGGCTTTTGATCGCCTGGCAAAGGACGGCATCCTTTTCAATAATGCGTACACACCCAATGCCAAATGCGCTCCGTCACGGGCCTGTATTCTGACTGGCCGCAATTCCTGGCAGCTTGAAGAAGCCGCCAATCATGTCTGCAATTTTCCGGCTAAATTCAAAACATTTCCGGAAGTGCTTCGCGAGCACGGTTATATTACTGCACAAACCGGTAAAGGATGGGGGCCGGGATATCCTGGAAAAGTCGATGGAGAACTTCGTCTACTGGTAGGAACTTCTTTTGACACTCAGAAATATAAACAGCGGGTAACAACCGGAATTTCGCCGGTGGATTACGCTGCCAACTTTGAGCAGTTCCTTGACAGTACCGATGGGAAACAACCCTGGTTTTTCTGGTTCGGTGCCCGCGAGCCGCACCGGGCGTATGAATACGGAACCGGCAAAAGCAAAGGCGGGCGGCAGGAATCTGATATTGATCATGTTCCCGCCTTCTGGCCGGACGATGAAACCGTACGTAATGACATGCTCGATTACGGATTCGAAATTGAACACGCTGACCGAAATCTGGGACGTATGCTCGCGTTGCTGGAGCAACGCAACCTGCTGCAGAATACATTGGTCATTATGACCTCAGACAACGGCATGCCGTTCCCCCGCTGCAAAGGGCAGGAATATGAATATTCCAACCACATGCCGCTGGCCGCCATGTGGCCGGACGGGATCCGCAGCCCCGGCCGGACGGTCGACGACATGATCAGTTTCATCGACCTGGCGCCGACGTTTCTGGATGTAGCGGGGATTCCCTTTGAGCAGTCCGGCATGGCGGATTCTCCCGGTAAAAGCCTGCAGAACATTTTTCAATCGGACAAATCCGGACAGGTGGATCCAGACAGACGATATGTGCTGATCGGTCGGGAACGGCATGACTTCAGCCGGCCGCAGAACCAGAGTTATCCGATTCGCGGTATTGTAGGAAACGGCTTTCTGTATCTCTACACCTATGACCTGGATCGCTGGCCGGCCGGGAATCCGGAACTGGGTTATCTGGACTGTGACGGTTCTCCGACCAAAACCGATATCCTGAATCTGTTCCGTTCCGGAACGAACCGGTCTTACTGGGATTTATCCTTCGGCAAGCGAATGGTTCATGAAGAACTTTTTGATCTTTCTGCGGATTCCGAATGCATGGTCAATCTGGCTGGTGATGAGCGCTTTCGTCAGCTGGAACGTGAAATGAAAGACCGGATGGACCGTGGACTTAAGGAACAGAATGATCCGCGCATGTTCGGTCACGGGGATGTGTTTGATCACTACGGTTATGCCGACACGCTTCCTGAAGCGTGGAATTTCTATGAACAGTTTATGGCCGGTCGGGTTACGCCTAAAGACACAGGATGGGTAAATCCCTCTGACTACGAAAGAAAACCGATTGAATAGGACGTTTCGCACGTAAACAGTCTGTTATTGCGAAGTGAAAGCCGGGGGTGCCAAAAAAAGAATAGGAGAGATCGAATGAAAAAGCTGTATATGTTTCTTATCATGATGGGCACGATTGCAGGGGTTCAGGCAGAAGAAAAAGGAATGACCAAAGAGCAGTTCCTTGCGTCATACCAGAAGCGGGCCGAGGCTGCCGGAAAGGCATTCGATAAGGCCAAAGCGGAAGCTCTGTTCAACAAACGTGATATTAACAAAGACGGTATTCTTTCCGCTGCTGAAAGAGAACTGGTTCAGAAAAAGCTACAAGCCAAATAAAATTCCACACGCGGCACTTCTTTTTTCGCCCCCTTTTGAAGGGGGCTTTTTTTGGCCGGTAGAATTTACAGTGAATTTGAGTTAAAGCTTCAATCTTAAGCGATAGAACATATTGGTCCGGTTAACCATATTCAGGAATAACTCCTTCTGCAGATTGTCACCGGCTATGTTATATAAAACAGGCTCCCAGTTGATCGGGATAAGGCTGTCGGTCATTTCCAGCTGATAACGATGGCCGCTGATACTGTCAAATCGGAGAGCTAACGTATTTGCAGATATAACACTATCCAGACGTAATACTGATGTGGCGGAGATCGGAGAAGTCCCGGCAAGGAATTCCTGTTTGTTGGTCATGCCGTCTCCATCGGGATCAGCGTCTGCGGCAGACTGACTGTTTGTGGTTGAACCGTCCCCATCAAACCAGGTCGCTCGCCAGTCGTCATCAATTCCATCTCCAACACTGTCAATAGGTCGGCAAACGGCAGTAACGCTTATGTTTGTGGCCGGCATTCGCAATAGGGTGTCAGCGGCATTCACATTAAAGACGGATTGCGTGTCACCGCTCCAGTGGTCGAACGTTTGTCCATCCGGCACGGTGGCTTTAATATTTAAAAGAGAGCCAGCCTTAGATGTTCCGGATCCGTAACCTCCATAAACTGTATTCGTATAGGCAGCATCTGCCGTGTCCCGGTACGTTGCCAAAAGATACAATGCATGCGACGGCATGGTTACTGTTGCGGTCGAGTCATTCAGGTTGTTGATTTCCGAAGAGGCTCCAATCCAGCGATCAAATATCTTTCCGGATTGTGCAGTGGCTGAGATGATTACTGTTGCTCCAGGTAAAAGGTTTGAGGCAGATCCGCTGCCGGAAATCACCTGCAGCCGGTAACTTTCATCGGTTCGGAACGGCGCGGCCGGCAAACCGGATGTATTATATAACTTATTGGTGCCTTGCGGAGCATTGGTGTAACAGTAACGGACATACATCGGTTCAGATACCGCAGAGGAAGAAACAAGCACTGTATCCCGGTCGATCACCGCCTCGGCCTCTGTAAAGTTTTTATCCGGACCGGCAATCTCAAAGTTTTGAAGCGGTCCGACTGTTTCAATCACAAGGTTTGTGCTGTCTTTTCGTCCAATCATCAATCCGGTGTCGGCATAATCGAACAGAATGCGGATAGAGGCATCTTCAATCTGACAGCTCTGATACAGGGGGCCACTGTAACCCAGATTTCTTCCGTAATCGTTGACCAGGGCCCAGCGTGCCAAACGCTGGCCGACATCATATTTGTTCAAGGGGTGGAGATTGCTGTCATTTCCAATATCTATGGTTACCGCCATTCCAGAATTTGTTTCTGTCAGTGCGGCCATTTGGGATTCACGCAGCCCGGCCCAGTCGGTAACTGCAGTATAATTTGCAAGCTGTACGAAATAAAAAGGAAAGCTGCCCAGGCCCCAGTCCTGTCGCCATCCCCGCATCAAAGCGTTCATTTTAAATCGATAAATATCAGCATCGCTCAGCTGATTGGCATTCGCTTCCCCTTGGTACCAGATTACACCTTTAATTCCGAAGGGGATCAGAGGAGCAATCATGCTGTTGTAAATATCATAGAGATCCGTGATGCCTCCTTCTTCCTGATATTGGTTCATTCCGGTCAGCTCCGGAACGGCATCGACTCCGGAAGGGCTCCAGAACCGTTCGATTTTCTGACCACTCCACGCAGAGAGAATGATGCCTATCGGAACGCCGGTTTCTTCATAGATAGGTTTTGCAAAAAAATACCCGACCGCGGAAAAACTTCCCAGCGAGGCAGCGCTGCATTCCGTCCAGTTTATCCGTAACGGGATATCTTCCTGAACAGTTTGAGAAGATACCAGCGAAACGGCTGTCTGCCGGATCAGCGGGAATGAATCGGCTGATGCAAGCTCTTCTGAATACCCGGTTGCCGGACCATCACCCACGCCCCTCATGGGGAATGCCATATTAGACTGACCGGAAGCGAGATAGACATCGCCAAAAACTACATTCGCAAGCTGGACGGTTTGGTTCCCGGATGAAACCTCGAGCACATGGGGAAGTCCGCCGTCTGCGACATATGTTCCAAGACGGGAAATCCACCGGCCATTCATATCCGCCGAAACTGTATCCTTGATAACATCATCCATTCTGACCGTTACGTTTTCTCCGGGAGTCACATGTCCCCATGTTGGAACATTCACATCCCGCTGGAGAACCATGTTTTTTTGAAAGATAGAGTGGAAGGACAGAGGCAGCGAAGTCGGCAGTGTTATTTCCTCCCATGTTGCAGCCGTGCGAATATGATCGGCTGCTGCATAATCATCGGACCCTTCCGGCCGGAAGTTTCCAGTCGCCTGAAACTGCAGTTTGTTAATGGCGGTCAGCTTAACCGGCACATTACTAGTCGCTGGAGAACTTTCATCAAAAGAATTGTCGCCAGTATAATTATACCAGGCCGCCATTGTTTTGGTGTCCAAGTCCACTTTTAGAATGACAGCAACCGATCCGGAGGAGGCTAGAGAACAGAGCTTATTGACTTCAAAATCCGGAAGAGAATTTGTATTTCCTTTTGCAATAACCACCCCCGCAATATTGGATCCTGACTCATCCAGCACGCTTAGGCCCAGAACTGAACCGTCCGTATGATCTCTGGTAGTCAGGTCATAAGCGCAATCGTAACGCAGGTAATACACTCCGGAGGTCATATCATCGAGATCGGCATCCAAAAGGGCTCCATTTGTCCACATTTCATTTGTACTGCTTGAAGTACGGGTGCATAACAAACTGCCATTACCGTCTGTTTCAAGAAAACCCTCGCCTCCAGCAGAAAATACAGCGGATTGAGTTCCGGAGTTGGTGGCTTGAGACAGGGTTAATCCGGACGCATCTTTATTGAAACTCCATTCATTCAATCCGCTGGCCGTAACCTTCATCAAAAAAAACGAAAAAAGAAAAACACAAATTAAACAACAGATTTGATTCAATCGATTCCTCTTATACCGCATCGTAATAATATCAATTGGCTTGTTTTTCCACTTCCGATAAACCATCAGTGGCTCCAATAAGCTAAATTTTAAATAGTTGTTAATTCTGTCGCAGAATATTTTATGCTTTTTCACAGAGCCTCCTGAGTGGCGAATGAGGATTTTTTGTCAAAAAGATCCATTTATTTTTGAACTCTTGTTGAGCGGCACATTGATATTTGCGATAAGCCGTTGGAGTCATTAGCCCAGTTTCGCAATTAACATTTTTAAATATCAAGCTGTGTGACAAAATTTATTTGTGTCACAGCATAATCTCGGAATTACTAAGACAAAACCCTTATCATGACAAACACTGAGAGTCATGAAGGCCTTCCCGTAGCAGGTGTTGCCTCGAAGCTTAGTACTATCCCAACAGTCCGAACCATCCTGCATTTCTCTTTGCTGTTCTCAGGCTCGGAGAGGAGTGCCGAACATCTATAATTTACATGTTTGGTATTAAGTAGAGGATCGCTGTGATGATTTTCTAAAGGCAGCGGCAGGCGCTGGGGGATTTTTTCCAGAAGCGCTTGAAGGTTTTTGAAAAATGGAATGCATCGTAGAAGCCGAGGCGTTCTGCAGTTCTCTGAACGCTCATTCCGCTTTCAATCATCAGCTTTGCTTCTTCCATTCGTCGTTTCAGCATATATTGCCGGGGAGTCTGGCCAAATTCGGTTTCAAAATGATGAGCGACGAATGACGCCGATTTGCCAATTTCCTGCGCCAGTTGTTCCGTTGTGATTTTTTCATGCAAATGTTTTTCGATATAGCTTTCCAGTTTTTCTGCCCACGGTTTGTTGCGATAACGGATCAGTTCGCTATCGATAATCGATTCGCTGACGCATTTAAGCAGGTAACCGATATCGCGGGCTTTATCAACGGTGTACACCGGCAGACGGGCGTAACGGGTTTTTAATGCGCTGCTCCAGTCAGGCTCTATCTGATGAGCCGGGTCGCGAAGCTGGCCGAAGACGATGGCTCCCAGATAAATATTCCGACGGTCATAGAGCGGAACGATTCCTTCAATTAGTCCGCTGTGGCAGTGATAGATATGAACATCCCGGATCCGTTTGGCTTCGGCGAGATGGAACCGGTCGCAGGCGGCGCATTGGGCTTTCATTGTTTTTTTCTTTCGCAGGGCAGCGCAGAACGGGGACATCGGCTTGACATCAAAATACTGAAGCTCGTGTTCCTGCATGTCAAAAAAGGTGATGCGGATATCAAAAAGGCGATGCAGCCGGCTCATGACCCGGTCCATTTCAGCGGTCGCTATGGCGTATTCAATCATGCAGATCCATGTATTTTACCGTGCAGAATTATACATGAAAAAAAATGCCCGTCCATTCCGGAATCGATAGGGTCACTGCAGAATGAGTCCGTTCAATCAACGAAAGGACTCCCTATGCCGTATGCGTCAACGCAGCAGCTGGTCGAGCGCGCCTGTAAAGCGGGCGTTGTGATTCCGGCGTTCAATATCCCGTACCTTCCCATGGTCGAGCCGGTTGTGAAGGCGATCAAAGATACCAACAGTGTTGGACTTGTGATGGCCGCCCGCCTCGAGTGGGAAAAATTTGAAACCGGCAGCCTTGAAGCGCTTCAGGCCAAATATGAGAAATTCAAACTGCCCGGACATACCCGTCTGCACCTCGACCATGTTCCGGTGATCGACGAAGACAATTTGCGCGTGGATTATCTGGAAATCATCAAACGCGCGGTTGATGCCGGCTATGAATCCGTCATGGTGGACGGTTCGCGGCTGTCACTTGCCGAAAATATTGCCTGCACCAAAGCGGTGGTCGATCTGGCGCATGCCGCCGGTGTTCCGGTTGAAGCCGAGCTGGGCGCGGTAATGGGACATGAGGCGGGACCGCTTCCTCCGTATGAGGAACTCTTTGCCTCCGGCAAAGGATTCACCGATCCGGGCGAAGCCAAACAGTTTGCTGACCAGAGCGGCTGCGACTGGCTGTCCGTCGCCATCGGCAACATTCACGGCGCAATTTCCGCCGCCGCCAAAGGTAAAAAGAAAGTGGCGGCCCGCCTCAACATTGAGCACCTCGACCGGATTCATAAAACAGTCGGCATTCCGCTCGTCCTGCACGGCGGTACAGGCATCCGCAAAGAATACATCATGGATTCCATGAAACACGGCATTGCCAAAATCAACGTCGCCACCGCGATCCGCCAGCCTTACGAAGCGGCGATCGGGCAGGGCGTCGGCGCAGCGCAGCAGGCGGTCTACGACGCCATGCTGGTGGTTATTAACGAAGATCTCGAAGTGCAGGACTCGGCAAAAATTATCAACCCGGAGGAATAATGATGGAAACCAAACAAGTTACATTCGCACTCTATTTCGGAAACCGCGGATTTTTCCCTGAAAAACTGATTTCAGGCGCCCGCAAGGAACTGACTTCAACACTCAAAACACTGGGCTACGGCTCCTTGCTGATGGATGAATCGCTGACTAAGTATGGTGCGATCGAGGGGGCCGGTGACGGACTGAAGTACGCACAGTTTCTCAAAGACAACGAAGGAAAATATGACGGGGTCATTCTCTGTCTACCGAACTTCGGCGACGAGACCGGCGCGATTGCCGCCCTGCAGGACTGCGGCGTGCCGATCTTCATTCACGCCTATCCGGATGAACTCGACAAAATGGGATTTGAAGACCGCCGTGATGCCTTCTGCGGCAAGTTTTCCGTCATGGATGTCTTCTGTCAGTACGGTTTGCCGTTCACTACGTTTCAGCCGCACACCGTGGCACCGTCAAGCGAAGCCTTTGCAGCGCAGATCCATCAGTTCGCAGCCGTTTGCCGCGTGACTCGGGGGATGAAACGCATGACCGTCGGTGCCATCGGTGCCCGCACGACAGCCTTCAAAACCGTTCGCTTTGACGAGCTGACTCTTCAGCGTTACGGTATCACCACCGAAGCGCTCGACCTCTCCGAAGTTTTCCTGCGGATTCGTGATATAAAGACCACCAGCGATCAGTTCGCTGCAAAAACCGAACGGATGAAGGGCTACACCAACTGGAAGGATGTTCCTGCCGAGAAATACGAAATGCTCTGCAAACTGGGTGTTGTCCTCGATGACATCATTGCGGATTACAAGCTGGACTGTATGGCACTGCGCTGCTGGATCGAACTGGAAAAAGAAATCGGCATTTCTCCCTGCGTAATCGTCAGTGAACTGAATGATCGAGGCATTGCGTCGGCGTGTGAACTCGACGTCTGCAACGCCGTTCCGATGCACGCGCTCAAGCTCGCCTCGCAGCGTCCCGCCACCTGTCTCGACTGGAACAACAACTACGGCGACGACCCGAACAAATGCATTCTCTTCCACTGCGGACCTGTGCCGCAGGGACTCATGGCGGCCAAGGGTCAGGTCATCGACCATCCGATGTTTGCCAAAGCTCTGGGCGCGGGTTGCGGCTGGGGATGCAACGTCGGCCGGATCGCCGCAGCGCCGATCACATTTGCCAGCACAAAAACAACAGAAGGCAAGCTCTGGTCTTACCTTGGTGAAGGTGAATTCACGCAGGACAAAATTGCGGAAGATTTCTTCGGCTGCGCCGGCGTCGCCCGGATTGAAAACCTGCAGAATGTCCTCGAATACGTCGGGCACGAAGGCTACCGCCATCACGTCAGCGTCACGGCTGGACATGTTGCCCCGGCAGTCAAAGAAGCCTTCACCAAGTATCTCGGCTACGAACTCAAAAGTCTATGAGCTTGCTCGGGATAGATCTGGGAACCACCGGCTGCAAAGCCGGTGCGTTCGGGCTCGATGGAACCTGTATCGCGCAGGCTTATCGTGAATACGATATGCTTCACCCTCAGCCCGGTTGGTCCGAACTCGATTCTTCCAATGTTTGGAAAAAAACCAAAGAGGTGATTGCCGAAGTCGCGATGCAGACGAAGAACGATCCCATCACCGCGCTTTCCGTCAGCGCGTTTGGCGAAGCGTTCGTTCCGGTTTCCAAGGATCGGAAACTGCTCGATAACAGCATCCTGTGCGTCGACGACCGCGGGCAGGAGCACATCAGTCGGCTTCTCGAAACGTTTGACCGGGAAAAACTTTATCGCATCAACCCGAATCTGCTTGGCCCGAACTATTCGCTGCCCAAGATGCTCTGGCTGCGCGACAACCGGCCGGAGATTTATCAGCAGGCAGATTACTTCCTGCTCTGGTCCGATCTGATCGCCTTTCTGCTCGGATGCGATCCGGTCACCAACAACTCGCACGCCAACCGCACATTGCTGTTTGATCTCGATAAAAACGACTGGTCGGACGAGCTGCTCGCATGGAGCGGCATTCCGCGCAGCAAACTCGGACGTATTGTCCCCGGCGGTGCGGTCATCGGAGCGGTTGCGGATTCAATGGCCGCTGAACTCGGGCTGTCGCAAGGTATTCAGGTTGTTTCCGGCGGACACGATCAGTGCTGCAACGCGCTCGGCTGCGGAGGAATTTCCGCCGGACGCGCGGTTTACGGCATGGGGTCGTTTGACTGCATCACGCCGATCTATAAAAAACCGCAGGATTCTTTGAGCATGTTGCGGGAGGATTTAAACATCGAGCATCATGTACTTCCGGATCTGTATGTTTCCTTCCTCTACAATCAGGCCGGCCTGTTGACAAAATGGTTCCGCGATACCTTCGCCTCGGCCAGGGTTTCATATGAGCAGCTTGACGCCGAGATTCCTGATGCTCCGACCCGGCTTCTGGTGCTGCCTCATTTTGATCCGCCGCCGCATCACTCCCCGGATACCTCCGGGGTCATCATCGGTCTGAAAACCAGCACAACACGCGGCGAAATTCTCAAGGCGATTCGTGAAGGAACCGCGATGTACTTTGTACACGGGATGGAGACGTTGCGGCGTCTGGGTATCGATACCACCGGATTTATCGCATCGGGCGGCGGAGCGCAATCGAACAGCGGTCTGCAGGTTCGTGCCGATATCTTCGGCATTCCGATCATCCGTCCTCGCATCACCGAGGCCGGCTTGTTGGGAACCGCGATGCTGGCGGGAATTGCCACCGGCGTATTCAACAATGCGATTGAAGCAGCCGAGCTGTACGTTCACGACGACCGGATTTTTGAACCCGATGCGGAGCGGCATGCAATCTACCGTGAAAAACAGGCCTTGTATGAGCGGCTTTATCCCTCACTGAAACCCATTCTTAAAAACCTGTAGGAGACTCATGAAAACATTTCTCGGAATCGGACTCGGACCGATTCAAACCGGCATTTTTCTGGATGGAGCGTTCCGCGGCGGCTTTGATCGTCTCGTGATCGCCGATGTAGATGTTGCGCTGATCAAAGCGGTGCGTGCCAATGGCGGCGAGATTCAGATTAATATCGCATCGAATACGGCGGTCACAACTCAGACCATCACGGACGTTGAAATTTACAATCCATCCGTACCGGAAGATCTGGAAAAACTGATTGAAGCCGCTGCACAGGCTGACGAAGTCGCCACCGCACTGCCAAGCATCTCGTTTTTTAAATATCTCAGCTGGGTAAAAACGGGGTTCTCCCAGCAACCGGAACGTCAACGGTTTGTTTATGCCGCTGAGAACCACAATCATGCGGCCGAAGAACTGGAAAAAATCATCGGGTTTTTCCCGTATACGCATTATCTGAATACGGTTGTCGGGAAGATGAGCTGCATCTTCCCGGCAGAAGAGTGCACGCGCCGCGGCATTCCAACCCTGACGCCGTCAGCTGACCGTGGACATTTGGTCGAGGAATTCAACCGGATTCTGATTCAATCGTGCGATCAGATTGAAACGCGCCAGGTGCAGAATCTTTATGATAAAAATGACCTGCTCCCGTTTGAGGAAGCCAAACTGTATGGTCATAACGCGGTTCACTTCTGGCTTGGACTGCATGCGCAGCAGCAAGGGAAGCAGTTTATGCATGAAATCGCCGGCGACGGGCAGCTGCTGGCTCGGGCTCGCAGGGCATTTGTGGAAGAGTCCGGTGCTGCGCTTTGTAAAAAATGGGCTGGTGCAGATGAGCTGTTTACGCCTTCCGGATTTGCGGCCTATGCCGATGATCTGCTCGTTCGCATGGTTAATCCGTTTCTGACCGATCGCGTCGATCGCGTCTGCCGCGACCTGGAGCGAAAACTGAGCTGGGACGACCGCGCAGTCGGAACCATGCGCGTGGTATTGAGTCAGGGAATTAAGCCGGCGGTTTTTGCAGAAGGAGCGGCTGTGGCCGCGAAAAATCTGTTCGGAGACAATCTCGAAAAAATTTATTCCGGACTGGAAGTCCTTTGGGGATCCTGGACAGAAGAGGCGACCCGCGTCTGGATGCAGATCAAGGAGCAACTGGTATGACTGAAAAAGAATTGAAATCCTACGTCGGCTCAATGGACCAACTGGCGCGGATCCGGACGTCGGTGCTCGACGACGGCCGCGGTCGCGGCATTCGCATTGCGGATGTGGATAACGGCAGCGGCCTGCGGTTTACGGTTCTGCTCGATCGCGGCATGGATATCGGTGATGCATCGTTTAACGGTGTGCCGTTTGCTTATCAAACGCCGGTCGGCCCGGTTCATCCGTCGTATTACAATGCGGACGGCGTCAGCTGGCTGCGCAGTTTCGGCGGCGGACTGCTGGTCGGATGCGGCCTGCGTAACGTCGGCATTCCGAGCGAAGGCGAGGGCCTTCATGGACGGCTTTCCAATACGCCGGCTGAAAACGTGACGGTTTCCAAAGGTTGGAAAAACGGCAAGTACGTTTTGAGTGTCAGTGGAACCGTTCGCGAAGTCAGTTTCTTCGGCGAAAATCTGGCGCTGCGCCGTACGATCTCAACGGCCATGGGCGATAACTCCATTACCGTTTCCGATGAGGTGACGAATCGCGGCGTGCGGCCGTCGCCGCTTATGCTGCTGTATCATATCAATGCCGGCTTTCCGTTGCTGGGCGAAAACTCAGTGGTCGAAGGCAATGTGAAAAAAACGACGCCGCGTACGGATGATGCGGCGAAAGGACTGAACGAGTGGAACGTTTGTCAGAAACCAACTGCCGGTTATGTTGAGCAGTGCTTCTTTCACGACGTGGCACCCGATGAAGACGGGCTGGCCCGGATGACCCTGCGTAATCCGGATTCCGGATTGGCGATGGAGGTCGCTTATCGCAAAGCCGAACTGCCGTATTTCACGCAGTGGAAAATGATGGGCGAGCAGGAATATGTCATGGGGCTCGAACCCGCTAACTGCCATCCCGACGGACAATCTGATGAGCGGAAAAATGGAACACTGCAGATTCTTCAGCCGGGAGAAATGGCCTCTTTTCAGGTCGGAATCACAATGGAAACTTTCTAATTTTGTTCGAGGATGTTTAGCTTGTTAAACCATCTGTTTTGATGAATCATTTTCAAATGTTTCCTTTCCGGAAAAAGTTCCGACTGATGATTGTCTGTACCGCCAACCGTACGCGCAGCGCGTATCTGGCGGGTTACCTGAAACACTATCTGGCTCAATACCGCTCCGATGCGTTGAAGAAGCTGAAGATTTCATCGGCCGGAACCCGGGCGAGGAGCGGCGGACGGATCAACG
>JBFWJN010000011.1:0-26021 GCA_050253185.1 Kiritimatiellales bacterium | reverse complement strand
GCGCCCAGTTCGTTCACCTGCGCCGCCGCAATCTTTTTGGACACAGAGATCAGTTTGGCGAGCACCGCATCCGGGGTCTCGGTGATCGGATCATAGCAGGTTTTCGGGATCACCAGCACATGCCCCTTGATGATCGGTCCGATGTCCATAAACGCCAGCGTGTCCTCATCCTCATAGACGACAGTCGCCGGGATTTCACGCTCCACGATTTTTTCAAAAATATTCATGGCGGCCTACTTTAGCGGTCCCGCGCACTTTGCCAAGCCCGGAAACCGCTCCAAAGCTAAGGTTTATATTCCCTCGACAGGTCGTCCACCAGTTCCAGCATCAGATCGCGCCGCACGAACCCCCTGCGCCAGAACAGGCCGATCGTCCGCCGCGCACCGCCGCCTTTCAGTTTCAGATAGTGAATCGACGGGTTGCGCTTTGCCACACAGGCCGGCACAAACGAAACTGCCCGTCCCATCGCGATCATCTGCAGCAGGGTTTCCATTGACGACGCCCGAAAATTCAGCACCTCGTCGATCCCGCTGTTCGAACAGTAATCCAGCGCCTGCCCGCGCAGACAGTGTCCCTCCTCCAGCAGCAGCAGCGGTTCGCCCGCCAGATCGGATGGATGGATCGTTTTCCGCCGGCTCCACGCATGCTTCGGCGGCACGCCGAGCAGAAACTCCTCCGAAAAAATAATGCCGTGTTCCAGCCCGTCATCCTGCACCGGTGTCGCCAGAAACGCGGCATCAAGCGTTCCGGCATGCAGCCGTTCAATCAGCACATGCGTTTTCTCCTCCACCAGATTGAACTGCAGGTTCGGGTAGGCATCGACCAGATGATCGAGAATCTGCGGGAAATAATACGGCGCCAGCGTCGGAAAAGCGCCAAGCGACAGCTGCCCCGAATACGGGTCCTGCCACACCTCCGCCAGTCGGTGGATTTCTTTCACCGTATGCAGGATCGACCGGGCGCGTTTCAGAATCTCCTCGCCGGCCGTCGTAAAAACAAACCCTTTCGGATTGCGCTCCAGCAGCACCGCGCCCAGTTCCTCCTCCAGTTTCTTCATCTGAATGCTCAGCGCGGGCTGGCTGACATGGCACACCTCAGAAGCACGGACAAAGCTCCCGTACTCCTTCAGCGCCAGCAGATATTCCAAAGCTCTCAGGTTCATGCCAAAACTATAAATAAAATTTATAGTTTTAGTAAATTCTATAAATTTAACAAAAAAAGAAAATTCCGGCATAGTGGATCGCATCAACTGAAACAGGAAACTAAACAGGGAGAAAACAAATGGAAACGATTATCGGACAGACCATACCGGCATTCAAACTTCAGGCCTACCACAACGACGGATTCAAGGAAGTCACGGAACACAGCCTCAAAGGCAAGTGGACCATCCTTTTCTTCTACCCGGCCGACTTCACCTTTGTCTGCCCCACCGAACTCGGGGATATTGCGGACAAATATGATGAGCTCAAAGCCATCAACACCGAAGTCTACTCGGTCAGCACCGACACCCACTTCGTGCATAAAGCCTGGTGGGACGCGTCGGAAACCATCCGGAAAATCAAATTCCCGATGCTTGCCGACCCGGCCGGAAAGCTCTCCCGCGCACTGGGAACCTATCTCGAGGACGACGGCCTCTCAACCCGTGCCACCTTCATTATCGATCCGGAAGGCATCATCCAGGTGGCCGAATACAACATGAATTCAATCGGGCGCGATGCCGACGAAATCGTGCGCAAGATCCAGGCTGCCCAGTTCGTTGCCGCAAACGATGGGGAAGTCTGCCCGGCCAAATGGAAACCCGGCAGCGCAACCCTCAAGCCCGGCCTCGACCTCATCGGAAAAATCTAACCCGACCCATACCCACCCCAACGCCGCCCGCTTCGGCGGGCGGCACCTTTTTTTTAACACCACCACACAGGACCGTCACAATGCTGGACCCATCCGTCAAAGAGCAGCTCACAACCGTATTCGCCGGACTCGAAGCCGGTTACCGTCTCCTCGTCGAAGCCGAAAACCACCCGGCCGGCGAAGAACTCCTCGGGATGCTCCGCGATGTCGCCTCCACCTCAGAAAAAATATCGATCGAAGAACTGCCTGTTGAAGGGCTGCGCTTCATGATCGAAAAAAACGGAGAGGCCCTGCCCGTCGTCTTCAAAGGCATCCCCGGCGGCCACGAGTTCACCACCCTCATCCTCGCCCTGCTCCACGCCGACGGCAAAGGCAAATGGCCGGACGGCGCCATACAGAACCGCATCAAAGCGCTGAACGGACCGATCCACCTCACCAGCTATATCTCACAGAGCTGCGTCAACTGCCCTGATGTCGTCCAGGCCCTCAACCAGATGGCTCTTATCCATCCGGACTTCGAGCACACGATGGTCGAAGGCACCCACTTTCAGGACGAAGTCAGCGCCCGCAAAATCCAGGGAGTACCCGCCGTCTTCGCCGGCGACGACCTGCTGCACGTCGGCAAAGCCGACCTTTCCCTGCTGCTCGACAAGCTCGAAGCGCACTTCGGTTTCCAGACATTGGAAAATGCCGAAGTCAAAGAGTATGACGTCACCGTTGTCGGCGGCGGACCCGCCGGCGCGGCCGCCGCCATCTACGCCGCCCGCAAAGGCCTTAAAACCGCCATTGTCGCCGAGCGCATCGGCGGACAAATCAACGAAACCAAGGGCATCGAAAACATGATCTCGATCCCCTACACCGAAGGACCGCAGCTCGCCTCCGACCTCTTCAAGCATCTCGACGCCTACCCGATCGATGTGCTCGAACACCGCCACGTCGAACAGATCGTCAAAGCCGACCGCATCGGCCTGACAATGAAAGGCGGCGAACAGATTCATACCGGTGCGCTCATCGCGGCGACCGGCGCAAAATGGCGGCAGCTCGGCATTCCCGGCGAAAAAGAAAACATCGGTCGCGGCGTCGCCTTCTGCCCGCACTGCGATGGACCGTTCTATAAAGACAAACCCGTCATTGTTGTCGGCGGCGGTAATTCCGGCGTCGAAGCCACCATCGATCTCGGCGGCATCTGCAAATCCGTCGTACTCGTTGAGTTCAATGACCGCCTTAAGGCCGACGAGGTCCTGCTCGGCAAACTGCTCTCGCAGAAAAACGTCACCGTCCTGCTCAGCACCCAGGCCGTCGAGGTTCTCGACGATGGCGGTAAGGTCATCGGCCTGCGCGTCAGAGACCGTACCAGCGGCAAAGAAGACATCGTTTCCGCCGACGGCATCTTTGTGCAGATCGGCCTGCTGCCCAACAGCGCACCGTTCGCCGACCTGCTCACGCTCAACGAGCGCGGAGAAATCGTGGTCGACAGCCACTGCCGCACCGGCGTTGACGGCGTCTACGCCGCCGGCGACGTCACCGACGTGCCCTACAAGCAGATCATTATCTCCATGGGACAGGGCGCTACCGCCGGCCTCAGCGTCTTCGAAGACTTCGCCCGCGGCATCATCGAGCCCCTCCCCCGTTGATCTTTTTTCCAGACATTGAAAACAAGGCGACCTGTATTTATAAATTTTTCCAATGTCTGGAAGAATAAGGCCGGTTCGGAAGCCACGTCCATTAATTCGCGATCCGTTTTATTTCTGCTCGGCGTATTTGAACATGGCGTCGATACAGCTCAGGGAGCCTTCGCGGACTGCTGGCGAAACCTCGACGATGTCTTCCGGATCAGGGCTGACCAGCACGCGACGAATATCTTCGAGCGAGTTTGACTTCATGTAGCGGCACTCAAGGCATGGGCCAATGAAGGTCCTTCCCGGCATTTCGACCTGCGCGCGCCCGGCAAGTCCGCATTCGGTCAGCAGCAGATAGGCGCTGCCGCTGGAGTCGTCACGCATGTAATTCATCAGCCCGCTCGTACTGGCGACAAAGTCGGAGTGCGCGATGATTTCACGGTTGCACTCCGGATGGCTGAGCACCTTGAGTTCCGGATATTTTCCGCGCAGGCGGGTGATGCGCTCCGGATCGTATTCGGCGTGCACATAACAGTTGCCCTCGTAAAGCCGGATTTCCTTGTCGACGCCGCGTTTTTTCATTTCGTCCTGCACGTTTTCGCCCATCAGCTTGTCGGGCAGGAAGAAGATTTTATCGGACGGAATGCGCTCGACGATGTCGTAGACGTTCGAGCTGGTCACGCAGACGTCGCACTCGGCTTTGACATCCGCCGAGGTGTTGATATAGCAGACAAAGGTAAAGCCGGGGTTCTCTTTTTTCAGGCGGCGCACATCGTCGCCGGTGATTGAGTCGGCCAACGAACAGCCGTTGAGACGGCTCGGAATGCGGACCTCTTTCCCCGGATTGAGCGCCTTTGCGGTTTCGGCCATGAACTTGACCGCAACAAAGATGATCAGATCGGCATCAGCGGCTTTCGCGTCCTTGCTCAGCTTGTAGGAATCGCCGGTGAAGTCGGCTACGCCGTAGATGATTTCCGGATGCACGTAGGAGTGCGCCAGAATCACGGCGTTCTTTTCCTTTTTCAGGCGGTTTATTTCATCGACCAGCGGCGCCATCTGTTCGCAGCGTTCCTTCGAGTACGGCCCGGACGTTCCGGACTGCACATCCTTCAGCTTTTCATACAACGTATCTGCCATACTCATCATTTTCAAACACCCGTTTCACTGAAGATCGCCAAGTCCGCTAAGATTTTTTGATTGCTTCGCGCGCTTTGCGATCTTTTTGTTTGTAAACTCACACCCCTTGTTTCGCCAACTCTCTAATCGTCTTATAAGGAAAAAAGCCGGTGTTGTGACCGTCGGACCAGTCCACCGTGATCGCATAATTGCCGATCACGCCAACCTTCAGTGCGTGGATATCATCCGGAACGGTCTTCGGGTCAAGGATCGGTGCGTTGGTCATTTCGTCAACACACAGCGCACAGGAACAGGCCTGCCGCAGTATTTTATTCGGAACGGACACCGTTTCTCCGCCCGGCCAGCTCAGCGTAATCGCCTTTGTATCGAAAGCCACCGACGGCTCGGCCGTTAGATCCATGCTTTTTCTGCCCAGCGCGCGAATCACAGCGTCTGTGGTTTCGTCAGCATATTCCAGCCGCAGGTCCGGCGTAATCGGCAGCTCGGCCAGCGTGTCGAGCCCAAACATGTTTTCAAGCGTTTTCGAGCCCGCATCACCGAACAGATAATGTTTTTTGCCGCAGTCGTCGCAGGCGAACCATGCCATGTTCTCAATGACGCCGAGCACCGGCACATTCACCTTGTCGAACATCATGATGCCCTTGCGCACGTCGGTGAGTGAAAGCTGGTGCGGAGTCGTCACAATCACCGCACCATCGATATGCACCGTCTGGGAAATTGTCAGCTGAATATCGCCGGTTCCCGGCGGCAGGTCGAGAATCAGATAGTCGAGATCGCCCCATTCCACACCGTGCAGCAGATGCTGGATGTACTGCGCGACCAACGGGCCGCGCAGCACGGTCGGACCGTCACCGGTCAGGAACGCAAAGCTCATCAGCTTCAGGCCGTCGGCCTGCACCGGGATGATCCGTTCCCTGTCGTTGCTGTACACCTCCGGATGGTGCAGATTGAACAGCGTGGGAATCGACGGTCCGTAAATATCGGCATCCAGCAGGCCGGTCGCCATGCCGCGCCCGGCCAGCGTGCGCGCCAGCATGGCCGCGACCGTCGATTTGCCGACACCGCCTTTGCAGGAGCTGACCGCAATAATATTCTTAACGCCGCTCATGCCGCTTTCCGCCTGTTCCGGCTGCGACTCGCGCTTGCGGGACGTCATCGTGACATCAACTTTTCCAACCCCTGGAAGCGCACCGACGCGCTCTTCGGCCTGCTGTTTAAACGCGGACTTCAGCGGACAGGCGGGTGTGGTCAGCTCCATCGCGAACGACACCGTGCCGCCGTCAATCTTCAGATCCTTGATAAAACCCAGCGATACCACATCGCGCTGGAAGTCGGGATCGATAATTCCGCTCAGTGCATCGAGAACCTGCTTTTCCGTAACCATAAAAACTCCCTTGGAAAACTGGATGAATAGAAAGATTGAAGATAAGAAAAAACGGGAGACAGCTCAATCACTCATCCATTCTTCCGTCATTCCGTCGAAGCCGTCTGACGGCCCGACAGCGCATTATCCATGGCGTGCCAGGCCAGCACGGCGCATTTGACGCGCTCCGGATATTTCCAGACTCCGGAAAAAACATTGAGTTTCCCGAGCGAATGCTCCGTGCCGGTGGCCAGTTCGTGAAAATCATGGAACAGCTGACGCGCGTCATCCAGCGTTTTTCCCCTCAGTTCCTGCGTCATTAGCGAAGCCGATGCCTTGGAAACTGCACAGCCGTGGCCGTTAAAGGAAACTTCTTCAATGATTCCGGCTTCGTTCACGCGAAGATACACCGTGTAGTCATCGCCGCACAGCGGATTGAGCCCGCGTGCGAAATGGGTCGCGTTCTCCATCACATGGAAATTCCGCGGCGAGCGGTTGTATTCCAGAATCGTCTGCTGATAAAGGTCATCGGTTATGTTCACAGCATAATTTCCTTCACCTTATGAACGGCCTCGACGAGCCGGTCCACATCATCGGATGTGTTGTAGATGGAAAACGCCGCGCGCGCCGTGGCGGGCAGCCCGAATCGAGTCATGACGGGCTGCGCGCAGTGATGCCCGGCGCGGATCGCGACGCCGCACGAGTCGAAAATCGAGCCGATGTCGTGCGGATGCACGCCGTCGATCACAAAGGAAATCACAGCAGCTTTTTCCGGCGCAGTCCCGATAATCCGGACACCTTCGACTTTTTCCAGCGCGGCCGTCGCTTTCGTCAGCAGGCTCTGTTCATGTTCGCGAATCGCGTCAAAACCGATCGCATTCACATAGTCGATCGCCGCGCCGAGCCCGATCGCCCCGGCAATGTTCGGCGTGCCCGCCTCAAAGCGGTACGGCGGTTTGTTGTAGCAGATTTCCTCAAATGAAACGGACAGGATCATGTCGCCGCCGCCCATGAACGGCGGCATGATTTCAAGCAGCTCAGCCTTGGCATAGAGCACGCCGATACCGGTCGGCCCGAACAGCTTGTGGCCGGAAAAGGCCAAAAAATCGCAGTCCAGCGCCTGCACGTCGAGCGGCAGACAGGGAGCCGACTGAGCCGCGTCAATCAGCACCTTCGCACCCTGCGCATGAGCTGCCGCGATGATTTTCCCCACCGGATTGACCGTGCCGAGCGCGTTGGACACGTGCGTGATCGCGACCAGTTTCGTGCGCGGACCGAGCAGCGCATGAAACGCCTCCATCAGCAGCTCACCGCTGTCGGATACCGGAATGATCTTCAGCACCAGCCCCTTTTCTTCGGCCAGCATTTTCCACGGCACAATATTTGAATGGTGCTCCATGTGGGACAGGATGATCTCGTCGCCGGGTTTCAGCTGCGAGGCCGCCCACGAGCGCGCCGCGAGGTTGATTGCCGCGGTCGTGCCGGAAGTGAAAACAATTTCTTCAGTCCGTCCGGCATTCAGAAATTTCCGAACGGTTTCGCGCGCGCCTTCATAGGCGGCGGTCGCCTCGCGACTGAGCGTATGCACGCCGCGGTGCACATTGGCCGGCAGATCGCGGTAGGCATGCTCCACCGCATCAATCACCGAACACGGTTTGAGCGCAGTGGCCGCGCTGTCGAGATAAACCAGCCGCTGCCCGTTTACGGTTTTCCCCCTTCGACCCTGCTCAGAACAGGCAAGGATTGGAAAATCGCCGTAAATTTTCTGTGGCAGGGTGCTCATGCCGCCGGCTCCCGGTCAAAAAAAGTTTCCGCGAGATGATCCAGACGTTCACGCACCTTGGCGCTGCGCACGAGATCGATCACCTCGCCGACGAATCCGCGGGCGAGAAGTGCTTCGGCCTCTTTCGGTGCCATGCCGCGGCTCTTCAGATAAAAGAGCTGCGCTTCATCGAGCTGCCCGATGGTTGCGCCGTGCGAACAGCGGACATCGTCGTTGCCGATTTCGAGCTGCGGCTTGGTATCCACTTTGGCCGACCGGCTGCTGAGCAGGTTGCGGTTCATCTGCAGCGCATCGCTGCCTTTCGCACCGGGATCAACGACGATCCGTCCGTTAAACACGCCACAGGCGTGCCCGCCGAGCATCCCTTTGTAAAGCTGACGGCTGACGGTGTTCGGCACCGCGTGCTCAACAGTGGTGTGGTTGTCGACGTGTTCATTCTCGCTGACCGCGTAAAGTCCGTTCACTTCAATATCTGCTCCTTCTCCGGCGAGAACGGCGGACAGATCGTTGCGGGTCAGGTCGCCGCCGGTGGTCGCCTCGAACAGGGACAAATGACTGTTCGCGGCCTGGCGGGTCTGCATGTGGCAGAAGTTGGCGCCGGAACCGGTGCGCGTTTTGGTGATCGACACGGAAGCGTTTTCACCGACGTCCACCCGGACAATCGAACTGACGAGCGAACCGGCGCCCTGTTTTTCCGGACCGATCAAAAAATCGACTCTGCTGCCGGCGCCGACTTGAATGACCAGTGTCGGGCAGATGATCTTCCCGGCACCGGCGACGGGCAGGTCGATTTCGACCAGTTCGTCCACCACAGTGTCCGGCGGAACGGTGACGAGCAGCCCGCCATGCGACAGCGCACAGCTGAGCAGTGCGAACGGATCATTTTTTCCAATGGTTGGAAACTTCGGCAGAATGGACAGCTGAACCGGCTTCGGCACGAGCAGCCCGAACGCGCCGGCGTGCGGGCGTTTGAAAGGTCCGGCGACCGCTTTCGAAACATCGGTGTATATCCACGCCTCGACCTTACGGTACGGCAGTCCGCAGGCGGCAAACGCCTCGAAGGCGGCCCGCTGTGCGACGGGATCTTTCGATTCCTCGAGGGCTTCGGGCAGCAGCGCGGCAAACTGTTCGATGATCGGATTATTCAGCGTTGTTAAGGATCCAGTCATAACCCCTCTTTTCGATTTCGAGCGCCAGAGCGCTGTCGCCGGACCGGATGAAACGGCCCGCGGCCATCACGTGAACGTGATCGGGCGTCAGATAGTCGAGCAGCCGCTGATAGTGGGTGATCAGTACGACAGCGTTGTCGGGCGTGCGCAGCTTGGCGACGCCGCCGGCGACGGCTTTGAGCGCGTCGACGTCCAGACCGGAGTCGATTTCGTCGAGCAGCGCCAGTTTCGGTTCGAGCAGCGCCATCTGCAGGATTTCGTTGCGCTTTTTTTCGCCGCCGGAAAAGTCGACGTTGGCCGCGCGTTCGATAAAGCTTTTGTCGATGCCGAGCAGTTCGAGTTTTTCCTGCAGGAGCATGTCGAACTCAAGCGGATCGGCGGATTCGATGCCGCGCGCGCGGCGCACCGCATTAAAGGCGGACCGGAGAAAGGTGCGGTTGCTGACGCCGGGAATCTCAACCGGATACTGGAAGCCGAGAAAGAGTCCGGCCTGTGCGCGTTCGTGCGGCTGGAGCGACAGCACATCGATCTCTTCATCATTGACGGTCAGCGTGATGAGTCCGCCGGTAACTTCGTAGTCCGGATGGCCGGAGATGACACGCGACAGCGTGCTTTTTCCGGACCCGTTGGGTCCCATAATGGCATGCATTTCGCCAGCTCTGATTTCCAGGTCGATTCCCTTGAGAATTTCCGGGCCGTCGATGACACGGGCTTTCAGATCGTTAATTTTCAGCATGGCGTTCTTTTTCATAGTTCATCTTTCATACTTCATCGTTCAGCCCACGCTGTCCTCCAGCTTCATTTCGAGCAGCCGGACTGCCTCCACCGCGAATTCGAGCGGCAGGGTCCGGAAAACGTCCTGGCAGAATCCGTTGACAAGCAGCGAAACGGCGGCTTCCATGTCGAGGCCGCGGCTCTGCAGGTAGAAGAGCTGGTCGGCGCTGATCCGCGAGGTCGTGGCTTCGTGCTCGACGGTGGAGGAGTCGTTGTTGACTTCGATGTACGGAAAGGTATTGGCGAAGGATTTGTCGCCGACAAGCATGGAATCGCACTGCGAATAGTTGCGGGCGTTTTCGGCACCAGCGGCGATGCGCACGAGCCCGCGATAGCTGTTGGTCGATTCCTCGCACGAGATCCCTTTGGATACGATGGTGCTGCGGGTGTTTTTCCCCATGTGAATCATTTTGGTTCCGGTGTCGGCCTGCATTTTATGGTTGGTGAGCGCGACGGAGTAGAACTCGCCGACCGAGTTGTCACCTTTGAGGATGACGCTCGGATATTTCCAGGTGATGGCGGAACCGGCTTCGACCTGCGTCCATGAAATCCGCGAATTTTCACCGGCACAGAGACCGCGCTTGACGACGAAGTTGTATATTCCGCCTTTCCCGTTTTTGTCGCCGGGATACCAGTTCTGCACGGTGGAGTATTTGATTTCCGCATCCTTGAGCGCGACGAGTTCAACAATAGCGGCATGCAGCTGGTTTTCGTCGCGCATCGGCGCGGTGCAGCCTTCGACGTAGGAAACGCGACTTCCCTCGTCCGCCACGATGAGCGTGCGCTCGAACTGTCCGGTTTCCTTGGCGTTGATCCGGAAATAGGTGGAAAGATCAACCGGACAGTGGATGCCCGGCGGGATGTAGACAAAGGATCCGTCGGTGAACACCGCCGAGTTGAGGCTCGCGTAAAAATTGTCCTTATACGGAACAACGCTGCCGAGATATTTTTTCACCAGCGCCGGGTATTTGCGGGCGGCTTCGGAGAAGGAACAGAAGATGATGCCGTACTGCGCCAGCATGTTCTGGTGCGTGGTGCGAACCGAAACACTGTCGAACACCGCATCAACGGCCACGCCGGCGAGCTGTTTCTGCTCGTCGAGCGGAATGCCGAGCCGCTCGAAGGTGCGCAGCACCTCCGGCTCGACTTCATCGAGACTTTCCAGTTTCGGCATTTTTTTGGGGGCCGCATAGTAGCGGAGATTCTGGAAGTCGATCGGCGGATAATCCAGATGCGCCCACGTCGGCTCTTTCTGCGTCTTCCACCATTCGTAGGCCTTTAGCCGGAAATCGAGAAGGAACGGCGGCTCATTTTTTTTAGCCGAGATCAGCCGAATGACTTCTTCATTCAGGCCTTTTGGAACCGTATCGACTTCGACCTCAGTTTCGAAGCCGTAGCGATATTCCCGATCCAGTTCTTTTAATGTGTCCTGCGTCGTCATAAACACCTTCCCGCCATATGCTGGCGTCATAAATAGTAGCAATGCTGTCGGCTTTCAAGATAAATAAGCTTAAAAAAAACCTATTTATTGAATCAAACCTCGCAGCAGCAGGTGCTTCCCGCGGTGATCAGTTCCATCACGGTGAGCCCGGCATAGAGATCGCGCAGTTTGCGATCAAGCACCTGCATCGGCCCGGACACATTGCAGGTGGCCGCCAGCGGGCAGTCGCCGCCGGTTTTCAGACAGCTGACGGTCGCCACGTCACCCAGAACCGCCTCCATCAGCTCCAGCAGGGAGAGCGCCGCAAGATCCCGAATGATTTGATATCCACCGTATTTTCCCTGCACGGAACGGAGAATTCCGGCGCGGCAGAGACGCTGCATTGTCTTGGACATGACATCGAACGGAACCTGATGCCGATCGCACAGTTCGCGGGCGGAAAAGAGATGTCCGGGGTTGGCCGACTGCATTTCCGCAAGCGCCATCAGGGCATATTCGATTTGTTTGGGCATGGTTCCGACAATCATCGCGTCCTCCTGCTGATGGGCATCCTACAGAAATGCGGATAGCGCACAAGTAAATAGGTTTTTATTTAGCCTATTTATTGTTGACACATAGTCTAAATATCAGACATGATCAGTCACATTTACGAGTCAAAAGGAGGACGGACGATGCAAATCACCGTAACTGAAAGTGCTGCGCGCCAGCTGATAGATTCCGGGCTGGATGAAGAAAAGTTTCTGCGACTGGGCGTTAAACCGGGCGGATGTGCCGGAATGTCATATGACGCCTATATCGACGACACGGTTACAGAAAACGACGAAATCGTTTATGACAGCCATCCCTTACGCGTCGTTGCGCATGTCCGGTTCCTGCCGCTGCTGGAGGGACTGACAATCGATTTCTCCGATGACCTGGTACGGCCGGGCTTCATTCTGAAAAACCCGAATGTGCAGCAGTCCTGCGGATGCGGATCGAGCTTCAAGGCCGACGGCGCAGCTTCCTGCGCGGGAGGATGCGGATCATGAGTGTAGCTCCTACATCCCTGCTGGGCGGTGACTCCGTCTACTGCATCAACCAGTCGCAGCTCAAGGAAGCGGTCCGGCTCTATGAAGCGGATCCGGATTCTTCGCCGCGCCTGAAACATTATGTGGAATCGGCACAGTGCGAACTGAGCCGGAACGAGCAGGCGGCGCTTGCGTTTGTGCTGATTGAACAGCTCCGCAATCCGCCGGACAAAAAGCCGTGCGCCTGCCAGTCGAAAAAACAACCCGCCTGATTCTATTCAATCTCCCTGTTAAGTGGTTTCATGCCCGTAACCCCACCCCAAACCCGACACCCCCGCCTGCCGGCATGGTTTCGCAAGGACCTGCCGGCAGGTCGAGGCGTGAAGGAATTCGGACAGACGGCATCGACGGTTCACGGCAACCGTCTGTACACCGTCTGCGAAGAGGCCAAATGCCCCAACATCCACCACTGCTGGAGCCGGGGCACCGCCACCTTCATGATTGCCGGCCAGTCCTGCACGCGCAACTGCCGGTTCTGCTCCGTTCAGCACGAACACCGTCCGCCGCCGTGCGATCCCGAGGAACCGAAGCGCCTGGCCGATGCGATTGAGCGGATGGAGCTCGACTATGCCGTCATCACGGTCGTCAACCGCGACGACCTGCCTGACGGCGGTGCGGCGCACTACCGTGCATGCATCGATGCCGCACACGCACGGCTTCCAACCCTTGGAATTGAACTGCTGTGCAGCGACCTTAACGGGAACGAAACCGCGCTCGCCGCCCTGCTCAACGGCGCGCCGCTCAAGGTGTTTGCGCACAATGTGGAAACGGTCGAGCGGCTGACTGCCAACGTCCGAGACCGCAAGGCTTCGTTTGCGACGAGCCTGCGGATCCTGAAGCGAGCCAAAGAGCTGCGCCCCGATCTGCTGACAAAGTCTAGCCTGATGCTCGGCCTCGGCGAAACCGACGAGGATGTTCTTGCCGCACTCAAAGCGCTGCGCGGCGCAGGCGTTGAACTGCTGACGCTCGGACAGTATCTGGCACCGACCCGCGCGCACTATCCGGTGCTGTCGTTTGTCACGCCCGAAAAATTCGCCGAATGGGAGCAGGCGGCACTCGATCTCGGTTTCCGCGGCGCGGCCTGCGGGCCGCTTGTCCGTTCTTCTTTCCAGGCCGGCGACCTTTACCGTCAGGCGTTCCAGACATTGGAACCGGCGTAACCGGAGTTCCTTCTTTTTTCCCAATCCCTGGAAACTGCAGGGCCGGTCGCCGGACAGGCAGGCGACGTTTTGTTTATTTTTCGACCTGTTTGGCTTCCAGCGAAATCAGCCATTGAATCACGGCCTGTACGTGAGGAGCCTGCCGGGTTCCGGGAACGGTTCCGATGGTTACCGTTTTGATTCGCAGCAGCGGATTGTCTTTTTCGAGCCGCCAGAGGAATTCGACCAGGCTGTTGTAGTCGCACCGGGTGGCAATGCGAATGTCGAAGGACCGCTCCGCGGAGGAGGAATCGTTATCGGGGGCCGGAGGGATCTCTTCCAGCGTATTGAGCGAGATCTGCCCCTGGGCCGCACGATGGGATATATATTCATAGGCCCACGCGTAGCGATCGGTCGGGGACGGGGCATATTTTTCGATCGCCTGCAGTTTGGCCGCACTTTGATCGAGGCTCTGCCAGATGGAGGCCGCCTGCCCAAGAAGCGCTCGGTCGGCGGCCAGCTGACGCTGCAGGCCGACCAGCTCTTTTTCTGCAGCGCGACGGCGCACTGATGCCGGACCAACCCATCCTGAAAAGCGAATGATTAAAAACAGCTGCACAAGGATCAGGATGACCGCCGCGATCATAATGCGCCACTGTTTTCCGGGACGGGAAGATCCGTTGGTCATTCGGCATCTCCCGATGACCGGCGACCCTCAAGAGCAAACGCCCAGCCGTCGACGGAATAGCGTTTGGTGGAAACGAGTTTGACCTCGCCGCAAAAACGGCGAAGGCGGACATCGTGGTTGAGCCGCTGTTTGACATCAATGGCGGTCAGTTCGTCTCTGGCTGAACCGCTGAGGTACAGCGAACAGACTGAGGCATCCTTGCTGTCGTCGTCCACTCCCAGGCCGGCCGAAAAATGATACAGGACCATCTGCTCCGGGATGTCCTCCTGTACCGCCCGCATTGTTTTGTACATCGGCAGGCCGCTTTGCGTCGACCAGTGCTGAAATTCAGACAGCATTTTACGGTTGGCGGCATCCGCCTGCTGCGCATCGCGGAGTTTGGCCGCGCCGGGTCTTACCTGCTCCAGTTCATGCCGGGTGCGTTTCAGCCCGTTGCCAGTTTTCATTGAGGAAATTCCAGCGAACAGAAAAATCAGCACGGTCATTACAGTGGACGTAACGGCAGCACCGACCAGCATTCTCCTGCCGGCAGCACTCCGGATGCGGGACTCAACTGCTTTTATCAGGTTATCCATACGCGTCCCGTTTTGCCTCCGCCGACGAAGGCACTGAACTCTGTTGATGAAAAGATCATGTACAGGATCAAAGTTCAGTCCACTCGATCAGTTTGTACGGTTTTGAAGATCCCGGAGAAGGTGATGAAGGCGGATTTCTAAGCAGGCTTTCGTCAATATAGAACCTCGTATTGCCGGTGAATTTTACAGCGCCGCCCAGGAAGGCTCCTGAAGCGACACTGCTTCCGGTCAGGTCGACCTCTGCATACGGAGCATAAATTGTCCCGGTGTATCCCGAGTTTCCTGTCACTTTGACTTTGGTGCAGTTTTCCGTACCCCAGATGGAACAGTTGGCCGGTCGGTACGTTTCATTCAGCAGTCCGCTGCCGGCAATACTCACATCATCATTGGCATAGATTTCAACACTCAGGTCGGCGGTTGAGGGGCTGGGTGTAATCTGAATTTTACCGGATCCGCTTACCGTGGTCTTCCCTTCCACATAAATCCGAAGTATTCCCGATCCGGTAATGGTCAGCGACCCGTCCGCGGTGACGGAAAGACTCTTTAGGCTCATATTCTGCAGCCCGCTCACCGAAATTGTCTGGTATCTGCTCGCCCATGGACCGGTGTCAATGGAGCCGGCTGCCGGCGCAAAAAACGGCACTTCCACGTCTTCAACCTCATAATCCGACACATACTCTATGCTGCCCGTATACTGAATCCAGTGTGCAATATCGACGATCGCGCCGACGGGAACGACCATAACGCTGATGCCGTCCACCTGGGCTCCCCCGTCCACCTTAATCGCCGGATCGTCAGTCGAAAAAGTTGCCAGCGTCGCATTGTGGGTGGCCTTGGCCGGATCATACTGCCCGTTGGTGGACTTCGTCGGGTCTGTTGAGTCATAGGAATCGGCTCGGACGCTGCCGCTCATGTGAATCGAGGCCTGACAGGAGACAATACTGGCCGGGAAGGGGGGTCCCCCATCGTCATCGGTCTGCGTCACGGTAATCCTGACGACCCGCTGTATCGTACTGCCTGCCATAACCACCTGGCCCGTGGATGTGATGACATAGCTGTCCGATCCCGACGGACCACCGAGCACACTGTAGCTGGAAATCACAGCACCCGAGGCATTGGTCAACGATCCGTTCGTGTTCCAAGACGAAGACCAGTCCCCACTGTCTACCAGCGCCTCACAGGCCAGATTGGCTCCGCTCTCTGCCGCCTGCAGTGCTTTTGAATAGGCCGTGGACCGCATGGAAAGACGGTATTCCTGACGGGTCAGTCCGATCAGGCTGACTGCACCAATGCCGACGGCCAGCGTAATGATAAGCGCAACGAGCAGGACAAATCCTTGGGATGATTCCTTTTTCGCTGCGATCTGTTTCCCGGGGAATCTCATATTACATTACAATCCCTTGGCTCGCATCCGGCTGCGCATCTGAAGCTTATCCGTATAAGAATCCCGGACTCCCTGCGTTTCCAATGCCATCTCCACTCCGACAAAATAAGCGTCTGCCGGATCTGAAATCAGCGTGCCGGATGCATCGTACAGCGTAAACGTCACGCGATCCACTCCTGATGCAAGCGTTTCAGAGGCACCGCCGCTCTCCGCCCGGGTCAGCACATTGCTCGACAGACTGTAAACCACGGAAACTGAACCGGTGCCGCCCTGCCCGGTCGTACTGAGCACCAGCCGGTTACTCGCAATGTCAGAAACCGCAGTTCCCCGGGTAATATCCCGCTGCAGCACACCCATCGCATATCGAACATCGTGGTGCATTTCCCTGTAACGGCCGGTGGCAGCCATCGAAGTCGACAGCGTACTGAAAGAGGCGAGAACCAGAATCATCACCAGCGTTCCCACTGTCACAGCAACCATCAGCTCCACAAGGGTAAATCCCCTTCGCTGTTCTGGAACAAAGGTTCTCATCGCAGGAAACCGTTCTCCGAAACAATCACCGCCGTGGAAAAATTGGTCACCGGTGCACCCCGATGTCCCGTCCATGAAATATTCACAGTCGCCTGCTGCACACTGTCGCTCCCGCCCAACGGGCTCAGATAAACCGTGCCGGAGCCACCTTTCAGGAGACCCAGAGCCGGATTGTTGGAAACGGACATCACATAGGAAGACCCATACGCCTCAATCGTGCTCCAGGATTCCGTACGAAGATTCTCAATCTCATAATCCGCCGCCAGAGCCGCCCTCGATGCATCTCTCGCCGACCAGATCTGCTTCAGGCACTGGACGCTCACAGCATAAATTCCGCAGAAACAGAGGGCGGCAACAGCCACGGCCACGAGTACCTCCGTCAGAGTGAACCCATTCGTGTTCTTTCCACCAGTCATTTGATCCCCTCTATTAAAAAGAAGCCGAATCGCCAAGGCTAATCGCCGGATAAAAACTATCCCGCCCCGGCCTCATCCATTTCGGAACGCTTGAGCCAAGACTTTCCATCTGCTATAAATCTGAACAAAAATACGATCTCCATGAAAAAAAAACACGCATTTACGCTGATAGAAATTCTGATGGTCATCACGATCATCGGACTGATTGCCGCGGCCGGAACCCCTCTGTTCTTAAACGCCATCCGGAATGCCCAGAATCGTGCCAGGGAAGCCAACATCGCGAGCGTGGAAGCTGCCAAAAAGCAATGGGCTTTTGAAAACGGGAAAACCGACGGAACCTCCGCGCACTGGAGCGACATCTCCAACTATATGGGCAGCACCACCCTTAGCAGGGAGGACCTCGACGTGGACGGCAAATCAATCAACGTCAATCCGATCGGCACCCCGGCTTCCTACTGACGCCTTTGGGCGGGTTACGAAGTTTCCAATCATTGGAAAATTCACACATCCAATTCCGATTAAAAAACTGCTTTTTTTCGTAAAAAATGGTATAGAGCAGTTCAGAGCGGAAGGAGGTGAAAACCATGAGGCGTCATCCGTCAGACAAGATAAGGATGGAGCATCTGCGTCACTCACATGCAATCCATATGCCGCATCCGGTCCACTGGCTGCAGAACCACCCGATGGCCATGGCCCTGCTGCTGACCGCAGCAATCGCCCTGATGATCATCGGAATGGCTTCGCTGATACAGACCGGCATTCGGATGGATACGTTTGAACGGCTCAGATTCGACTACATCTATCCCTTCAGCCCGATGCACTGGTAACCGGTGCTGACGGAGAAATTGAATCGTAAGCGGGGAATTTGTCGTATCTTCCGGCAGTCCGGACAGTCCGCGGTTTTCCAATGATTGGAAATTTGATTTTCCGGCTCGCTGTGCGACCTTTTCTGTATGAACGAACTGGCTGAACATCTGAAAAACGACCGTTTTGCGGAATACATCGGGATTGAACGGTTCCAGTGCGACGACGGAACCTGGTCCGCGCACCTGACGGTTACCGAAAAGCATCTCAACGGAATCGGCGTCGCGCAGGGCGGAGTCATCTTTACGCTGGCCGACTACGCGTTCGCCATCGCCTCCAACACCGACGGGCGCACCTCCACCGGACTCCGGACCGACATGTCCTACATCGCACCGGCGCCGCTCAACTGCACACTGGCTGCCCGCATCAGGGAAGTCAGCCGACGCAAAACCATTTCAATCTACCAGATCGAAATCCGCGACGAACAGAACGACACCCTCATCGCCCTCTTCACCGGCACCGCATTCCGGATCAAATAAGCCTTCCCCATGACAACGGCCGGACAAATCGAACGGCAGCTCAAACTGCTGGGAAACAAAGCGGATGCTGAGCATTCTCAACGATTTTTCAAAACCGGACCGGGAGAGTACGGCGAAGGGGACCGGTTTCTGGGGATCCGTGTCCCCGTTCTCCGCGGACTGGCGAAAGATCATATCGAGATATATCTTGAGGACACGGTCGAACTTCTGCAGTCACCGTTTCACGAAGTCCGTCTGACGGCCCTGCTGATCATGGTCTATCAGGCGAAACACGGCGGCCACACCGCCCCTCTCTACCGCGCCTATCTGGCAAATACCGCCCAAATCAACAACTGGGATCTGGTCGACTGCTCCGCCGAACACATCGTCGGCCGGCACCTTTTCAATCGCAACCGCAAACCGCTTTACCGGCTCGCAAAATCCGAAAGTCTCTGGGAACGGCGCATCGCCATTCTTGCCACCTTTCACTTCATCCGACAGCAGCAGTTTGATGACACCCTCGCCATTGCCGACCTTCTGCTGAACGATCGCGAAGACCTGATGCACAAAGCCGTCGGCTGGATGCTCCGCGAAGTCGGCAACCGTGACCTGCAGACAGAAGAAAACTTCCTTCTCCCGCGCTACCAATCCATGCCGCGCACCATGCTCCGCTACGCCATCGAACGATTCCCGGAACCCCGCAGACAGAAATACCTTAAAGGACTTCTTTCAGTGCTTTGAGCACCGCGCGGTTCTGGGCGGGTTTGCCGACGGTGATGCGGATCCAGTCCGGCAGGCCGTAGCCGTCCATCGGGCGAACAATGACCTTGCGTTTCTGTAGTTCTTTAAACACCTCGCGGCCGTTGCCGGTCTTCACGAGAATAAAGTTGGCAAACGACGGCACAAACTTCAGCCCTTTTCCAATGGTTGGAAGTTTCTGGGCAAAAAGTTCCAATCCCTGGAAATTGGTTTTGCGGGATTTTTCCAGATGCTTCGTGTCGTCGAGCGCGGCCAGCGCCGCGGCTTCCGCCATTGCGTTGACGTTGAACGGCTGGCGAACGCGGCTGAGCAACCCGATGATTTCTTCACCTCCGACCGCATAGCCGATACGCAACCCGGCCAGTCCGTAGATTTTGGAGAAGGTGCGCAGCACGATGACGTTTTTACGGCCTTTGAGAATTTCTTTGACCAGATCCGGCTTTTTGTCATCGGGCATATATTCCAGATAGGCTTCATCAAAGACCGCCAGCACGTCCTGCGGCAGCTTTTTTAGAAAATTCCGGATCTTTGCCGGCGATACGATGGTACCGGTCGGGTTGTTCGGATTGCAGACAATCACCATACGGGTCTTCGGCGTGATCGCGGCGAGCATGGCGTCTAGGTCATGCGCAAATTTCTTCATCGGCACGGCAATCGCCTGCGCATTGAACAGAGCGGCGACGAGCCGGTAGACAGCAAACGCGCCCTCGCTCATCACCAGATTGGTTTCCGCTCCCAGCAGCGCGTGACCAAGAAATTCGATCAGCTCGTTGCTGCCGTTCCCAAACAACAGGTTCTGCGGTTTCACGCCCAGCTGTTCCGCCAGTTTTCTCTTCAGCGCAAAGCAGCCTCCGTCGGGATAGCGGTGCATTTCCGGCGCGATTCCGGCCATCGCCTTAAGCGCCTTCGGCGACGGCCCGAGTTCATTCTCGTTCGAGGCGACTTTGATGATTTCGCTGATATCGTCGAAGCCGAGTTCGCGCGCAACTTCGTCAATCGGTTTACCCGGCTCGTAGACCGGGACACTGGAGATCCACTTGTTCGTTTTCATACTTCACTTCTTCTTGTTCTGATAAAAATCATCGGCGGAAACGATTCCGACCCCGGCGCCCGCCAGCGTGCTGCAGGCTCGATCGAGATCATCGAAACGAATAACAATCTGGGCCGTATCCATCGCTCCGCAGCCGCAGGCTCGTGAAAAGGCATACATATATTCCACACTGATGCCGGCCAGTTCGGCCGCCTGCAGGACGGAGGAAAGCCCGCCCGGCCGGTCCGGCACCTGGATGGCCATGACGTCGATTGCACTGACGGTGAACCCGGCATTCTGCAGAACCGCAAGCGCCTTTTCCCAGTCGCGGATGATCAGGCGCAAAATACCAAACTCGGCGGTATCGGCCAGCGTCATGGTATCGATATCGATTCCGGCGTCCGCCAGAGTACGGCAGACCTGTCCGAGGTGTCCCGGACGGTTTTCGAGAAAGACGGACAGCTGTTTGATTTTCATGACAATCCCTCCCCTTCACTGCGTTTATCAATAATCCGCTTCGCTTTGCCTTCGCTGCGGGCGATGGTCTGCGGCTCGACCAGATGAACCGGCACGCGCAGACCGACAGTATGTTCAATGGCATGAGCCAGCCGTTTCTGTGTGTTTTCGAGCTCGCGAATCCGGTCGCCGAACATCTCCGCCGTCACTTCCACCTGCACCTCGATCTGATCGAGCCCGCCCTTGCGGGTCAGCAGGATCTGATAGTGCGGAACGGTTTCCTCCACGGAAAGCAGCGCCGCTTCGATCTGCGACGGGAAGACATTGACACCGCGAATGATCATCATGTCGTCGCTGCGCGAACGAATGCGTTTGATGCGGCGGATGGTGCGTCCGCAGGCACAGCGCTCGGACATAATCGATGTAATGTCGTGTGTGCGGTAACGGATCATCGGGAACGCCTGCTTGGTGAGCGTCGTGATGACCAGCTCGCCTTCGGCTCCGTCCGGCAGCACTTTGCCGCTGTCCGGATCGACGATCTCCATCAGAAAATGATCTTCGAAAATATGGAGTCCGTTCTGCTCGGAACACTCGATGCCGACGCCGGGGCCGATGATTTCGGTCAGCCCGTAAATATCGTAGGCCTTAATGCCCGATTCGCGCTCGATGTATTCGCGCATTTCCGACGTCCACGGTTCCGCGCCGAAAATCCCGGCCTTGATTTTGAGGTCATCAAAACAGATTCCGGCGGCTTTGACGCGCTCGATCAGGTGAATGAAATAGCTGGGCGTACAGCAGATGGCCGTCACTCCGAAATCCTTCATGACCATCATCTGGCGCTCGGTGTTTCCGCCGGAAATCGGAATGACGGTGGCGCCGAGCCGCTCGGCGCCGTAGTGCGCGCCGAGCCCGCCGGTAAACAGTCCGTAGCCGTAGGCGTTCTGCAACACATCCCCGGCGTGCATTCCGATAGCCGCAAACGACCGGCAGATCACGCTGCTCCACACATCGAGGTCGTCTCTCGTATAACCGACCACGATCGGCTTGCCGGTCGTTCCGCTCGACGCATGAAGGCGAACGACCTCTTCCATCGGCACGGCGAACAGCCCGTACGGATAAGTGTCGCGCAGATCGGTTTTCTGAGTGAACGGCAGTTTGGCGACATCGTCCAAAGTCCGGATATCATCCGGTGTTAGGCCGCGTTCATCCATCCGCTGACGAAAAAGCTCCACGTTGTCATAGCAGCGTTTCACGGTGTTCTGCAGTCGCGTCAGCTGCAGCGCGCGCAGCTCACCGGGCTCCAGATAATCGGGCATACTGTCGGGATGGATATCTGTTTTCATTCCACGTTTTTCCTATTGAGCCTGCCGTCCCAGATCAAATGCCGCGAGATTGACCGCGCGCAGCTTTTCCGGCAGGAGTTCACAGATCACGTCGCGCCAGGCCGCTTCCGGCACGTCGAGGTGACGGCTGAGCAGGCCGAGCATCGCCACATTAAGCGATTTTTTGTTTTCCAGTTTTTCAAGACCAAAGGCATCCGGCTTCAGAATCACGGTTTCCGCCGAGCAGTCCTTTTCATACAGCGGAAACTGGTCGTCCTGGAAGAGGACGAGAAAATCGATGGCGCCGGACGGAATCATCGGACTGAATACTTTTTTTCCGAAACGGACGTCACTGCAGACCGACCCTCCGCGCTGACTCATGCCGTGGACTTCAGCCTTTTTGACATCCAGTCCCTGCCGGAACAGGACTTCCGCCAGAATCATGGAGGATTTGAGAACGCCCATGCCGCCGAGTCCGGCGACACGCACACTGGTAATTTGTTCGCTCATAAAATTATTCCGCTTTAGCACCGCGCCGGGCCGCGGCCAGAATACAGGGCCGGCGGACAATCAGAACGGTCAGTTCATCTTTTTCGAGCGCCTCGGTGAGCGCCGCTTCAAATTCATCGCGCTGCCGAACCGGATCAAAAGTTCCAATGTTTGGAACATTCATGGCGCGGACGATTTTTTCGTAGTCGAGTTTCGACGCCGAACTGTGGTCGAGAAGCCGGCCGGTGCCAGGGTGTTCCTGCAGGCCGGTCATCGCGGTTGTCGAGTTGTCGAGAATCAGCAGGACGTGGCCGGTCGGCGGCACGTTGTAAGTCATCTCGGCCAGACCGGTGAGCCCGCTGTGGATGAACGTGCTATCGCCAATGACGCTGACAACGCGCTTGGCCTCGTCACGCGGCAGCACATGCCGCAGGCCGAGGCCGACGCCGAGACTGGCGCCCATGCAGATCTGCGTGTCCATCGCCGCGAGCGGCTGGAGCGCGGCGAGCGTATAGCAGCCGATATCGCCGGCAACGATGCAGTTGTGCTTTTTGAGCACGTCGAATGTGGTGCGGTGCGGGCAGCCCGCGCAGAGCTGCGGCGGGACGCCTTTCGGCGGCTCCGGCTCGGGCGATGTATCGCCGGCCAGAATCCGTTTGACGCGATCGACGTTGAGTTCGCCGAAGCGGTACATTTCCGGAGCGCTGTCAATGATGCCGCCCGCAGCGCGCACCGCGTCAGCCATGACCGGATCGTTTTCTTCAATCACAACGGCGCGCTGAACGGTCTTCGTAAAGTCCAGAATCCGCTTCATCGGCGGCGGATAGCTCATGCCGATGTTCAGGAACGAGGCTTCCGGTGAGGCTTCGCGCGCGTGCTGCCAGGCGATGCCGGAAGCGATGATTCCCAGCTCCTTCGAACCTTTGATTTCGCGGCTCGGTCCATCGGCTTCGTTCCACGCGGCAATTTCGGCCAGCTTTTTGCGAAGCCGGCGGTGCGCCGGGCGGGCGTGGCCGGGAACCATGACGTGATACGGAATGTTGCGTTCAAAGTGCGCCTGCGGCAGGTCCGTATCCGGCTCGCGCGGCATCACGACGGTGCCGGAATGGCAGACCCGCGTGGTCAGTTTCAGGATAACGGGAATTTTCCAGCGTTCGGAAACGGTGAAGGCAAGCCGGGTGAAGTCGTAGGCGTCCTGCGAATCGGACGGCTCGAACAGCGGGACCCCGGCGGCGACGGCGTAGCGGCAGGTGTCCTGCTCGTTCTGGCTGGAGGCCAGGCCGGGATCGTCAGCGACGATAAAGACCAGCGCGCCGTCCACGCCGCTGTAGGCGGCGGTGAAGAGCACGTCGGCCGCGACATTGAGGCCGACGTGCTTCATGGTGGCGAAGGCGCGCACGCCGGCGAAGGAAACGCCGAGCGCGGTTTCGGCGGCGACTTTTTCGTTCGGCGCCCATTCGGCTTTGCCGCCGAGTTTACTGAAGACATCCAGAATTTCACTGGACGGTGTTCCGGGATATCCCGTTCCGCGGGCGGCGCCCGCGTGCCGTGCGCCGAGCGCGACGGCTTCATTCCCCATCAAAAACTGTCGTTGCATATATTAATCCAAAAGTTCCATCACCCAGTCCGGCACACGAACGGGGCGTCGGGTTTCCGTTGAGACCATGGCGTGCACGGTGTATCCGTCGGCAACGGGCTTTCCGGTTTCGACCTGCACAATCCGATTTTCGAACCGGAGCCGCGCCCGCCCCTCGGCGGTGAGCGTCACGGTCATTTCAAGTAGGTCATCATAGCGGGCTCCGCTGCGAAAGAAAACCCTTGCTTCAATTAAAGGGAGAAATATCCCGCGTTTTTCCCATTCCGAGTACGGAATGCCCATGGCGCGCGACAGTTCGGTGCGTCCGACCTCGAACCATTCGAGTGCCCGCGAGTTGTAGAAGGTCTGCATCTGGTCGGTTTCACTGTAGCGGACACGGAACTGAAGGGTGTGGGTCGGCACGGGAATCTCCTTTTTACAATGGAACGTTCTGCTGCACGCCGCGGTTGCGGGTGTCTTTCCAGACATTGGAAACGCGACCGACTTTCAAGAGCCATGCGGCAGACAGGAAGACGGGAACATCGAACAGGAACGCCATGACGGCGACGGGCAGCATGCCGAGCTTTCTGAACACACCGATCTTCGGGTTCTGCCAGAACCGGAACCGGAACCACGGCGACGGCATGGTCGGAAACAGACCTCTGACCCGAATGCTCAGGAAAACGAGACGGTGTACCCATGCCGGATCGGCGTCGTCACGGGCGCGCAGGTAGGCCGTTATGTTCAGGTCCGGCTGTTCAGCCTTCATGGTCTTGAGATGCCGCATGAGCGTTTCGATATAGGTCTGGCCGACGAACAGCCGGACGCGGCGGCAGTAAATATCGTAAAAGGTCCGGTAGGCTTCGAAGGTATAAAACACGCCGGACGCCACGCCGATGCGCGCGGGATTGTCCGGGCGCGATGCCATGTCGCTGACGATCAGGCGCTTGAACAGCCCGTCGACCGCGCCGGGAAACTGTTTCGGCAGCCAGACGGTCCGCATGGCTGCGGAGCGGGCGCAGAGGCAGTGCCCGCGAACCTGTCCGGTCTGGTTTTTTTCGGTAAAACGGGTGACGGCCAGGTTGAGCCGGTCGTACATCGTTTTGCATTTCGCTTTTTCGATATGCTTGATGCCGAGCGGCGAGACGACTTTCATGTCGTAGTCTTTCCCGATCGTTTTGAGCATCTGCTCGAAGGCATCGGCCTGACTGATGACGATGTCGGCATTAACAAAAAAAATAAAGTCGGCGTCTTTACGGCTGTAGGTGTGCGCCAGCAGGTTCCAGGCATTGGGAAAACCGGCTTCCGCAACGTCTTCGATGCGAAGCTGAACGGGACCGCCTTCCGGGAATTCCACGCGCGAACGCCCGAAGAACTGCGCGGTAACCTCGACGGTCCGGTCGGTGCAGCCGTTGGCGATGACCACCAGCTCGGGTTCCATTTTGAGTTTACCGGCGTTTGTGAAAATGGTCTGTTCGAGAATCGAGGTCAGCGCGGCAACGATGGTTGCCTCTTCGTTCAAGGCGACGACGCCAATCGAAATTTTCAGGGGTTCGCTCATATTTTTTCCAATGTCTGGAAAACCGTTTCTCCTTTTTTCCAAAGGTTGGAACCTCAGGCTTCGGCGCGCGGATAGGAGCCGAGCACGTTGAAGATGGAGCAGTGTTTTTCCAGGGCGGTGAGTGCAGCTTTGACGTTCGGATCTTCCGCATGGCCCTCAAAGTCGACGAAGTACAGGTATTCCCAGGCTTTGTTCCGGCTGGGCCGCGATTCGATTTTGGTGAGGTTGATGCCGTTGCGCTTGAAGATGTCGAGCGCGGCGTGCAGGGCGCCGACTTCGTTTTTGAAGCTGAAGTATACGGAGGTTTTGTCGTCGCCGGTCGGGTCGCTGTATTTGCGGCCGATGACGAGGAAGCGGGTGGTGTTGCCGCTGACGTCCTGAATGTTTTCGGCGATGACGTCGAGCCCGTAGAGCTCGGCGGCGAGCGCGCTGGCAATGGCGGCGCGGTCGCTGCTGGCGGCCATTTATGCGGCGAGCGCGGTGCTGTTGACGGCTTCGGTTTCGATGCCGGAGAGGTTTTCGCTGAGCCATCGGCGGCATTGGCCGATGGCTTCCTGCTTGCTGCAGACCTT